>CAZQDE010000255.1:0-1000 GCA_964591485.1 uncultured Anaerolineaceae bacterium | reverse complement strand
GCCGAAGCAGGCATAGCCTCGTTTTTGGTCAGAACTAATGAAGAGAGGCAACTTATTTTAAAGGCCGCCGCCGGCACTCTAAAAACTACCGGAACAATATTACTTAAAAGATAATCCAGATCTCCCACCCCCTCCTCCCCTTACGGGCTATTTAAACTTTTATCACCAGGCTATCGCGGGCGGCCCGGGTGGAAGGAAATTCTCCGCGGGCTCGCTTTTCCATTTCAGCAATCCGGCGGTCACCATAATCGGGGTTTAAATGCGCCAGGATAAGTTTCCTAACCTGAGCCTCGCGGGCTAACTTTGTCCCGTAAAGCCAGGTACTATGGCCCCACCCTTGATAACGGGGATAGTCTTCAGGAGTGAACATGGCATCATAGATCAGAAGGTCCGCCTTCTGGGCAAAACCAACCAATGGATCTTGTTGCATATCGGCTGGATGTTCTGTGTCGGTGGCCCAAACTATACTGCTTTCCCCCCCTCCTTCGCGATCCTCTTCCACCCGAAAGGCCAGGCTGCCCTGGGGATGATTGAGGGCCAGTGCCGAAACCCGGAAATCACCGACTTCCACTTCCTGCCCGGGCTCTATCTGACGGAACTCTTTCTGCGACGGTGTCTCCGCCAGGCTGACCGGAAAAAACGGCGGTCCCATCAATCGACTCAAATATTCCCTAGCCTGGGGAGCGGGACGGGAAGAATAAAAAATAATCTTCGCCCGGGCTGAGTAGAGAGGAGCAAAAAAAGGTAATCCCAGAAGATGATCCAGATGGAAATGGGTTAAAAACAAATAAAGAGGCTCGGCCAAAACGGCCGGCTCCTTCATCATTTCCTCACCCAGGTTCTTCAGCCCGCTGCCGGCATCAATAATCAGCCTTCCGCCGCTGGAAGAAAGCAAAGAAGCACAACAAGTATGTCCTCCATACCGGGAAAACTGCTTTCCCCAGACAGGAAAACTACCCCGAACACCCCAGAATTTAATTTCCATAACCATTTACTCCTT
>CAZQDE010000254.1:0-1005 GCA_964591485.1 uncultured Anaerolineaceae bacterium | reverse complement strand
AGGACGGCATCTTCGCTGGATTATACAATGCAAGCACTGAGTGGCGCCCTGCTCCAAATCAGGCCTACAATGTGGCTGGCTGAGCCTATCCTAACAGGACGTAGAAACCGATATGGATAAGATTCGCATTCGCGCCGCCAAGCCCGAAGACGGCCCCGCCCTGGCGCCCTTGAGTGCCCAACTGGGCTATCCTGACCCTGCAGAAGCGATCGCAGGACGCCTTCGAGGCATCCTGCGACGTTGGGACCACGCTGTCTTCGTGGCGGAAGATGAATCTGGCCGGTTGCTAGGCTGGATTCATATCTTCATCCGTCCCTTGCTCATTCTCGTGCCGCACGCTGAAGTCGGCGGGCTGGTTGTGGATGAGCAATGCCGGGGTGAAGGTGTCGGTCAAGCCCTGCTTAAGGCCGCCGAATCCTGGGCCCGTTCGCTCCGTTTAGAGCAGGTTCTTATCCGGTCACGGGAAAGCCGGGTGCAGGCGCACGCCTTCTACGAAACCCAAGGGTACACGCGGCTGAAAATCTCGCACACCTTCATGAAATCCATAGAGGAGAGCGCCTAAGGCCCGCTTCCCCCGGCCGCCTCCCAGCGGTCCTTCGACAAGGCCAGAGCGAAGGCCGGCTCGGCCCCTCTCAGCAGCACATCCTCGGCCGCCACCTCGAGCGCCTCGCCAATCCTGGCTTCATCGAAATGGAGCGGCAGCGGCATACCCGAGCGGACGATCGAAGCGGCCTCCTCCATGTGGGAATCTCGTAACTCCGCATCGGCGCGGACGGGGAGATGCGCGGCGCCGGCAGGGCTCGCCAAGAGCGATTGCACCTCGGGCGAGAGCAGCAATCTGGCAAGGGTCCAGGCCGCCTCCAGGTCCTGGCTGCGATGCCCGGCGGCGATGTAGAGATTTTCGGTCCAGACAAATCCCTTGAGCGCCACGCCCGTCGCTTCGTAGCGCGGCCAGGGGTCGATGGCAAGAGATTCCTCGCCCAGGGCGGCTCTCAGCGCCGGGAG
>CAZQDE010000253.1:0-1010 GCA_964591485.1 uncultured Anaerolineaceae bacterium | reverse complement strand
GGCATGATGCTGCCTCATCAGATTGCCGACACGATCCCATACCTTATAACCCTGGCTGCCTTGATCGTTTTGCAGATCACAAGGAGCAGACGCAATTCCGTCATTGCGAATTGATCCTCATTGTTCAACTTAAGAGATGGTGGACTATGTCAGTGCTTGTTAGACCATTCGAATGTGATGAGCGACAATCAGAACTCCCGCCTGACGACAATTAAATACGACAATTAGATTTCCCCCAAAGTAGGGGCTGTGGGACAATCCGGCCTCATGCACTAAAGGAGGCTGGATGGCCACCGATCAACAGGTGAGGATGCTTTGGAAGCTGATGGCCAGCGAGATGACGATGGCGAGTGCGGCGGCGAAGGCGGGCATGGACGAGAAGACAGCACGAAAGTACCGCGAGCTGGGCAAGCTACCCGGTGAAGTGAGAGTAGAGCGCACATGGCGGACACGAGAAGATCCGTTTGCCGAGGTTTGGGAGCGGGTGCGGGCGAAACTGGTGATCAACCCTTTACTGGAAGCCAAAACGCTCTTTGAGGACCTGCAGCGCCGCTAACCTGGGCGCTTCAGCGACGGCCAACTGCGCACCCTGTGCAGCGGTGGGTGATTAGGTGGCCAAGGAAAATCGGACACGAAAAGCGTCAGGATTAAGCTAGACTAACGACCATTAGAGGATGCTTTGCCGCCAAACAGAAAACCCAAACTGTGCTCGAGTTTCTGCGGGAAGAGAAGACGATCGCTCAAATGGCTTTTGAGTACGGCGTGCATCCCACCCAACTGCATCGCTGGAAAAAACAGGTCCTGGAGCGCTTGCCTGAGCTCTTCAAGCGGGATGACCGCCAGGAGCGGGCCAAAGCAACAGCCCATGAGCGGCAGCTCGAGGACCTGTATGCCCAGATTGGCCGGTTGACCGCACATTGGTTCTCGCGGTTTGCGGTCAGCTGCGAGCTTAGCAAGAGCCTGGAGGTTGATTTCGTGCTGTCAGCGATCGACCGCGCCCTGCTGCATGA
>CAZQDE010000252.1:0-1010 GCA_964591485.1 uncultured Anaerolineaceae bacterium | reverse complement strand
CCCACGCCGCTGGTGTATCCGGTGAAGATAGCCAACCCGCAGGAGATCCCGCCGGGGAGCTCCGTAGTGCGCTTCAATATCTACGTGATTAACTTCGGCTTCCCGGTGGACGCGCATCTGGCGGAGGTAATCGATTGGCTGCCGAGCGGGATGACCTACCGGTCAGGGAGCTGCATGCCGACATGCACGGTCACTCCGGGAGGCACCGAGATCCGCTGGTCCGTGAACGAATACATTCCTCGCGGCCACTTCCGGCGCTTCATCTTTGAGGCCGACGTGAGCTTCGCCCCCGCTGGCGAGGTCTATGAGAACCGTGTCAGTGCGGTGGGGGCTCCTGGAAGCTTCGAAACAGCCGTGAACGTCGAGCGTGTTTATGTCTACACGCCCACGCCGACCTTCACGCCCACTGGCGTGCCGGTGGCCAATGATGATTCCTATTTCACAGATGAAGATATCCCGCTTACGACCCCCGCGCCTGGAATCTTGGCCAATGATGTCGATGATCCCTGGGATACGCTGACGGCATCGGTCATTGAGACGCCTCAGTACGGGGCCCTGACGCTTCAAGGGGATGGATCTTTCACATACCTTGCCACCCCTCATTGGAATGGGTTGGATTCCTTCCGATATCAGGCCTGTGATGGCGGGGGAAGCTGTTCCGCGGCGCTGGCTACGATCGCAGTCACGCCAGTGGCCGATGCGCCGATCGCTCTAAACGATTCGTATACGACCAACGAAGGTACGCCCATCTCCGAATTCGCCTCTACGGGGTTGCTGGCGAATGATAGTGATCCCGATGTCACGCCAGGAACCACGCCGACACTGGTTGTGGACATCACACCCGTTGCGACGCCCGCCTTTGGTAATCTGAGCCTTCTGGCCAACGGGGCGTTCAATTACCTGCCCACGCCGGATTATGCTGGAGCGGATTCATTCCAATATCGCGTGAGAGACGATGATTCTCTCTGGGATTATGCCACCGTCTACCTGCAGATGCTTTCCGTGAACGA
>CAZQDE010000251.1:0-1015 GCA_964591485.1 uncultured Anaerolineaceae bacterium | reverse complement strand
ATCTTCAAGTTCTACTTCGCGGCCTGGATCCTTTGGGGACTGGCCGCGGCCTATGCCGCTGCGCAGCTTCTGGAGCGACGAGGAGGGCGCTGGATTCCGGTTCAGATCCTGATCCTGCTTCCCCTGGCCGCCGGCCTGCTTTACCCTGTGTTGGCCACTTGGACCAAGACCAATGGGTTCAATCCACCCGAAGGCCGGACGCTTAACGGCGCGCTCCATCCGAGCTACACCTTGCCCAGCGACCGGGAGGCCATCCGCTGGATGAATGCGAATCTGGAGCCCGGAGTGGTGGCCGAAGCGATCGGCGGGAGCTACACCTACTATGGACGTGTGTCGGTGCACACCGGTTTCCCTACGGTTCTAGGGTGGCCAGGGCATGAGAGCCAATGGAGAGGCGGGGCGCGCGAGATGGGCAACCGGGAGGCGGATATTCGAACGCTTTACCAATCGACAGATTGGCCGGAGACGCGGGCAATTCTTGAGACGTATGGTATCCGTTATGTGTATGTGGGTGAGCTGGAAAGAAGCGCATACCGGCCCATTTTCGAGAGCAAATTTGATGCTTTTCTCGAGCGTGTATTCCAGAATGAGGCGGTCGCGATCTATGCCATGCCCGAAGGTGGCCTGCCATGAGTGATGAAGCCAGATCCGTCAGGACTTACACCCTCTCAGTAATCCTGGTGATCGTGCTGGCCGCGGCTGTGCGACTAATAGGGCTCGGACACCCTATGCTTGGGGAGGGCGAGGCCTCTCAGGCGCTTAATGCTGCTGTGCTGACGCCAGATGCCTCCGCATTTTGGCACCCAGGGAATGCGCAGCCACCCCGCAGTCCCGCCTACGAAGTGATGACTGCGATGCTCTTCCATCTGTTTGGGACGAGCGATGGGCTGGCTCGACTCGTGCCGGCGTTGGCCGGCATCGGACTGGCCCTCTGTCCGCTGCTCCTGCGGAGGCGACTGGGCCTGGGGCGGGCTGTGCTCGCAAGCGTGCTGCTAGGGCTATCGCCGACTGCCAT
>CAZQDE010000250.1:0-1025 GCA_964591485.1 uncultured Anaerolineaceae bacterium | reverse complement strand
GCGCCGGGCGGGTCGTGGCCGTGCCTGACCAGGCCGGCCAACCGCCCACCGGCCGTATCACCATCGAGGGGGTGGAGGTGAGCGAAACGACCATCGTCGTCCGGGGCAAGAGCACCCTACCCGATGGCGCCTGCGTGAGCGCCGAACTATGGGCCGACGGCGTGCCGCAAGCCTGGTGGCCGATGGATGTCTGCGCGCCCGTGCGCCAAGGAGCTTGGGAGTTGGCGACCCCGTTGCCGGAAGGCGAGGCTCTCCGCCCGGGCGTGCAATACATGCTGCGCGCCTATCAACCCGGCGGGCCGAACATCGTCGCCACCTTCCCCTTCGACCTCGACGCACCGCCCACGCCGCCCATCCAGGAATCGGCGGATGACCCCACCCAGCTCCTGCCCGACTCGGCGGAGTTGCTCCACCAGGCTTCGGGCGATCTGGACGGGGATGGCGCCGCGGAACGGATCTTCCTGGCCGGCTTCGGGGGGTTGACCGACCGCCTGGGGTATGATGCTCTGAACCTGTTGGTGCTGACCCCCAGCACATCGGCGGAGGCGGTGGCCGGCCACGAGCTGGCCTGGCACAGCGAGGCCCTGGCCGGCGACCGCGCCGAAAGTATGGAGGTGCGGGACATCAACGGCGACGACCGGCCGGAGGTGCTGTGCCTGCAGGCCATGGGCGCCGCCGGAGAGACCCTGCAGATCGTTGTATGGTCCAAGGCGGGTTATGGCCTGCTGCGCCCCCGCGGCGGCTACTTTGACGGGCAGGAGGCCTTTGGCGAGAAGGGCGTGCGCCTGGACGATGTGGACGGCGACGGCCTGGTCGAGATCCTGGCCAGCTACGGCCCGGCGGCCGAATCTACCGACGTCTATGGCTGGGACGGGCAAGCCTACACCTACCGCCAGACCCTGAGCGCCTCCCCGGCGGGGGACGCTTGCGTCGGCCTGATATAGGCGCGGCTCTCGCTGGAGGCGCCACCCCACTGGATGCAAGTGGAGCCGGGGCATGATCTCCCGCCCGGGATGATGCCCTGC
>CAZQDE010000249.1:0-1030 GCA_964591485.1 uncultured Anaerolineaceae bacterium | reverse complement strand
GTGGCCGGGGGCGTGACGGGGGTCGGCGAAGACGTGGGTGTGGGCGTCGGCGTGGAGAATAGCCCAAAAGGCGTGTCACCGCTCCAGGCAGGGCCTGCGGGCACGCCTCCTACAGCGAGGGAACCGTTGCTTGTGCCTCCATCGTAGCCGCCGGTATCGTAGATGGTTTCCGCGGTGCCCTCGGAGAAGCGATGAAGAGACACCGTATACCCATCTTGAGGGTGAGGCTCGCTGGGGGGTATGAAATTGCCAAGATAGCGTAGCCACCAGGAGACACGCACATCGTCGATCCACCCTGAGAAGGCGGATCCCTGATCATATTTCCGAGCGCCAACGATCAAATAGCCGTCATCCGCGCAGACGCCATCCGGGCAGGTGGAGCCCGGGAGGGCGTCATCCGGGTAGCTGATATCCCCCGTCGGGCCGATTTCCGTCGTCTGCAGGACCCCATCCACAAACAGCCAGAGCTGCCCATCCGCGTAGATTCCGCTTGTGGAATCGAAGCGGTTTCGTTGGATGGTGATGTGGTGCCAAGCGCCATCGTCGACGCGGGTCTGACTGCAGATTGTGCGCGCGGAGCCCGAAGATCCGGTCACGCCGAAGGCGATTATCCCGCTGGTGATGGAGACGCCCCATTCGTTCGTCCCCGTGGAGCGGCTGCGGTCGAAAAGGATGTTGCCCTGTTTCCAATTGTCGTTGGCGCCGCAGGTGATCTCTGGGGCGCTGTTCGCGCCGGGCTCGGCCTTCATCCACCATTCGAGTACGAAGTCATGGAAGCCCATGTCGATAGGAGGTCCAGGGGCCGTGCTGCGGGGATCATCAACTGGAACGCGCAGGCGGTCGACGCCGCCAGAGCCTGTCCCATAAAAGCGCAGGCTGTAATCAAGCGTATCTCCGTAGTACTCGTGATAGTCGTTCGTCAGCCAGTTCCAGGGATCGAGTTGTTGCCCATCGCGCTCAAGATATCCGCTGAAGTAGGGGTCCTCGCCATCAGGGCCCGCATGGACCGCCCATCCGGAGAGTTTGATTC
>CAZQDE010000248.1:0-1033 GCA_964591485.1 uncultured Anaerolineaceae bacterium | reverse complement strand
GCCCAGGCTCTGGGCATACCTTCGCGTCATCTGCAAAGTCGTATGGCCGAGTAGACATTGAAGGTTGAACTCCCCCATGCCATTTCTCAGGCAGCTTACAGCAAAGGTATGACGGAATGTATGAGGACTACATCTAGCATCAGTAATACCCGCTCTTTTAGCAAGGCGCCTGATAAATGACTGGATACCCAGGGAGCTAAGCGGCTCGCCAGTGTCAATGTTAGTGACCCACAACCACGGTTGCTTGTCCTTCCGTAGCAACAGATATCGGAGCATAGCCTTTTGGGTCTCTTTCCCTATCCTTACAAACCGTTCCTTCCGCCCTTTACCCATGACTTTAATAATACCGTTGCCAAAATCAACATCATGAACTCGAATCCCTGCCAGCTCCGACAGCCTTAACCCAGTATCCAGGAAGGTGAGTATAATTGCCCGGTTGCGATAGGCGCGGAAGTCACTATGATCGTTAGCAATGACAACCAGCATTCTTCTTATGTCCTCCTGGCTGAAAGGCTGAATAACTTGTTTTGGTACCCGGGGAGGGCGCATTTTCTCAAACGGGGAATGATCGAGTACCTCTTCCTCGACAAGCCAGTTGAAGAATCTACAGATAGCTCCGTAATAATCATGAACCGAAGATGGCTTGAGCCTCTCTCTTAAGACAAGCAGGAAAACCCTGATATGGTTAGGTGTTATATCTTGGGGCTCTTTAGCGCCCTGGGAATAGCAGAAGGCAACAAAAGCTCCCGCTTTCTGCTCATAATCAGCAATGGTGCGTGGTGAGAGTTCGTTGACTTTGCAGGTGAGAAGAAATATTTTTAGTTGTCCATATAAAGTTGTATCTGATTTTATTATGTCAAGATAATTCAGATGGTCACTGTCCCTATTTGGCCACTCGTGGTATTTTGATGTATTCAGATGTGCTATATCCATCCATTTTAGGGTCCCCCAGGCTTTTTTAGCTTCAAAATCGGGGTGAGAGGATTTGAACCTCCGACCACCTGAACCCCATCCACAAATTTGAAAACCAAGC
>CAZQDE010000247.1:0-1039 GCA_964591485.1 uncultured Anaerolineaceae bacterium | reverse complement strand
CTAGGCCTTGTCGGCACCACCTGTATCCTGCTCGTCGAGCCGATGCCCCTGGTGAACATCATTACAGGCATCTTCCTCTCGAGCCTCGGCCTGACCTTGTTGCTCGATGCCCTGAAGCCGCGCCTACCCGCGCACAGGTGGCACGCGACGCCCAAGCGGCAAGAAGATATCAATCTCCTCTTCCTCGGTTATCCGAGGTAGGCTGGGATCAAAGCGAGAGAGGCAGGCTCTATTCGGTGCTCTGCCCGCCGGCTTCATATCTGTCAGCCTCACGATCCTTGGGCCTGAGGTGCGGGAACAGGATCACCTCGCGGATGGTCGTCTTGTCTGTTAGCAGCATCGTCAGGCGGTCGACACCCATGCCGAAGCCACCGTTGGGGGGCATGCCATAGCGCATGGCCTGCAGGTAATCCTCGTCCATGGGATGCCGTTCCTCGTCCCCCACCTGATACTGACGTCCCATTTCCAGGAAGCGCTCCTCCTGTTCGAGTGGATCGTTGAGCTCGGTGAAGGCGTTGCAGAGCTCCATCCCACCCACGAATCCCTCAAAACGCTCGACCGTCTGGGGATCATCCGGCTTGCTCTTGGCCAGTGGGGAGATGTCCCGCGGATAGTCGTAGAGGATGGTTGGCTGGATGAGATTGGGCTCAAGCGCATGACCCAACAGGGAGTCGATCAGCTTGCCCCGGCTGGCATCCTCGCGCGCCTCAAAGCCCTTCGAGCGCATGGCCTTCCGGAGCGTGTCGGCCTCGGGGTGATCGGCGAGGTCGATGCCCGTAGCCTCGGCTAGCGCTTCCCGCAGCGAGATCCGCTTCCAGGGCGGCATGAGATCGATGAGCTGACCGCGATACTCGATCTTCGTCGTCCCCTTAACCTGCTGGGCCACGAAGGCGATCATCTGCTCGGTGAGGTCCATCACCTCATGGTAGTCGGCATAGGCCTTGTAGAATTCAAGTTGTGTGAACTCGGGGTTGTGCTTGAAGGAGACGCCCTCGTTGCGGAAATCCCGGCCGATTTCATAGACACCCTCATACCCGCC
>CAZQDE010000246.1:0-1046 GCA_964591485.1 uncultured Anaerolineaceae bacterium | reverse complement strand
AGGATGCCGGACAGGCGCAGTTGTTTGAGCTTGGGGGTGAGTTGGTGTTTCAGTTCCATGTCTCACCTCCCAGGGCCGGTCCAAGCAAATCCTGCGCGGAGCGTACGAAGGCTTTCGCCGCTGGGGCCGTCGTGGGTTCTGGTGGCAGCTGCTGCTCCAGCCCGTTTTCCAAAATGCCCTTGATGGTTTTGTAGGCCGGATCGTCGAAGGCTAGGGCGCGCCGGCAGGCGGCTTCCAGGCGAGTTTCCCCATATCGCTGCCGCAGTCTCAAAAGCCGCCCCACGGTCGGCAGCCGGTCGAGCACCGGATCGTCAAGCAGGGTCTGCACCACCCGGCGGGTGGCCGGACCGATCGACGCAGCCTCGTCCTGGCAGGCCTGGCGGTTGAGGGTCAACCCCGGCACCTTCTCAGGTGGCAGATGGTCGAGATGGGTCACCCGGCTGCCAGGCTTGCTGGCGCGTTCGTGGGTGGCCAGCAAATGATAGTCGGCATCGAAGATGCGCACCTGAGAAAGCCCACCGCAGACCCACAATTGCTGCCCGATCAGGCGATAGGGGGCCGAGTAGAAGCTCTGCTCGAACTCAACATAGCAATCGCGGGCCAGCTTGAGCCGTTTCCAGACCGCCAGGTCATAGGGTGTGTCGGGCAAGGGGCGCAAACTCGCCTTCTCCACCTCCAGAAACCGTTTCAAGGGCTGCTCCTTGGTGGTGCCGTGTTTGCGCCGCCCGGCGGTCGTCTGGCACCACGCCAGCACGTCCCGGTTGGCCTGGGTGATGGTGGTCGCCTCCCGGCCGCCCAGGAAGTTGCGTTTCACATAGTGCACGCCTCCCTTTTCCACTTTGCCTTTGTGTTGGGGGGTGCGCACCCGGCAAGGGGCGATCCGAAAGCCGTAATGCAAGGCACATTCCCGATAGCTGGCCTGGACTTCCGGGTCGTCGAAGACCGCCTTCAAAATGGCCGCTTTGGGATTGTCGATCACCACCCGCTCCGGAACCCCCTCAAAGAAGGCAAAGGCGTTGCGGTGACAGCGTAGCCAGCTTTCCACT
>CAZQDE010000245.1:0-1067 GCA_964591485.1 uncultured Anaerolineaceae bacterium | reverse complement strand
GCCTCACTAAAAAAGACGAAAAACTAGAAAAAAATTTCTCATAATTTTCCGAATAATTTTTCTTTCCGCGACTAAAAAAGTGGAGGGGGAAGGAAAGGTGGAGTTTATAGTCAGTAAAAAAGAGGGGGGGACAAAAATTTAATCAGCAAGAAAGCTTCAGATCATTTCGCGGTTTGGTGTAAGATTGAGATAAATTAAGTCAAAAAAATTCGATTAATAGATATCAACAAAGAAGAGATCCAAGATGTTTAAAAATAAAATAGAACATGAAGAATTTTGTAAAAAAATATTTCATGATTATTTAAAAACTAAAATTCCAGATACAAATATCGAATGGGAGAAATACCCTAGAGGAAAATGTAAGTCTCCAGATTTTTATATGTATGTTGATGGACATAAATATATTGTTGAAGTGACATCAATTCATCAGGATGTTGCTTCAAATATTAATACACGAAATTACGAAAAAACATGGGAAAGCATTATACAAGAGGTAAATAGGGAAATAGAAAAAAATAAGGACGTTGAAAACAGTTTTATAGTTACTCCCCGACCAGTAATAGGTATTGACAGAAAAAAAAGAGAAATAATTAAAAAATTAATATTAAATTTTACAAAAGAAATTAAAGAAAGAAATAGTGATTACCTTCAGGTAAAATATAAAATATATGGAAAAATAAGAAAGGCAGGTAAAACAACTAAACCCAAAGTTGTACTATCGTTTGCTTATGGAAAATGGAAAAATGATCCTCAACTAAAAGAAGAAATTTATAATAAAATCAACAATTCTATTGAAGAAAAAATAAAGAAATTAAGTGATATAGATAAACCTTGGATACTTATAATAAACGATGCTCATCCTTTTTCGAATAAAGAAATTTATAAAGATTTAAAAAAGAAACTTAAAAAATTGGATATGTTTTATTTAATTTTCTTAATCTCATATTGGTGTCCAAATGGATTCTTACTTCATGTAAAAAATAGTAGCTTATTAAAATGAATTTAATTTTAGTCTAATTAAAGAAATTCTATTTTGACTAAATTATGGAAAATATTTATAAATATCC
>CAZQDE010000244.1:0-1107 GCA_964591485.1 uncultured Anaerolineaceae bacterium | reverse complement strand
CCGATGCCATGGGAAGGTGTTACCGTGAGTGAGCAAAAGCAGCGTTTCATCGAAGCTACCTCGCCGAATTCATCCTCCAGTCCGCCACAAGGCGCAATGACTAAGCCGGGCTGGAGGAGCGCTTGCCGAGGCCGCGGATCCCGCGGCCTCCGGCCGAGATATTGTATGATCAAGACGGCCGCATGGTCTGCGAATTGACTCCCGCCAGCCCGGCCACCGTTGGGTGGCCCGGTGTCTTCCCGGGTGGGATCGCGACCATCCCGCTGGAAGGAGTGTCGAATGGATAAGCGCAGAATCCTGGTACTCGTCGGCTCGTTCTTGCTGATCATCGCAGGGTTCCTGCCCTGGATATCTGTGCCTGACCTCTATGGCATTCAGGATCCTTACTATGAGGGCATAGAAATCGGCTGGGAGGGGGATGGCTTTCTGACAGCCGGCGCCGGTCTGATCCTCCTGCTTGGCGAGCTCTCACTCGGCCTGCACTCTCGCAGGTGGCTGACGTTCACAGGGGTCGTCCTGGCGGCGCTAGCGGTGACCGTCGTGCTGCTCGACTTTCGGCAGATTCTGAAGATAGCCCCCGAGGCAGGTTTCTACGCAGCCACAGATATTGGCATCTATGTGACGCTCGTGGGGGCACTGCTGGCGCTGATTGGATCCCTGCCGAAACGTATTCCAGCTTCGACGCAACCGGAGGCGACGACCACAGGTTCGACGCTCTAGCCCGGCTGTGAAGACGCGTTCTGCTGGTTTGCAGGTAATCAGTAGGGGAGATTCCCCCACGGCAGAGGCCGAAAAAGAAGAGATCTTTGAAGGCAAGTGGTATGCGCATACTCCCATGCGTAACGCCTTATTCGCCGGGCTACTTACGGGCGGCGCCTTTGGACTTGCTCATTTGGGAGTGATCTCCAATTCAGCTGAGACCGCTATTTACGCTGTGGCTATCCTATTGGGCGGATATCATTGGTCTCGTGAAGGCGTGGAGGAACTTGTCAGGGAAAGAGAAATCGGCATAGAAATTCTCATGATAGCTGGCTCAGCCATACTGGGGCCGCCCCCCTCCCCCCTGCCAATGGTATAATCCCCCCGTGGAATCGAAGAGCTGGCGCA
>CAZQDE010000243.1:0-1109 GCA_964591485.1 uncultured Anaerolineaceae bacterium | reverse complement strand
CCCGTCTCCCCAGTGACAAAAAGTCCTTGATCTTTGAAAGCCAGTCCATCGGGCGCTCTCTTGTTTGGTTTGTCCCTTAATTTGAGGGGCGATCCGTTTTCTCCAGCATTGAGTCTAGTGTGTTGTAAATCCAGATCAGCGTTTCCTCCACGGACCTTGTCGCGCGCTCCACATCTCTGACTTTCTGCGCGAGCAAGAGAGTTGCTTCGGCCTCGTCATCCCCCAATTGCCAAAGCTTGTGTCCTCTCTCTTGGATATATTCGTCTATGTTTTTTTGCATCTACCTCTCCTCTACCGGCGGCTCGTCCTGAGTCAAGCTTACCGATCTTGTCCTGGCAGGTAAATGCTTTTTGGCGGAACAGCCGGGGGCATATTCCGAAATACACGATTCGGTGTTCCGGCCTCACGTCGAGTGGCCGCCATTTGCGAGTTTTCTCAGTCATAATCCAGAAAATGGGGCTTTGCAGGCTTTGCATTTGTCGATCCTTGGTATGCCGCACACGGAAATCCCCAATCAGCTCATGGGCATAGCGGCATCCTTTCGAGAATGTCCTCGGCTATTGCTTGAACATAATCTGGATCGATGTTGGCCAATTGCCCACTTACCTCATCCAGGGCATCGACCACTTTGTCTAAGTTTCCAAATCGCCAGTTGATGTACGCCGTCTCAAACGCTTCTGAAGCTGCAAGCACATATTCCATCTGGCGGCGTATTTCTTTATCAAATTTGGCGTATGGGTCAGCTAAGCTGTAGCTTTCCGCCAAGTAACTCTTTGTGCTGTCGCGCAAGAGTAGGGAGGCATAGAGCATTTGAGACCACCACCAATCTGCAAAGATCACTTTTGGATCGCTTCTAAATCTCTCGGTCATTTCTTCGCGTAGGTCTAAAGCGAGCGACCAATTATGTACGACCACGCCCACGTCTTCGTTCCAACGCTCAAACTCCAGGACTTCGTAGTACGTCCAACAATTCCCCTCAGCCGTGGCCGAGGGCCTGACTGTTTCTACCGCTTCTTGCAGCTGACGACATGCGCCGACTGCCAATGCAATTAGCAATAGCAGGCAGCATTTCAATACGGTCTTCATCCTAGCTTTTCCCTCCCCCTCTC
>CAZQDE010000242.1:0-1143 GCA_964591485.1 uncultured Anaerolineaceae bacterium | reverse complement strand
CCCCGCCAATGTCGGCTCGCCGCCCTGCCAGGCGAAGACCACCTCCCGGCTCTGGCAGGTCTGGAGATAGGCCTGGGTGAAGGCGCGCAGGACCTCGTCCGGCATGCGCGCAGGCCCGCCCTGGTAGAGATCGCGCTTGCTGAGGTAGTAGCAGTAATCGCAGCGCATATTGCAAAGGGCTCCGACGGGCTTGATGATGAACTCAAAATGCAAAGGAAGTGCTATCATGACAAGGATTTTCTAACGAAGGCGGGAATCTGGCCAATCGCGAGCGAGAGGCAAATCCGCCTTTCCAGGTCTATGCAATGAGCCATTCAGAGCTCGGCCTGCTGCCCTGCATCCAAGAGCGGCCTGGCATGTGGAGTGCGCGGAGAAGGTTGAGGATATGAGCCTGTTGGAGCGCCGTCCGTTTCTCAAGCTCCTTGGTCTCGCGTTATCTTCTATCGGAGCGAGCGATCTGCTATCGGCCTGTGGGATCACGGCTCCCTACCCAAATATCTTGCTGATCACCGCGGATGACTTGAATTGGGATTCGCTCGGTATCAGCGGTGCTGGCGCCCCTGACCCCACGCCCAACCTGGACCGCCTCGCTGCCGAGGGGATGCGCTTCGAGCGTGCGCATGTGGCCTCGGCGGTCTGCATTCCAAGCCGGAGCGCCCTCTTCACGGGCCTCCACCCCCACAACAATGGAGCCCAGGGCTTCGAGCCGATCCGGCCGGAAGTCACGCCGCTCACCGAGATGCTCTACTATGCCCGCTATCGCAACGGGATCATCGGGAAGGTCACGCACCTGCGGCCGATCGAAAAGTTCTTCTGGCAGGAGGTCTATCCGGAGGAAACGCTCGGACGAGGGCGAGATCCGGCGGCCTACCACCGGGCCACGAAGGATTTCATCGGCAAGGCCCTTGCTGCAGAGCGTCCCTTCTTCCTGATGGCTAACATCCACGATCCGCACCGTCCTTTTCACGGGAGCGACGCGGAGAAGAGCGCCTTTGGTGAGCGCCTAGCCGAGATCCCGCCACCGTCCCGTGTCTACCGTCCTGAGGAGGTCCGGGTGCCGGGGTTTCTACCGGACCTTCCCGAGGTGCGGATCGAAATCGCCCAATACTACAGCTCGGTGCGCCGCTGCGACGATTCGGTGGG
>CAZQDE010000241.1:0-1156 GCA_964591485.1 uncultured Anaerolineaceae bacterium | reverse complement strand
AATAGCAGGCAGCATTTCAATACGGTCTTCATCCTAGCTTTTCCCTCCCCCTCTCGAGCATCGTGGTCTGAAGCTATGTCCCTCAGCTCTCGCCGCCCGCCTCCCTTGTGCGTCCCTCAATTGCTTTCTTAATCTCGTCGGCCAGATCGCTCCTTTTTCCCTCGCTGAACGGGTCCCTGCCATTGCCTTGTCCCAGATCGAAGGATTCCCTAGGCGGCACTTCCGACATTTGCTGAAGATACAGCCTCGGATCCAGTTTCTGCCCGATGAAGCGCAATCCCCTGCTGATGGCAACCACGACGCCCTCGGGCAGGCCCATGGCCTGGGCATCCTCCAGCGCTGGCCGATATCGCGTACTCACGCTGTCCCGGGGATCCACGATCCGCCATGCTCATAAGTGCTCGCGGCGATCTCTACCCGTGTCCCAAACACCGTTGATATCACTCGGGCGGTTTCGGTGTCCTGGGGTGGATACCAGACCTGGCGGTGGCAGTTCCCCAGGATGGCCTTCACGTCGGCATGACTGTAAACGCCTAGGAGCTGCGGGACGCTCTGCGCATAGAGCAGGAGCGTGACGCCGTACCCGCCCGACGTCGCCATATACTCCGCGATGTTTCCCAGCGCCACGGCGGGTGCCTCGTCGATGGCGAATAGAACGGATAGCCGGGGGCGCTGCAGGCGCTGGCGAAGAAGCCCCGCGATAAGCGAAGAGACCATCGGCCCTACTGCCTTCAGTTGATGAATGGCCCAGGTGATGAACATTGAACCTCCCTGCTCTGCCCAGTCTTGGGGAATTGTCGTTGTCGAGAGGCTCTCGATGTGCGGGAGGAAGGATGCGAACTTCGTCGTGGACTTCCCCCAGGCGGACGAGGCTAAACAGTCGTTGGGCGCGTTCGCCGGGTCCTTCCCGTTGATGAACACAGCCGTCGCGTCGGAGTCCAACTCCCACGCCTGCGCCACAGGCATGGGTATGCTTCCCCATTTGCCCGTCTCACTTCGGATGCGCGCTGACCTTCAGGTTATGAGTTCGAATCCTGAAATGGGGGGCTTGGATCGTCAGGCTGATGCTTTTAGGGTGACCTGGCGACTTCCGATAGCTTAGAACCGGCCAGGATAGAGAATATGCCTCCTTCACGCATTCTATGTCAACAGCAAA
>CAZQDE010000240.1:0-1165 GCA_964591485.1 uncultured Anaerolineaceae bacterium | reverse complement strand
ATTTTTATTAAGGGGCTTCATGCTAAGATGTCTAATCGAAAAGATCAGAGCAATTTTGAGATAGCAAGAATTCCGGAGAGTTATCAAAGGTATCTTGATGTGATTCATGATATCTCAAAAAAGAAGCGTGGGGGATGGGTTTCAAATAAAGAGATTTCAGAAAAATTGAATGTAGAACCCGCGTCAGTATCTGGAATGCTGGAAAAGCTTGCTCGGAATAGGTTGATTGATTGGGAACCCCGAAAGCGCATTCGTCTAACAGAAAAAGGCAGAACCATTGCAAAACAATTAGATGAGATACATAACTTATTAAGGAAATTTTTTAAGGAAGTTTTAAAAATTCATGATGATTCCGTTGTTGAGAGTATCACGTGTGAAATTGAACATCATATTACTGGAGATGTAAAAGATTCTTTGAGTGATTTTTTAGCAAAATATTTGAGTTAGATTTAAGAATTTTTGAAGGTTTTAAATCTTATTAATAAATTGAAAAATAAGAGTCTGAATATCATGAGTGAAAATTTTATTGATAAAGTTGATTTTATAAGGAAAAGGTTTGAAAATTTTTCCAATTTCATAGAATTAGAGAATTTCAGGCAATTTTTATTATTTACGTTAACGACACAAGTTTCAATGAATATTTTAGCGCAAATAGGGCTTGGTGGTGAGAAAGATGTCATTAACCTTCCATATGATCCGGAAAGTGAAATATATTTTCAAAAAATAAGTTTGATCTCCTCAGACCCATTAATTATTTATACAAGGAGTCCATTAATTTCGGAAAAATTTGTTTTAAGTAAAGATGATCCAATTTTTAAGCAATATCTTGATGTAAATGAAATGGAATTAGCATTTAGGGGTAAAGAAAAATTTATTTTTCCGAAAGTTTCAGATTGCACGTTTTTAGAGAAAAATAAGTTAAAGATTAAGATAGATGATTTTTACCATTCAATAGAATCATTCATATCATTTTCTCAACCAAATGTGCTGTTTATAATTGATGCCCAAGATGATACAATGCCTGATTTAATATTTTCATTCAATTTATTACCCCAATTTCCAACTAAATCAAACGAAAATACTTTAAAAATTGATGCTTGTTTAGATTACGATCATAAAACTCAAGGAATAACTTATATCAAGCGAAAAGAAGATTATTCTCTTG
>CAZQDE010000239.1:0-1185 GCA_964591485.1 uncultured Anaerolineaceae bacterium | reverse complement strand
TTGGGGCAGAGCGGCGGATCCTTCCTTCCGAACATGGGCGCCGCGCTTGCCAGAGGCGGAGCCTGGCTGGCGTCAACCGGATGGTCCGCTGGTGTTATGCTCGTACTGCTCGATCCGCGTAATCCAATAATGGCTCGAGCACGCGCGGCCACCGCCCCTTGCAGCTCAAGTATAGGCGCTCGCGCGCTCGTGTCATGGCCATGTAGAGCAGCCGCCGCTCTTCAGAGAGCTGCTCCTCGCTCAAGATACCGTTGGAGCTGAAGCCTTCTTGGACCTGGGTGACGAACACGGTGTCGAATTCAAGGCCCTTGAAGGCATGATATGTGTTCACTCTTACGTCCAGCCCTTTCAAGCGCTCTCGAAGGCGGCGAACGCCAGAATGTCGTCGGTGCAAAACGGCGATCCGCTCGGCATCCACTCCCTCCTGCAGCAACATCTGGATCTCCCCGCGCAGGAATTCAGCCTCCTTGTCGATCGAGGTGAATTCGCGCACCTCCGGCCTGGGGCCTCTTCGCAACATTTCGTTGGCCAGGTCAGGCTCAATATGCATGCCGATCTGCGCCTCGATGCTCTTCAAGAGGGCCGGGTCATCTTGGATCAAGGCGTATGCGGCCTGGAAGATCTCAAGGCTGTTGCGGTATGGCACGCGCAGCCAGCGCGTTCGCCCGACAACGGGGACACCCTTCTCGCGCCAGCTGAAGAATCGATAGATGCTTTGGGAAGGATCATCCGCCATGAAAAGGTATCCGCTTTCCGGCTTCAGCAAGCGCTTGATGACGCGGATCCAAACGGGCGCGAAATCCTGTGCTTCGTCGATAAGGATAGCGTCATATATGCCCATAGGCACGTTGCCCGCGTCCATGGCCTCCAAGACATAAAGGGGAATATCAGCCCAATCCGGAAGGCCTTCACGGCTTAGATACGCCTGGTAGGCTTCGAAGAGGTCAAAGACAGGCCCGCGGCGCTCTCGCGGCAAGGGCGTACCGCGCCCGCGCCGGGCCACACGCAGATACGTTTCGCGATCCGGGATTCCCACCTCCTTGATCCACGATGACGTTCGTTCCTACGGCCATGATCATTCCAACCGGTTAACGGTTGTAGTGATGGATGGGGACACGTATGACTTCGCCTACAACGGCCTGGGCGACCGGCTGCGGCAGACGGTGAATGGGGCGGCGACGGAGT
>CAZQDE010000238.1:0-1197 GCA_964591485.1 uncultured Anaerolineaceae bacterium | reverse complement strand
TTTCCATGTTAAATCCATATTATTGAAGAATCTTTATTAAATTAACTCTTTTTTATAGTTTCTAAAAATTATTTGACAAGAACTTATTTCAGTTTTGAATTCCCT
Organism: uncultured Anaerolineaceae bacterium; assembly: GCA_964591485.1. GTDB lineage: Bacteria > Chloroflexota > Anaerolineae > Anaerolineales > E44-bin32 > E44-bin32. Next base: position 1,092 of record CAZQDE010000238.1, on the reverse strand, counting down.
TTAAAAAGAATTTAAAATAAATTTTTGAAAATTTCCATCAATAATATACAACTTAAAAACTAAATTATCAAGTTCTCTTTCAATATTTCTAGTATCTAACATCTTTTCTCCATCTTTTTCATTTTCATGTAAATTTAAGATCGATCTTACTTTTTTAGTGATATCAAGAGCGATTTTCTTCTCATCTGGAGTCTTGGGTATCACTATTGGAATTTTTTTAATACGTTCGATTAACAGCCGAGGGAATAGCTTTTTATAAGAACTAAATGCTTTGAAGCAAAAATAAGAAATTAACCTTGAATTAATAAGTCCCAATAAAAAGTAATTATTAAATTCTTCAATGGGAGATTTTACAATTTTTAAATTATAATACGATTGAGATGTTAGAGAGAAATTATCATAAGTGGCACATATCAAATTTTTTTGATTTAATTGGCGAATAATTATCCTGTCTTTATAAATCTCTAAGTTTTTATAGTTAATTCCAGGATAATTTAATTTTATGTATTTATACCCATTAATTTTATAACGTTTCATTGAGACCAGAAAAGGAGCGACGCCAATACCCATTTTATCTTTATTTGAAATTTCATTTAGCAATATATTTTCTATATTTTCTTTATTTAGTTTTTTTTGGCAATAGATACATTTTAAACTTTTTTTTGGAAGTGGCATGTACTTTTTACAGTTATTACAATAAATAATATTCCCTTCTTTTCCTAACTCAATTCCTCTTGATAAGATTATATCGAATTGAACATTATTCATTATATCTTCTAATTTCGGAAATTTTGAATTCAAGTAATACATGATCTCTATATCCTTTTCTGTTAACTGAACAAGAAATTCGTAATCCATTTTTCTTATACTTTCTTGTGTTAATTCATTCATCTTTAAAAGGTCATTTTCTAATAACTCTATTTGAATAATGTTGGAATTGCGTGAATTTTCATCCATTACTTTTTGTAAAATTAATATTACATTTGAAACAGATGATTTTTTAAATGCTTCATTAACCAAGCAAATTTTCTTTATACTTGTATTTTCTGTAATGTGCTTGCGAATTCTTTTTCTATTTGATAAAGCTAGTAT
>CAZQDE010000237.1:0-1204 GCA_964591485.1 uncultured Anaerolineaceae bacterium | reverse complement strand
CCTATTCCAAGATCTCTGTGATCACGCCCGCACCCACCGTGAGGCCGCCCTCACGGATGGCGAACTTCGAACCCTTCTCCAGCGCCACCGGCGTGATCAGCTCCACCTTCAGGTTCACGCTGTCACCCGGCATCACCATCTCCACCCCCTCCGGTAACTCGATCGTCCCCGTCACATCCATCGTCCGGATGTAGAACTGCGGCCGATACCCGCTGAAGAACGCCTTGTGCCGTCCCCCCTCTTCCTTCGTCAGCACGTATACCTCGCTCATGAACTTCGTGTGCGGCGTGATCGATCCCGGCGCCGCAACCACCATCCCCCGCTCTACCTCGTCCCGGTCGATCCCCCGCAGCAGCAGGCCCACATTGTCCCCCGCCTGCCCCTCGTCCAGAACCTTGTGGAACATCTCCACACCCGTCACCACCGAGCTCAGCGTCTTCTCCCTCAACCCCACAATATCCACCGCTTCGCCCGTCTTGATCATCCCCCGCTCGATCCGCCCCGTCACTACCGTCCCACGACCCTTGATCGAGAACACATCCTCGATCGGCATCATGAACGGCTTGTCTAGCTCGCGAACCGGCTCCGGAATGTACTCGTCGATCACCCGCAATAGTTCCTTGATGGGTTCGTACTCCGGCGCATCCGGATCCGTGCTCTCACTCTCCAACGCCTTCAGCGCACTCCCCCTCACAATCGGCGTCTCGTCCCCAGGAAATTCGTACTCGTTCAACAGCTCCCGTAGCTCCAACTCCACCAACTCCAAGAGCTCCGGATCGTCCATCATATCCACTTTGTTCAGAAACACCACGATCGACGGCACTTCCACCTGCCGCGCCAGCAGCACGTGCTCCCGCGTCTGCGGCATCGGCCCGTCCGGCGCCGCCACCACCAGGATCGCCCCGTCTACCTGCGCCGCTCCCGTAATCATGTTCTTGATGTAGTCCCGGTGCCCAGGCATGTCCACGTGCGCATAGTGGCGCTTCTCCGTCTCATACTCCACGTGCGCAATCGCAATCGTGATCCCCCGCTCCTTCTCCTCCGGAGCGTTGTCGATCGAATCGAACGGACGGTAGTCCGCCATCCCCTTGAACGAACAGTACTTCGTGATCGCCGCCGTCAACGTCGTCTTCCCGTGGTCGATGTGCCCCATCGTCCCCACGTTCATATGCGGCTTCGTTCGCTCAAATTTCTCCTTAGCCAT
>CAZQDE010000236.1:0-1242 GCA_964591485.1 uncultured Anaerolineaceae bacterium | reverse complement strand
GCATATGAGGCCATGGGTCCCTCCATGCTATCGCCGCGATCTTCCAAAGTATCTCCGGCTACGAACCGGCGAAGAGACAGGATTTGCTCGTGCTCAAGGACTGCTGCTAGGGTGCGAGGCATACGGGCGTTGGGATGGGGAAGGAAGGCAACCATACGCATTCGACCATGGAGTGGGCGGGGGCCGAACATTTTTGCTTGGGTTGGCCCGCCCATGGCCTTCTCAAAGCCCATCTTTGCCAGCTTCCCCAAGACCACAAGAACATGCGCTCCGGCGTGTCTCAAAATGCGGCCGAGATAGCGCTGCGAGCACGTGGCCAGGGCTTCGCGCACCCCGTGCTCATGGGTGGATTTGCAATGCACGACCTCAGTGAGCGCGTAATCTATCCCTGGAATGGGCTCCCTTCCAAGCAATTCGGCTGCCCGCCGATATACCGCAGACCAAAAGGCGGTGGCTGGGGCGCGGTTGCCATTCTTAAGCAGCGTTCGTCTGCCATCCAGGATCCATTGCTCCCGTCCGCCGCCGAAGCGGTTCTCAAAATAATCTACAATCCACTCGTCTGTCCAAGCCCAGCCGGGATAGGCCTCCATGGCGCTGATGGAGGGGTTGGAGCTGATGAAGAGGATCGGCGCCGTCGCGAGCCTTCCGCTCCAGGGCTCTGGGACTTGCCAAGTGTCCAGCGCCTCTGCGCGCTGGGATGCAATGATGCGCGCACAAGGCGTAGCTGGCGCATCGCCTGCGAGACGCATGGCAGCAATTGGACAGCGAGCGATTTCAAGAAGCAGGCTGCGATAATCCTCGACAGAATGATCATCCATGGGATTCTCCCAGCCGCGCGGAGCCTAGCGCCTAGTTCACAAGCGCGAAGGAGCGTTTTGTGGCCCCCTGTGGCAGCCAATTCGATCCTACATCAAGCTAGAAGAGGAACGCGTTACAGTCTCCTTACAGCCCCCAAATAAAACTTGGCCACCATTCCCGTGTCCATCTGGCTCATAGGATCAAGCTATGAGGACTTATCTGCGCGGGCCACCGCACCGGCGAATGAATGGTTCCGGCGGCTATCTCATTCTCGAAAGAGGGGCATGGGCAACATCTCGCGTTACTTTGGGAAATTGACACAGCCATTGAAATGCGCTCCTTGACGCGCGCCTTTCCGAGCGACGCGCCCGACCATCGGCTCGCCCCACTTGGGGCAGAGCGGCGGATCCTTCCTTCCGAACATGGGCGCCGCGCTTGCCAGAG
>CAZQDE010000235.1:0-1263 GCA_964591485.1 uncultured Anaerolineaceae bacterium | reverse complement strand
CCGGGATAGCTATATCTTTGATAGTTGCGATTGGCGCGTTATACCTACCGGACATCCTGTCGGCTATGCGCGATAGCTCTGGGTCGCGCAGTACCCAGGGCATTGCTGCAATGCAGCCAACAGAGATTCCAAGGAGTAGATCGGCATTGGCTACCACCGCAATGCCTACGACCGCACCATATCTGCCTGATTGGGCCCCCAATGGTGCCATCAAATCATATATGTCCAATCGCCATCTGGGCGAGGCCGTATGGGTATGCGGACCGATCTATTCGGTTACAGATATGTGCACATACTATGATGATTGGTGTAATGCGGACCACAGAGTCAGGGTTACTCTGGGGCTATCGTTCGGTGCATCTGCGCCAACCATTCGGATCTGGAAGTCACAGTTACCCATTGAACCTTACAGGTACTTCAGCCGGAAGGAGGGGCAGCCCATCTGTGTTTTCGGGATCCCACAAATAGTGAAGGAGATGCGTGAGGACCAATTCGGAACCTTTCAGACGGAGCTACTTGTAATCGATCTGACTTCAATGGACCAATTGATGGTTGAGGAATGAGCCTTTTCGAGCATATCTAGTTGGCTCTAATGATGATTCATCGCCATTCCCATTCCCAATTTCTGATAGCGCCTGAGCGGTGGCGCACCCCGAAACTTGGTATTCGGGCCTATATTCGGGCTTACGAGATATGCGGAACGGGGCTATGCAGCCACTCCAGATCCCGCTTCGCTTGATTCGAACACCTCCCCCAACCGGTGGATAATCTCACGCAACCTCTGCATGCGATCGCGCACCTGCGGCGAAGGGGCGCTCGTCTGTTTGCGACAGCGCAAGAGGGTGAAGTGATCCATATGAAATGCAGAGGCGCGCTCCACATAGTTGAGGCCCATGGCTTCATGAGCACCCTCAATCGTCTTGCAGGCGGCCTCGCGCCCAAATCGGCCTGCTAATGATGTCCTATCCACACCGTTATCCAAACCCTCGGAGAGGACGCCCTCGGCACGGGCATCGAGCAGGGGGACGTCTCAAAGGAAGCCATCCACCTGATCCGACGCCAGCGCAAGGCACGAGTCCATCGCCTGCACCTCTGCTGTGGGCCAAAGGTGCTTTTCAGGCAGGGAGTCCAGAGATCCGATGACGCAACCGCGCCGGCAAGGCGCCCGAAGATCATCTAATGATGGCGTCACGCGCGCACCCAGGCGTGAATGCTATAGTCGATTCGCCGCCATCCCACGCATGAAGCCGAAGGAGCAGCGAT
>CAZQDE010000234.1:0-1276 GCA_964591485.1 uncultured Anaerolineaceae bacterium | reverse complement strand
AAATCACCTCATAAGCCCTTGGTTGGGAGTTCAAATCTCCCCCTCGCCACCTGACAGAGTGCAAGCCCAGAAAGAACCCGCCAGCCCCGGCGGGTCTCTTGGTTAAGTATGCAGCAAGATCGTGCAACCCTGCGTGGCTACCTGGGCCTGGCGAAGACGATCACGAAATAGCCCCCGTAATCGCTTTGGTCGCTGTACACATAGCCCACGCCGAACTCGGTGTAGTTCGGGCTGAGGATGTTGGCGGTGTGGGGTGCGCTGTTCATCCACCAGTTGAATGCCACCTGGGGCCCGTTCACGGTGTCATGGGTGACCATGTAATTCTCGCCGATCCAGGACCAGGCATAGCCCTGGGCCTCCACCCGGTTGCGCACGCTGGATCCATCCGAGCCCGTATGGCCGGTGAAGTGGTTGCAGGCCATGTCGGCTGCGTGCACGCGTGCCGCCGCCCGCAACTGGCTTTGCACGGCATAGGCGTAGAGCCCGCGGGATTGGCGCTCCTGGTTCACCATCTGGACCACCTGGGACTCGAAGCCGGTGTTGATCACGGCATCACAGCCGATCGGCGCCGGGCTGGGGGTGGGGCTGGGTGGAGGTGGCGTGTAGTCAGGCGGCGTGGCCGTTGGCGGGACGGGTGTGGGAACCGGTGTGTTCGTCGGCCGGGGAGTCCGCGTCCAGGTGGGAGGTGGCGGGTAGGTGGGTGTGTGCGTGCGGGTAGGTGTGCGAGAAGGCGTCAATGTGGGCGTGAGAGTGGCGGTGGGCGTGGGGCTGGCGGTGATCGAGGCGGTAGGAGTCGGGGAGGAGGTCTCCGTGTGTGTGGGGGTGGGCGAAACAGTCGGGCTTGCAGTCGGCGAATGTGTGGCTGTGGGCGTGAAGGTGGAGGTCACGGTGGGGATGGCGGCGATGTCGGCCTGGAGCGTGGCGCGCAATTGGGCGGCGATGAGGGTGGCATCGGGGGAGGGCGCAGCTGGTGACTCGGGAATGGCAAGCCAGCCGTTGGCATCCAGCAGGCCGCGCGCAATCTCCCCAAGCTCGGCCATCTCCTCGCGGTACATGGCTTGCGCAGTGAGCAAGCCCAGGAAAAGGGCCACGCCGACGATTCCCGGGAGCAAGGCACAGCCCCGCAGCAGGGCGCGCCCCAGCCTGCGTGGGCGAGATGGGCGGACTCGGCGAAGGGGCCGCGTGTCTTCATCCATGGCAACCCAATTGTCCCTGGCGGGAGCAAGCGGATGCCATAGCGAGGGAGTACTAGGCGGGGATTCCAGCCGCTCCTTTT
>CAZQDE010000233.1:0-1286 GCA_964591485.1 uncultured Anaerolineaceae bacterium | reverse complement strand
TGCCTGGAGGCTTGGAAAGCGATAGCGGATCCCAACCATCTCGCTGTGGTCGAAGACGCGCTGGGATTCATGCTGGCGGAACTGCGCTGGTTTCAAATCTCTCGTGAGCCGGCGACGGGGATCCTGGACCATCTCATCGATCCCGCCGGTGGCTTCTTCGACACCCCCGCCGACCACGAAGCCCTGATCGCCCGCCCTAAATCCTTGCAGGATACCCCCATCCCGAGCGGAAGTAGCCTGGCGACTGCACTCTTGTTGCAGCTTTCCTATCTGGAGGAGAATCCAGACTTCCAGCCCCCGGCAGAGCGGGCGCTCAGTCGGATGGCCGGGCTCGCCGCCGAGCATCCCACTGCCTTCGCCGCCTGGATGAATGCACTTGACTTCGCCCTGGCACCGTCGATCCAGTGGGCCTTGATCGGGGAACCGGATGAGGGTGCCTTGCAAGATCTGGCGCAGGCTGCGGATGAGATCTACTTCCCAAATATGGTGCGGGCAGCTGCCGGCGAATACCGGAAAAACCAGGACCCAGCCCTGCTCCGAAACCGCACACTCCTGGATGGCAAGCCTGCAGCCTATCTATGCCGGGGCTTCACATGCCAGCGCCCCACGGCATCTCCCGACGAGCTGCGAAGGTTGCTCGAGGCCGAAATTCAACCCCACGTAGGATCATTCTAGACGGCGCCGCCGGTACCCTTACTCCACGGTCACGCTCTTCGCAAGATTGCGAGGTTGATCGACATCCGCGCCCCGCAAGACGGCGATGTGATAGGCCAAGAGCTGAAGCGGAATGATGGTGGTCACCGGGCTGAGCATCCACGGGGTCTCGGGAACCCAGAGCACATAATCGGCCAGCGATTCGAGCAGGTCATCCCCATCGGTCCCGATCGCGACGACCACCCCGCCGCGCGCCTTGGTCTGCTCAATCTGGCTGAGCATCTTTTCATACCATGGGTCGCGCGGGGCGATCGCCACGATGGGCATGGTCTCATCGATCAAAGCGATCGGACCATGCTTCATTTCCCCCGCAGGATAGGCTTCGGCGTGGATGTAGGAGATCTCCTTCAGCTTCAGCGCGCCCTCATAGGCTATCGGCATATTGATGCCGCGTCCGAGGTAGAGGCAATGTCGGGCGTCCTTTAATACCCATGCCACCTGCTCCACTGCTTCGGCTCGCTCGAGGCATTGGCCTACAAGGTCCGGGATGCGCCGCAAGGCCCGGACCAGTTCCAACCGTTTGCTGGCTTCCAGGCTTCCGCGTTGATCTGCGAGCAGGATGGCCAGCATAT
>CAZQDE010000232.1:0-1296 GCA_964591485.1 uncultured Anaerolineaceae bacterium | reverse complement strand
GCGCTGGCCTCATCGCCGGTCACGAGCTCGATCCCCTCCGGGCCTTGCACCCCCAGGCCCAACTCCACCGCCCGGGCAATCTGCTCTTGCCCGAAGATCGGTCCGGAGGCCACTTCGCGCGTTGTGCCGAAATAGCGCAATATCGCCACCCCCACGGCATCGATCGCCACGCGATCGGTTCCGGCCAGGATCACGCCGGGTGCGACCTTCGACCCGCGCGCGGGGCCGCCGTCGACGAAGGCCTCCATGCCATCCAGCAGGATCAGGTCCGGCTGGTAGGCAAGGTTGATCTCGGCGATCATGCGCCGCTGGTGGCGAGAGCCATGGAGCTCGTTCATGTAGTTGTAGCCCTCGCCCGGGATGCGCTTGGCGGCCAGGCCGACGGAGTTCTTGAGCGAGAGCGTGAAGTGGCCCCCGTATCGATGGGTCTTCAAGCAGCAGGTCTGCACGATGCTCTCGAAGGCCAGCACCCGCCTGGGCACCGCGAAACCGCGCCGCCAGTGGCTGCCCTCCGGCTGGAACATCTCCCATTCCTCGGGGCCCAGCTCGTCGAAGACCAAGGTTTCGAGCCCCAATTCCTCTGCCATTGCGAAGATACCCTTCGAGCGCATCACCGCTCGGGTATCGCCCATCCCGCTGCGGTCTCCGATGGTGAGTTGGCCAGCGCCCATGCGGCGTAGGTTCTCGATCAATGCTGCCAGCGTGTCGTTGTGGGTCGAGCCGGGGAAGGGATCGGCGCTGTTGAAGTTCGGCTTGAGGAAGACGCTCTTCCCCTGCACGGGGTTCAGATCCAGCAACTCGAGCGCACGGCGGACGCCCTCGGCGCGGTCGGGGGTCTTGACCAGCGCCACCCGCCCGGGAGCCGGCGGAGCGGCTGTGGGAGAGGGGGTCGGCCGGGCCGTGGGTCCGGGCGGAGGCGGCTCGGCCGGTCGGTTGGTGGGCGAGGGGCGCAACGGCGTGGGCATGGCTTCTCCTAGGCTGAGCGCCCGGCGGCAGGCGGCGAAAAGCGAGGATGCCAGGGCGCCGCCCGAGGCGGCGGCCACTAGACGCAGGAACGTGCGGCGGGGCAGGGGCATATGTCTCATCTTTCTGCGATATCTAGCGTACCTTAACTCGCAGGTTTCTGCTGTGCCGCGAATCTCCGGCCTGATACCGGAGCGGGAGCGGGCGAGCACCGAGGGCTAGTCAGGGCGAGAGGCTGCTCGCCTCTACGCCTCGGGCTCCCGCCTCGTCTCTTTAATGTCATGCCGAGCACCCGCAGGGTGCGAGGGATCTTGGTTTTCGATCGGCCGACAT
>CAZQDE010000231.1:0-1305 GCA_964591485.1 uncultured Anaerolineaceae bacterium | reverse complement strand
GACTTTTCAAGCTTCCATCGTCGCGTTCTATTACCTGGCCAGGAGGCTGGTGCGGCCAGCGACCGCCCTCTGGACGAGCGTCTTCTATGCCACCCAGCCGCTGCTCTGGGGCCACGCCTTCATCAATCAGCTTGACATGCCCTTCATGTCCTTCTTCATGATCGCGCTTGCACTGGGCCTGATGGCGGTCGATCGCCTGATGGGAGGCGGAGGACGGCCTGAGAATCCCTCTCGAGGGGGGATGCGGTTTTCGATTATCAAGCATCGCTTTTCAAAGCATAAGACCTGGTTTCTTTTCGGGTTGCTCCTATTGGCGGCTTCTGTGGCCATCGCCGTTGACCTGTTGTTGATGCACAGATTTATTCTTGGAGCGACCCGGGCGTTGATCGAGATCCTTTATGAGGGCAAAGGTCCGTCCCTGTTTCAGGAGCTATTCCAACGGCTGGCAGCCGATGCTCATAGGACGCCCCTGGGTGAATATCTGGAGCGGGCCTCGGCCGCTTATTTCGCGGCCCGTCATGGGCTGCTCGCCATCCTTGCCGTCGCCAACCTGCTGTTCTGGTGGAAGTTCCTTTGGAAGGAAGCGTTCCCCCGGCAGAGCCAGCGAGCCTGTGATTACCTCGTAGTCCTTTTGGCGGGTATCGTCTTGGGATTGACGAGCTCGATCCGGGTGGCGGGGCCGTTCGCGGGCCTGCTGGTAACGGCCTATGCGCTGATGAGATATGGTTTCAAGGGCTCCATCCTCTTCGCGGTCTATTGGCCCATTGCCTTGCTCACGAGCTATGCAAGCTGGCCATTCCTCTGGGGCGCTCCTCTGGCGCGCTACATCGAGAGCGTGCGCAACGCGGGCGCGTACGCCCAGATGTACGTGTATTACCTGGGCGAGAAGCGCCTCTCATCGGCGCTGCCCTGGCATTACCTGCCCACCTTGCTCGCCGTTCAGTGGACCGAGCCAACCTTGCTGCTGCTTCCTGCCGGCGTCGCCTCGATCCTTCGCCAGCTTAGGCGAGGCGCCAAAGAAAAGGGGGCCATCCTGATCCTCTATTCGTTGTGGTTCTTATTGCCTGTCGTAGGGGTTCTGCTCGGAACGCCAATCTATGACAATTTCCGGCATATTCTATTTTCGATGCCCCCGGTATTCCTGGTCTCGGGCCTGGGCCTGGATTGGATTCTACAGAGGGTTGAAGTCCAGAGGGCAAAGCGGCTGTTGCCGGTCCTGATCGTGCTGCCCGGCGTTCTGCGCATCGCCGAGCTTCATCCCTATGAATACAGCCACTATAATCTGCTGGTCGGTGGGGTTTCGGG
>CAZQDE010000230.1:0-1333 GCA_964591485.1 uncultured Anaerolineaceae bacterium | reverse complement strand
TATTCCTGGGGCCCTTGCTGGCATTCTCCCTACGGAAGGCTGGATGGAAGCGAATCCTGGCGGCCATCGGGCTAGGCTTTCTTCTCTGCTTGCTCTGGTTCCTACCGCTGATCCAGAGCGTTGGCGGTCTGAGCAATTACCTAGAGGTTCTGAGCAGGTTCGGCTTGCGCTTCGAGCAGACAACCTCTATCTTCCAGGGAGCGGGCGCGTGGGGCTTGACCCGCAATCTGAGAAAACTGATGATGTATACGCTCTATGGATGGGGGTTGTGTATGGTCTTCGCCCTGCCCATTTTGTGGAATCGCATCCGATCGGGGGAGTGGCTAATTTCGTGTGAAGCGTTTCGATTTCTCCTTGTTTGGATCGGGCCATCAATCCTGTTCTACAGTCTCGTTCATATGGGCCAGCAAGGCCTGGTTTTCGTCTTTCTCCCCGCGCTGCTGTTGATCAGTGCAGTGGGCCTAGATTTTCTGTTTTCTGTGCAAGGGAGATGGGCGAGCGCATTGCTCGCGCTTGTCCTTGTGGCCAATGCGGGTCTCTTCCTTTTCGCGCCAGAATATCCGCTGGGTAATGAGCGTCTCCGGATCCTAAATCGCAAGGCGTTGGAGCGGACGGATCGGGAATATGGCGAGCGTTTCGAGACCATCGCGCGAAGATTCCCACCAGGATCAACAGCCATCCTGGCTGCCGATTGGCGTCATGCCGAATACTACCTGCCCGAATATGTGGTGCTGCATTTTGATATCGGGAGCAAATGGGAGCTCGATGAAGGAAAACCCAAAGTGCCTCCGCAGAGCCAACTGAGCAAGCTCCCCGGGGAGTTGGGTATGCAAATCGAATCGGGTGCGAAGGGAACGCTGGTGATTTTTGATGAGGAGCTGGAGGATTTCAACCGTTCATCGGACAGGAAAGTCGAAATGCGGTTTCCCGATGGTTTGAAGATGGATTACTTGGAAATCGAGGCCGACGCCCCCATTATTATTGATCAGAATGGTTTTGGCGTTGGGGTGGGTAGCCCCTGATCGCAGCTTGAGCGAATGCGAGGCAGAGAGATGAGACGACCCAAACGGATTCTTACGACCCTTCGGCTTCTGTTCTTCATGGTTGCATTGGGAGCGACTCTTGCGGTGGGCGTGCATCCATCTTCAGGCCAGTCCCAGACGTGGTCTGATCCTGTTTTGCTATCAAATTCAAGCCAGTCTGCATGGTTCCCGGATATCGCCGTGGATAGATCAGGGCGTATCCATGTGGTCTGGTCAGCGAGCGAAGTCGGATCGGAGTTGCCGGATGGAAGGAATTCGATCTTTGACCTCGTCATGTATTCGGCGAGCGA
>CAZQDE010000229.1:0-1355 GCA_964591485.1 uncultured Anaerolineaceae bacterium | reverse complement strand
CACTTCGATCCTGGATTGCGGTCAGATTCACCCTGGTGGGTCATGGAATACCCTGACCGTGATAATGCCTTCTAAACAGAACTCGCTGAGAGCGCACACAAAGGTCCTTCGGGGCCTTAGAAGAGCGATTCGTAGGCAACTTTGTGAAACACCTCGAGCTTGCCGCCCACGGTTGCGTCCAAGATCCGACGCCCATGCCGCTCATAGGCTTCCTTGGCCATCTCATAGGCCCGCTCTGATGCTTCCAGATCTGGAAGCTGCCACCGGAAGCCGCGGTCGAAATACCTGGGTGAGAAGTGGTTGGTATCCTCGCCGGCCGAGATGACGGTCTCATTCGGTTTGCCTTTGGAACTGAAGCTATGGTCCACACCGATGAGGATCACCTCTTCGAAGCCCATATGAAAGGCAATCTGCATTGCAACATAGGTCACGGTTGAGCCTTCGAACACTCTGCCGGAAACATCGGTTGAAAAAGTGGGCGGATCGGTGTAATCGGTGTCCAGGAACAGCACCCCAGGGGCCTGTCGCAGCCATTTCCGGCCTCGCCAGGTGATGAATTTGGGCATCCCCAACTGCCGGATTTCTTCCGCGCATTGCTCGATGACCAGCGTATTGATGGCCACGAAGTAGCTGGTTTCGAATCCCATCTCTGAGAATAGCAGATAGATGCGGTTTAGCCCAAACGTGATCTCGTTCTTAAGCGGAGAAAGGTCCATTTGCCGCAGGCTGGGGCCGTTTCCCAGGATGAAGCACCGCTGCCCCTTGTGAATATCGCGCAGGGCGCGAAGCTGGCGGATGCTCTGCTTCCGGAGAGGGCTCAAGGCGCCTGCCAACTGATGGCGCCCGCGGTTGTACCACCACCAATATGGCGCAGTCATCGCGCGCCATACAGGCCCGGGCGCGAGCCGTTTGGCTGCATACACCATCCGCCCGGTCGGGCTGTCCGGATCCAGAAAAGGCGTGCCACCCGTCATGACAGGAGCGTTCCCTTGTCTTCGCGGGTTGCTTGGATGCCTGGTCCTGCACAGGAAGGCAGAACCGGCAAGGCTGGGCCTTGGACAGGGAAACCGGTGAGATGCATTTCCATCCTCACTCCGTGCTGAGCCTGGCTGTGGCGCCGCCGTCGATGATCAGCGTCTGGCCCGTCATGAATCCCGATCGCTGCGAATCCGCCAGAAATATTATGCCCTCGGCGATCTCCTCCGGCCTTCCAACCCTCCCCATCACCGTTCTGCGGCCCAGGTCACCCAATCGTTCGTCCATGGATGCGCCGGCGACATGCCCGCGGCTCAACCCATCTCTCAGCATGTCCGTGTCGACCGCGCCCGGCAGGATGGCGTTGGCGCGCACGCCGT
>CAZQDE010000228.1:0-1376 GCA_964591485.1 uncultured Anaerolineaceae bacterium | reverse complement strand
GCATGCCCGGAGGCCGCCCAGCACGTCATGCTCGACGAGGTCTGGAAGCTGCTGGCGGCAGGGGCGGCTGTGCTGGCGGAGGGGATGCCCGCGTGGGCACAGGACCCGGCCTGGGGATGGATAGTGGGAACCCCTCAGCCAACCGGCAAGGATCCGGGCTTGCCGGGTGGCCGAAGCTTCACCGGCGGCTCGTACGATTGGGCCGTGGATGGTCATCGCGGACCGGCCTCGTTTGCTTGCATGGCGCCCGTCGAAGGTCCGGTCCGGATGAGCAGCTGCTTCGGAGACAGGCAAGGCCGGGATGGACACGCCCATACAGGCATCGATTGGGCCACGAACCATGAAGAGGGGCGGCGGGTGTGGACCCCCTTCGGGGGGAAGGTGACCTATGTCGGCTGGAACGGTTACCTGGGCTGGACGGTGGTCGTTGAGAATGACGGCTGGCAGGTGATCCTGGGCCACCTGTGCTGTGGCTCCAACGGGAAGAGTTCCGCGCCTACGGGTCAATCCTCGATCGCTGTGACGGCAGGCGACCTCGTGCGCGCGGGCGACCTGGTCGGGAGGAGCGGGAACACGGGCAGCTCGACCGGACCGCATCTGCACTTCGAGGTCCGGCGCTGCGAGGAAGAGGCATGCCGGATCGTGGATCCGAGCGCCGTCCGGCTGCCGGGCCAGAGTGAGCCGTGCGCCTGGGAGAGCTTTGGCGATGGTCCGCCCTCCTCTTGCCAACCATGATCGACGGAAGGCTTCAGCCTTTGTGGACCCCATGAATTCGAGAAGAGAGAATGGATGGAGCGCCCTGCTGCTGGAAGAATGAGAAACCCGCTCTGGCTTGACCTATTGCGTACAATGTGTACACTATGTACAGGCTGTCTCTAGCACGCATGGAGGAAGGAGGGCTCACAATGCCTGCCATGAAGGTGATCAGCAGCCGCGAGGCGCGCAGTCGATGGCGCTGGGTCCTGGACACGGTCATGACCGGGGACAGCGACGTGGCCATCTCTCGCCATGGTCAGAGAATTGCCGTCATCATTCCCGCCAGGGATTACGAGGCGATCGCGGACGAATTGGAGGAGCTGAGGCTCGCCCGGCTTGCGGAAGATCTGTACGAGGAGTACTTGACCCAACGAGAGTCGACCGGCTATGAGAAGGCGAGGGCTGAGTTGCTGTCCGAAGAATAGAGGGCGTCTTCATGGGCGAGGCCCAAGTCTACGGACTTGAAATCACCCCGCATGCCGTGCGCAGTCTGAAGAAACTCAAGCGGGACAGGGCGCTCCTTCGAAGGCTGGATGCAGCCATTCTGTCGCTCGCACAAGAGCCAAGGCCGCCCGGCTGCAGGAAGTTGCCAAGTCGAAGGTTCAACAATCTATACCGCC
>CAZQDE010000227.1:0-1398 GCA_964591485.1 uncultured Anaerolineaceae bacterium | reverse complement strand
TGAGGAAGTGGGAGGACAAGATGACGAAGAGGAATGTGATCATATTGGGAGCTGCGGGGCGGGATTTCCACAACTTCAACAGCTACTATCGCGGGAACGAGAACTACCGGGTGGTGGCGTTCACGGCGACGCAGATTCCGGACATCGAAGGGCGGAAGTATCCGGCGGAGCTGGCGGGGAGCCAGTATCCGGAGGGGATCCCGATCTATGCGGAGGAGGACCTGCCGCGGCTGATCGAAGAGTTGGAAGTGGATGAGTGTGTGTTCTCATACAGCGACGTATCCTACGAGCATGTGATGCGGGTGGGATCGATCGTGGAGGCGGCGGGGGCGAGCTACCTGATGCTGGGGCCGAAGGACACGCAGATCAAGAGCGTGAAGCCGGTGATCTCGGTGGGGGCGGTGCGGACTGGGTGTGGGAAGAGCCAGACGTCGCGGCGGATCATCGAGATACTGATGGAGCGGGGATTGAAGGTGGTGGCGGTAAGGCATCCGATGCCGTACGGGGACTTGGTGGCGCAGCGGGTGCAGCGGTTTGCGGAGTTGGGGGACCTGGAGAAGCACAAGTGCACGATCGAGGAGATGGAGGAGTACGAGCCGCATATCGTGAGGGGGAACGTGATCTATGCGGGGGTGGATTACGAGGCGATCTTGAGGGCGGCGGAGGAAGATCCGGATGGGTGTGATGTGATCGTATGGGACGGGGGGAACAACGACTTTCCGTTCTACGTATCGGACTATCATGTGACGGTGGTGGACCCGCACCGGCCGGGGCATGAGTTGAGGTACTACCCTGGGGAGATCACGCTGCGGATGGCGGATGCGGTGGTGATCAACAAGATCGACAGTGCGGACTATGCGGGGATACAGGCAGTGAGGGAGAACATAGCGGCGGTGAATCCTGGGGCGGTGGTGATCGATGCGGCCTCGACGCTGGAGATGGAGGAACCTGGGGTGGTAAAGGGGAAGCGGGTGTTGGTGATCGAGGACGGGCCGACGCTGACGCATGGGGAGATGAAGATTGGAGCGGGGTTGGTGGCGGCGCAGAAGCATGGAGCGGTGGAGTTTGTGGATGCGCGGCCGTATGCGGTTGGGAAGATCGTGGAGACATATGAGAAGTACCCGGAGATCGGGCAGGTGTTGCCGGCGATGGGGTATGGGGAGCAGCAGTTGAAGGATCTGGAGGAAACGGTACGGCGGACGGAGTGCGATGCGGTGGTGATCGGGACGCCGATCGACCTGAGCCGGGTGATCCGGATCGAGAAGCCGCATACGCGAGTGTTCTACAACCTGCAGGAGATCGGGCATCCCACGCTGACGGATGTGCTTGAGGAGTTTCTGGCCGAGAAGGGCTTGGCATAAGAATGCGGGGGCAGGCGACAGCCTGCCCCCGCTTGTC
>CAZQDE010000226.1:0-1400 GCA_964591485.1 uncultured Anaerolineaceae bacterium | reverse complement strand
TTTCTGGACGTGAAAACATGAGTTGGATTGGAGCATCCATACTATCTTCTAAGGGAGAATTAAAGAAAGGTTGGATAATGAATCCAAATTTACAATAAGAAAATCAAGATTCAAAATGTTGAAAAATAGAAATAAAATTAATGAAAGGTGAATTTATTCTCGTGTTGTCTCAAAAAAATTTAAAACACAATTTTTTAAAAGATTTTCAATCTCGAGTAGTCCAAGGTAGGCGTTTACTTCAAACTGGAAATCATAGATGGGCGGATAAGTTATTTAATGACTTATTATTAGAAATCGAAAATAATACTCAACTAAATGTTCAAAAAAAGCATCAGTTAATATTGGTTTTGTCTAATTCTTGGTGGATGTATATAAAATCATTAAAAAATGCCATTAAGAAGAATGAAAGGGTTGATCTCATAAAATTAGTGGATGCTTATAAGCGATTTTTTGCATTTTTGACAAAACTTGATGATTTTTATTATTTTGATGCTTTCGCTAGCGAGTTATTAAACTCGTTTATAAAAATGAAGGAGATCTCTCTTGAAGGCATCACAAGATACATTAATTCTTTTTGTTCAATAATTAATGAAAGAGGTCTACAATTAAAATTAATGGAATTGCAATTATTATTAATCTATTTAAGAAAATCCATTTTTCCTCAAAAGTTCTTTCATTTAACAATGGAACAAATTGGTAAAATCTTGTATAAGCTAGATCCTGCAAAAAGAACTCTAATTTTAATCGTATTTTTAGAAAACATTAACTTTAAGTATAATTTAGAGGAAAAATCTTCTGATTTTATAAATTTAATGAATAAATTAATGCTAAATAGAATTCCCGATTATTTAAAGGATGAATTTCGAAATCTTTCCAGAATTACAATAAACAATCGGACTTATAAAAATATTTTATCAGATCTAGATGAATTAATCCTTTATTTAAATAATATTGGAGAATTTTCTTGGATAATTATCATTATTAAAAGTATTTTTTCTTATATCAATAAATTTGAATCCTTTGGAGATGCAATTACATATATTAGAAGATTCATTGACTTTTTCCTCGTTAGGAACAGGTTTGAAATTGTTTTTGAAATATATGATTTTTTGGAAGACTTATTCATGGATCAAACATCCTTGGATTATGACAACGTGTTGATAGAATTATGGATAGAAGCATGCAAGAAATTTACTGAGATGAAAGAAAAAAAGTATTTACTTAAAACATTAGAAAAACTAAATCAACATTTAAAAAATCCAAAAACAGAAGCGCAAATTTTTCATTATTTATATACGCACGATTATCTCTGGCAATTTAAATCGGCATTTTTTTCTTCAGAGCGAATTGATTTCTGGAGAATGATATTTTACCGTGCTTTATATGAGGAACAGGATTTT
>CAZQDE010000225.1:0-1402 GCA_964591485.1 uncultured Anaerolineaceae bacterium | reverse complement strand
GGAGTGGTGCTGGAGGATGCCAAGGGGGGGACAACCTGGCGGTTCGAGGGTTAAGGACCGGCAGTCTAACGGGTCCCCTTTCAACTGGATGAACCAAAAGCATGGCCCAAACCGACCGCGAGTGGATTGCAGGCCGTAATGCCGTCCGGGAAGTTCTGCGGGCCGGGCGGCGGCGAATCTTTGAGATCCTGCTCGCGCGCGGCAGCCGGTCCGATCCAAGGCTGAAGGAAATCGAGCAGTCGGCTGGGCAGAGCGGGGCAAGTGTCCGGTGGGTTTCAAGGGCACAGCTGGATTCTATCGGCAGGCATCACCAAGGCGTGGCTGCCAGCGTGGAGCCCTATCCCTACAGCGACCTTGAGGCCATCCTCGGCCTGGCCGCCAAGAGAGGCGAGCTTCCCTTCCTTCTGATCTTAGACACACTACAGGATCCGCAAAACCTGGGTACACTGCTGCGTACGGCCGAAGCAGTCGGCGTCCACGGCGTGATCATCCCGCAGCGACGGACGGCTTCGGTGACGCCAGCGGTGGTGCGAGCCTCCTCGGGGGCCAGCGAGCATCTGCACATTGCCCGCCATAACCTTGCCCAGGCCGCGGGGCACCTCAAGGAGCATGGGGCGTGGATCGTGGGTCTGGAGAATTCAACCGAAGCCATCCCGCTGGATGAGGCCCGGCTGGATGGAAGCCTGGCCCTGGTAGTCGGAGGGGAGGCGCAAGGCCTGCGGCGGCTGACCCGCGAGTCGTGCGATTACCTCGTGCGTATCCCCATGCGGGGCAAGATCGAATCACTCAATGCAGCCGTCGCAGGATCTCTGGCCCTCTACGCTGCCTGGCAGCAGCGGCGAGTGCGTGGGAAAGGTCGGGGTGCCGCGCCGTTCATTGACGGCCCTTCGGAATCTTGGTAGACTCGGCGGGCTCATTCGGCGGCGAGGTCTGGTATAATAGGGCGGCGCCGAGTAGGTGAGGCGCGTTTTGTTGTCATGCCGACGTAGCTCAATGGCAGAGCAACCGCCTTGTAAGCGGTAGGTTACGGGTTCGACTCCCGTCGTCGGCTTCCATTGACGGCTGGCGCGCGGCTCGCCTCCCGGCGATGGGTTGGAACATGGGCGGTTACCCAAGTGGCCAAAGGGGGCTGACTGTAAATCAGCTGGCTTAAGCCTTCGGAGGTTCGAATCCTTCACCGCCCACCTGGGGATCCGGTCGCAATCAGCCGTCAGCGGCTGGAGCCACGCCCTCATAGCTCAGACGGTAGAGCACGTTCTTGGTAAGAACGGGGTCAGGGGTTCGAATCCCCTTGAGGGCTCTCTACGCCCGCCCAATCCGATCTTAGGGAACGAGGAGATAGGAATCATGGCTAAGGAGAAATTTGAGCGAACGAAGCCGCATATGAACGTGGGGACGATGG
>CAZQDE010000224.1:0-1421 GCA_964591485.1 uncultured Anaerolineaceae bacterium | reverse complement strand
GGGATCAAAGGCACCAGGGGGAAGTACGGACCCACCCAGTTCGGTTGGCGCGTCCCACTTTCGAATGCCTCGGCGATTAATGTATGCCTCTCTCCATCATCCCTGTAGAGACTGACATCAGGATTTTTATCATATAAGTAAGCAAACACGTTGGCGCGGGCAGCCATTGTGGTTTTGCTGGTTAGCTCCGAAAAGATGAACACGGATTCCGCTCGCTCGCCGGTCAGCCCCCTGATCCAGTTGATGGGCCAACGCTCGTTACCGCCATGGTTGCCGCGGATATCGACGATGATTACCGGCTCACCGCGATGGCTGCTGGCCGTTTTGACGAATTGGTTGAGCTCATCCGCATATCGGTCTGAAAAAGAACGAACACGCACCACTGGAATGCCGCCGATGATGTCTTCTCGGAAGATATCTTCCGAGAAGTAGGTGAAATTCGATCGCTGCAGCTCGATCTCAAATTGACGCTCCCCGGTTTCGTCTGCGGCCGTCAACAGCAAAGGCGCCGGTTCTGCCGAAGAGAGCAGGCCCAGGCGATAGATGGGTTGCCCCTGATCATTGAGCGATGGGAGAATAAACGGAGCGGGATCACCACCGTTGATCGACACCACCGTGTACACTGCGTCATCGGCCTCAAACGCATATCCACCGTTTTCCAGCGTCAATTCCAGATGCGTGTCATACCAGAAATCTTGATGACCGGCGTACTGAAAATCCCCAATCTTCGTATGGCAGTCGACGATAAAACTAAGATGGTCATGGAGTAAGCTGGAAAAGGCATCGCTGGACCACGAAGATCGGGACGGCAGCTCCTGCAGGATGCGCTCCCTTGCTTGTTCGAATTCTCCATTCTGGTTGAAGTATGCATACCCGGAGTAGCCGTGGGAGAAAAGATAGAACAGGCGCTCCACGTCCTCCGCCGCCTGCTGGGCAGAGATACGCCAGGGGGACCTGGCATCCACGTCCATTATCAGGTCCGCAAGCGGCAGTTCGGCGTCGTCCCACTCAAAGCGCAGTTGATCCACATAGTCACGCACACCCTCATCCAGCTCGTCGTCGAACGTGGTCTGAATCCAGTCGGAAGCTGGTGGCGCAGCGGCGATGATGGCGCGGGTTGCTTCTTCGGCCGCATTCCGCCTAAGAAGCATATCTGCCCCAGAGCAGATGTAGACAGTCCGACCCTCCGTCCAGGGGCTCTCCTTTTTGATGACGACATGGCGATCGGTGGCGCTGCGGAGCATCTCGATCTCCTCCGCCGTCAGGATCCCGCGGATCATCTCGCCAGTATACGCGGCATCTGGATATCCTATGAGAATTAGATTCTTGTCCCACGCCGATTCGGGCAAAACGGAGCTTTCCAGGATGACCCATTCCAAACGCAATTGCCTCAGCAACAATGAAAAATCCTGGCTGAAGCG
>CAZQDE010000223.1:0-1498 GCA_964591485.1 uncultured Anaerolineaceae bacterium | reverse complement strand
TTTTCACTCATTGTAAGCTAGTTTAAAGAAAGGCGTTTTCTAAACAATATCTACTTAATTTACTTTTTTGGTTCTTTTCGCTGATTATCATATTGAGTTTTTCTTTATTTCAAAGATAACCTCATTTTCCTGCGAAGAAAAGTAAATTTTATTATATTAATTTTATTATATTTAAAAAAAATAGATGAAATTACTTTAGTTTTACCTTAACGCTCTTAGCCCCTTTATCATTTTTTCAATTTTTTTGACTAATTCTTCTATTTCAGTTTCATCACCCATAGGAAGTTCTTTATGAACTATTTTATTTCTTAATTTCCACCACTCTTCTAGATTACGATAATCGCTAGAATTTATAGCATTTTTGATACTTAATTTTTCTAGCAAGGCGGGGATTTTAATATATTTTGTTCCTTTATTTGTCCTTACATAAGTTTTAATCCCCCACTCTTTACACAACTTGTTCACCAACAATTCCAATTTTTTCCCTGCTAAAAAACCGGATATTTCTACATCTATTTCTAAAAATAATTCAGCCATTTCTAAATACCGAAGTTCCTCCCGCTCTATCTCTAATAAGGCATTTCTTATAGCTATTTTTTTCACCCGGTTAATTTCAAGCGAAAAACTCTCAACTATTTCAGTATATTTACTTTTTAACCATCTTTCATTTAAAATACAGGCTAAAGCCCAAAGAGCCATGTCAACATCAGCAATTCGTTCGAATTCATATTCTTCTTTAAGTTCAGTCAAGTTATCTAAATAATTTAAATATCTGGTCACCTGAGAAGGCCCTCTAACATTTAAGATGTTCTCTACAGGAGCACTAAGAACTCCATAAAAATAAGGATTAATGAGGCGAAGAAAAACTGAGACAATCTCTATGTTTTTAAAAATCTCAAATAGCTTTTCAATTACCTCGCTGTCCTTTGCTTTTAGATCAAAAAAAATTCCTTTTAATTTTTCCAACTCTTCCACAGAAACCTCTGGCATTTTCCACCACTTTAAAAAATCAAAATCCTTTTCAACTGCTTTAATATGCTTCAAAGAAAACTCTTCTTTTCCTTTTCTAATCGGCTCCATAATTCTCTCTAAAGAACTAAAATCTAACGTTCCACCGTATTTGTGAATACCAACTTCCTCAAAAAAGGGTAATAATTCTTTCAAATTAAAACTCATCTCTCCCCTCCTTTGCGATAAACAAAATTAATTCTTTATTTGATATCCGATAAATGAGAAATCATCTTTATTTTATCTTTTAGTGCTGATTCTTTTATTAATCTTTTATAGAGAGAATGAAACCGCCCTGGATTGTGGTAAAAATAAATTACATCATAATCTTTTAGTCTTTGATCAAAATTAGTCACTAACCTTTGGAATTCTTCATTACTCACTTTAGAAGGGTTTTTCTCATACCATTCATGCCTTTCACCGGAAAGCCAAACTCCATAAAGATCAGAAAAAATTGCCCATTCAACCTTCTGTTCCTGACAACGCTTGA
>CAZQDE010000222.1:0-1506 GCA_964591485.1 uncultured Anaerolineaceae bacterium | reverse complement strand
CCCAAGGAAGTCCAGGAGGCCATGAACCGCCAGATGACCGCCGAGCGTGTGCGCCGGGCGGTGGTGACCGAGTCCACCGGCCAGCGCGAGGCCGCGATCAACGTTGCCGAGGGCGAGAAGCAGGCCGCCATCCTGAAGGCCGAGGGTGAGAAGCGGGCCAACATCCTGAAGGCCGAGGGCGAGCGGGAGGCCCAGCGATTGCGAGCCGAAGGTTTTGCGGTGGCCCTGGAACGGATCTTCAGCGTGGCGCAGACTGTGGATCAGAAGACGATGACCCTGCAGTACTTCGAGACGCTCAAGGAGATGGGCGCCAGCCCGGCGACGAAATTCATCTTCCCCATGGAATTCACGAGCCTGATGGAGCGCTTCACGCGAGGTGAGGGGTAGTTGAACCAGGCTGACCCCGGAGGTCCCGCCCTGGAAGAGGTGGTCGTGCGCGAGGCCACATGGCGGGACCTCTTTCCTTTGCTGCGCCTGGAAAGGCGATGCTTCGGGCGGGATGCCTGGCCGTGGACCGATATGCTGGCCGCTCTCATCTTACCCGAGACGGTGCGATTGCTGGCGCTAGTCGGGAATGAGGTGGCTGGCTTTGTGATCGGGGACCGCCGCCGACGGCAGGGAGTGGGATGGATCGCCTCGCTGGGTGTGCATCCGGTTTATCGCCGCCGGGGCATCGCCATCCGCCTGCTCAGGATGTGCGAAGAGCGGCTGGCGATGCCTCGCCTCCGGCTCTCGCTGCGGGTCTCGAACCAGGCTGCGCATGCGCTGTACTCGCGGGAAGGCTACCGGCCGGTCGGCCGCTGGTCGAGATATTACCGGGATGGTGAGGATGCCATCGTCATGGAGAAATCGCGCCCGGCGTCAGAGGCGGCCGGGAGATCTGGCCCAGCCTGAGCTCCGAGTGGGCGGGAGATGCAGGCTCGCTTGTCAATCGTCCTGGGTTGCAGAGATGTATATTTTTGCGCCACCCGGCAGATGGTACGAGAGATCTCGTCATGCTTCACGGGCTGCTTGGCTCGCTGGCTCCATCGCTGATCGAAGCCTTCCCGCAACACACTTCACCTCGCATCGGTTCTCATTCTCGCAAGCTGCAGGAATTCGCCCCGGATGTGGGGGTTGAGATGGCGGTGGCGCAGGCCAGCAAGACGGCCGACATGGCCTGGGAGAAAGCCGAGGTGGCGGAGGAGGACGCCCGACTGCTGGAAAGTGATGTCTGGGAAGGCGAGACTAGGGCCGCCTGTCCAAATTGCCATACAGTGGTGCCGCCGTGAGCCAAGTTCTGCCCAGAGTGTGGGGAGAGGCTCGGATGAAACGCCCTATACCGAAGGGGCCCAGGAACGCATCCCAATCGAAGGGCGCTCGGCGGGCTCCTCGTCGTGGTTTTTCTTGCCCTCACAGCTCCAGGGCGATTCTCGCCCTGCGGCCTTTCGTCACAGAAGGACGCCGCATTATAGGGCAACTTAAGGCGAAACCTACCAGTGCCCGTTTCTTCCCGAGGGAGGCGCC
>CAZQDE010000221.1:0-1518 GCA_964591485.1 uncultured Anaerolineaceae bacterium | reverse complement strand
GAAGATGCCGGGCTTCGCGGGTCTCGGCTTGACGGCGCTGGACCTCCTCCCAATCCATCGAAGGTTTCAGCTCTTGTGCCAGTTGGCGCGAGGCCGAGAAGGAGGTGTGCGCGGCGAGTCGATCCAGAATCCGCGGAAGATCGAGGGTCTCCATCGATTTCTTATCCATCGCCTGGAGTGTAACATGCTTTCAGCCCCGCTCGGGCGGGCACCTGATTCCCGCTGGGAACAACCCTTGATCGCGCGCCGAGGCCGAAGAAACGCGCATATAATGGCCGAGAGATCCGTCGACTCTTGCAGACGCGCCTACACAAGCATGCGCAGGCGCACAGGAGTACGGGCATGACTGAACACACCAACCCCTCGCCCCGCGATCCCTCCCTGGGGCCGCTGCTCCGCAGCTTCCTGCTCGAGATTGCGATCTACGCGCCGCTGGTCGTCCTTTATTTCCTGCTCATTTTGCGCTTTGCCAACCACCGCCTCACCGACCTCTTCTTGAGTAACCCCCGCCTCTACGCCTTCGTCGCTACCGCGGCCATCGTCGGCCAGGGCGTTCTGCTCGAGTGGCTCACTTCCTTGCTTGTACGGCGATTTGGCTTGAGGAAGTAGGCCATGTTCTTTCCTATCTCCGCCGTAGAGATCAGCCCACTCATCCTGGCCGGGATCGGTTTCGGCGTGGGTGTCTTGGGCGGCTTCTTCGGTGTGGGAGGCGGATTCCTGGCCGGGCCGCTGATGTTCTGGGCTGGGGTGCCGATTAATTTCGTCATCGGCACCGACCTAGCCCACATGACCGGCAAATCCATCGTCGCCGCCCGCCGGCATCGCGCCCTGGGAAACGTCGATCTGCGGCTGGGGTTGCTGATGGTCCTTGGTACCCTCCCAGGGATCGAGCTTGGAGCACGGCTGATTGAGCGGTTGAAGCATCTTGGTAACACGGAGCAGGTCGTCGGCTATACCTACATCGTCATCCTCACCGCCATCGGCGTCTTTACCGCCTGGGAAAGCCTGCGAGCGCTGCGTCTGGAGCGCACCTCCCGTCTCAACGCAAGCGGTGTGCTGGACCTGAGCCAGGGCACTCCCAATACGGGCCTCCTGCGAGTCCCCCCCTATATCCACCTCCCCGTCTCCGGGGTTGTCGTATCCATCTGGACTATTTGCCTGGTGGGTTTTGCCACAGGCTTCCTGGCCGGCTTCCTGGGCGTTGGCGGGGGGTTCATCCGCCTGCCCATGCTGGTCTATCTCGTGGGCGTCCCGACGCACATCGCCGTCGGCACCGACCTCTTCGAAATCGTCATTTCCGCCGGATTCGGGACCCTCAGCCATGCGCTCAAGGGCAACGTCGATATCATGATTGCCCTTACCATGCAGACAGGCGCCGCCATCGGCGCCCAGATTGGCGCCATCGGGACGCGCTACTTCTCCGGTCCGACCATCCGGCTGATGTTCTCGGTCCTGCCCATCATGGCCGCCATCATGGTGATGCTGCGTATCGGAGTATAGAAGCGGAGGCCGCATGAC
>CAZQDE010000220.1:0-1546 GCA_964591485.1 uncultured Anaerolineaceae bacterium | reverse complement strand
ATCCATGATGCGCGCCTTAGCTTGATTTTGGGTCTTGACAAAGCGTGTCCGAGGACCGCAGGGACGAGGGATCCCCATGATGATCTCCTCGGCGTGAGGGGGCTTGAATTCACCCTCCCTCCGCCATTCCTTGCATAACCCCCCTGTTGTCCCCCCACCGGGGGGACTGTGGGGGACTCCACTCCCCCACACCCCCTGGATGCGATGCGTGGGAAGCTCAATCGATGCTTGATGATTGCAGAGGCTTGATTGGCTCTCGCATCGAAGACTAATATCTTGCCTTCGAGGGGGAGTGCGAGCGACTCCCCGTCCTTCGCGCAGTGTAGGGCGCTCCCCCACCCCTCTGGATCCGAGGCCTGGCCAAGATCAATACGGGCAGCGTGGGAGCTGCCCTCTGCTCATCGAGTAGCAGGCCGGGCTGCTACGCCCGGCCGTGCTAATTGGAGTCCGGAGACAAGCCTCCGGACTCGGGCGGGAGCCCGAGGTGTAGGGGCGAGCGGCCGCTCGCCCTTGCATTGGGCATGAATGCACCTCTGCTGGATGGCTGCATGGATGTCATCCCCGCGATGCTGTCCTCGGATCGGCGATCACGATTTCTCCCGACGAATCTCTTCATTTCTTTCTTCCCCCTATTGTCCCCCACACCCCCTGGATGCGATGAGTAACACGGGCTTTCGCGGCTTGACCGCTACTGATTCCCTCTGCGAGGTTGGAATGATGCAGCGCGGTGAGCATATGGCTGGGAAGCTCGGCGCATTGGGCCTTATCCGAGGGGGTGCGGGGGAAGAGATATGCTCCCCCGCAGCCCCCCTGGAGAGGGGGGCGAACGGGGGGTGATCCCCGATGGGAGCGGCGCATGGCCCTATTTCCACCCCCCTGTTGTCCCCCCACCGGGGGGACTGTGGGGGACTCCACTCCCCCACACCCCCTGGATACGATGCATATCCGATGCAGCCCATTCTTGTGCATCGCACATCCACTTCAGGGCTGGAATGCGACAGATCGGTGAGTAATTGAGTGGGCAGCAGGGTACATTCGGCCATATCCGAGGGGGTGCGGGGGAAGAGATATGGTCCCCCGCAGCCCCCCTTCCAGGGGGGCGGACGGGGGGTGACGCCGATGGGAAGATCGCATTCCCCGGATGAGGTCATCCACGAGTAGGCCTGACTCATGAGCATGACTGGGCATTCCCTGTCCTATGCGCAGCGTAGGGTACTCCCCTCGCGCCCAGCAGTCCCTGCGAGGCGCAAAGCATTCTTGAAGCAGATATGATCTCCAAGCCCTCCCGGCTTGGCCTTATGCATTCCTGGGTGGAAAGCGCTAATCCAGGTCCTTGGTGGCAAGTTCCGACAGCAGGTGAACGTACTCCCTGGCAAGATCGAGAGCTTCTTGCGCTTCCTTCTCACCTACCAACCTGGCGGTCTCATAGACGATCCGGTGGCGCTTGCGCCGCATCTGATCGAACAGCGCCACAAGCCGGCCGTGATCCTTGCCTAGAAACCTGGCCGAAAAGTTCGCGAAATTTCCGGAAGCATACTACACTCCT
>CAZQDE010000219.1:0-1567 GCA_964591485.1 uncultured Anaerolineaceae bacterium | reverse complement strand
GCCGTGGACCTGCTGCGCGGGCCCATCACGGTCGAAAACGCCAACATCGACGACTACATCCTGCTGAAGTCCACCGGCATGCCGGTCTATCACCTGGCGGCGATGGTCGATGACCACCTGATGGGCATCACCCACGTGCTGCGGGGCTCGGAGTGGCTGCCGACCTTCCCGCTGCACGTGCTGATCTACCAGGCCTTCGAGTGGCCCCAGCCGGTGTGGGTGCATCTCTCGGTGCTGCTCAGCCCCACCGGCAAGGGCAAGCTGAGCAAGCGCGACACGCTCGACCCCAAGCTGGGCGCCAAGGCCATCTTCGCCCTCGACCTGCGCGAGATGGGCTACCTGCCCGAGGCGGTGATCAACTGGATCAGCCTGATGGGCTGGTCCTACGACGACCACACAGAGTTCTTCCCGATGGAGGCCTTGATCGAGAAGTTCGCCCTCGAGCGCCTGAACCCCAGCCCGGCGGCGGTCAATTTCAGCAAACTTGACCATTTCAACGGGTTGCACATCCGCCACCTCCCGGCCGAGGAGCTGGCGGCGCGGCTGGCGCCCTTCTTCCAGCGCGCCGGGATCGAGGTCGAGGCCGAGGGCTTGCTGCCGATCGTGCCGCTGATCCAGGAGCGCATCCGCACGCTGGACGAGGCGGTCGAGCTGGCGGGCTTCTTCTTCCGGGGGGCGGTCGAGCCCGATCCGCAGGAGCTGGTGGGCAAGAAGATGGATGCCGCCGGGTCAGCAGCGGCCGCCCGGCGGGCGGCGGAGGTGATCCGCGCCCTGCCGGCGATGGAGCACGAGCCGCTCGAAGCGGCGCTGCGGGCGCTGGCGGACGAGCTGGGATTGAAAGCCGGGCAGCTCTTCGGCATCCTGCGGGTGGCCGTCACCGGCCAGCGCGTGAGCCCGCCGCTGATCGAGAGCATGCTGTTGATCGGTAAAGAGGAAGTGCTGGCGCGCCTCGAGCGCGCCGTTGCGCTGCTGGAGGCGCAGGCGGCGGGCTGAATCGTGGACAGCCCGCGGGCATCTATGTTACAATCCCGCTGCATTGGGGGTTCGTCTAGTGGTAGGACAGCGGACTCTGGATCCGTAAGCCGAGGTTCGAATCCTCGACCCCCAGCCAACGCCGCCCGGCTTGTGCAGCATTCCGGGCGGCGCTTTTCGTTCCCGGGGAGGTCTCCATGGACCCCATCGAGCTGAAGCCGATCGGCACGATCCACTCGCCCTTCAAGAGCCCGCAGGACATGCCCATCCAGCCCACCGGCGCCCGCGGCGTGCGCGGCTGGGTGGCGCTCGACCCCGCTCTCCAGGAGGGGTTGCGCGACCTGGAGGGCTTCTCGCACATCTTCTTGATCTACCTCTTCCACCGCGCCGGGCCGCCGAGGCTGACCGTCACGCCCTTCATGGACGACAGGCCGCGGGGCGTCTTTGCCACCCGCGCCCCCTCCCGCCCCAACCCGGTCGGGCTCTCGCTCGTGCGGCTGGTGGCGGTGCGCGGCGCCCGGCTGGAGATCGAGGACGTGGACATCCTGGACGGCACACCCCTGCTGGACCTCAAGCCCTACGTCCCGGCCTTCGA
>CAZQDE010000218.1:0-1573 GCA_964591485.1 uncultured Anaerolineaceae bacterium | reverse complement strand
CAAAGAGAAAGCAGTCAACTCTCACTTTGTCCAGCCATCGGTCTCTGGCCTGGGATCGAGGACCTTGTCATTCCTGCGCTTCGAGCGCCTGCCTCGGACCGTCCCCCAGGCCTGGCGGGCCACACCGTCAAAAGCGTGCTGCGTTTTGAACGCCCTAACAGGAACATGGCGACCCGCTCAGATCGATGGACCTCTCTCCTACGACTTGAAAGGAGGTCCTGATGAAAGTATATATCGGAATCGACTGGAGTGAAGCGAAACACGATGTGCTCTTCCTGAATGAAACCGGTGCAGCCATCGCTCAAATGACGATTCCGCATGGACTGGAGGGTTTCGAACAGCTGGAGCATACCCGGCAGCGCTTGGGGCTGGAGCTGAACTCCTGCATAATCGGCTTGGAGACAGCCCACAACCTGATCATCGACTTCCTCTGGTCGCGAGGATACTCTCGGATCTATGTAGTTCCGCCGACCACGATCAAGGGCAACCGCAGCCGTTTTCGCCACAGCCGTGCTCGTTCCGACGCCAGCGATGCGCTGGTCATCGCCGACTGTCTTCGCACGGACCAGGGGCGCCTGCAGCCCTGGAAACCGGATCAGCCCCTGACCCGACACATCCGAGCCAAAGTCAGTCTCATCAACTACCTGACCAAAGAGATCGTGCGGCTCTCCAACCGTCTACGCAGTGTGCTGCTGCGCTACTACCCGGCGGCGCTGAATGTCTTTTCCGGCTGGCCCACACTGATCGGACTGAACTTTATTCAAAGCTACCCCAACACCCCAGAAAGCTCAGGCACTGACACAGGCACTGTTCCGTGCATTCACACGGAAACATCACTACCCTCAGAGCCGCGTGGCAGCCTGCTTCGCCCGTCTGCAGGCAGACTATCCCGAAGCGTCAGCAAGCACGGTTGCGAGCCTCCAGGATGAAGCGGTCCTGCTCGCATCCTTTCTGCAGCGCACACTCAAGGCCAAGTCCAGTTCTTTGCGGGAACTAGGACATCTCTTTTCGGATCATCCCGATGCTCCGATTTTTGCCTCGCTCCCAGGAGCCGGGGATTTGCTGGCGCCTGCTCTTCTCGGAAAATTCGGGGA
The DNA here is from genome assembly GCA_964591485.1 of uncultured Anaerolineaceae bacterium. GTDB lineage: Bacteria > Chloroflexota > Anaerolineae > Anaerolineales > E44-bin32 > E44-bin32. The sequence continues at coordinate 479 of CAZQDE010000218.1, read as the reverse complement.
TGATCGGGAACGCTTTCCTTCACCCTCAAGTGTGCAGGCCCTGGCAGGCACCTGCCCGGTGACGGACAGCAGCGGCAAACGCCGCATCATCCGATTCCGGCGGGCTTGCGATCGGGAGTTCCGCTATATTGCCCAGCAATGGGCAAGAGCTTCGCTGGAACGCTCGGTCTGGGCGAATGCCTACTTTCAGACGGTGTACGGCCGCTGCCAGTCGATAAACCACGCGTATCGGTGTCTGGCCAATCGATGGCTGGCCATCCTGTGGAAACTCTGGCAGTCTCATGAACCCTATGACGAAGCGTATCATCTGAACCAGAGAGCCAAGCACAGCAAACGATAAAACCAAAGATCATTCCATAACGGCAAGGAGAGATGTGAGAGTTGATCTATTGCCCATCAAGAGTGATCCTGAATGGAGCAAAGCTCCATCCATGATGCGCGCCTTAGCTTGATTTTGGGTCTTGACAAAGCGTGTCCGA
>CAZQDE010000217.1:0-1583 GCA_964591485.1 uncultured Anaerolineaceae bacterium | reverse complement strand
GCATCAACGCCCGCCGTGGGACACCCGGCACTGTGGTCTGGCAGCGCAACTACTACGAACACATCATCCGCGATGAACAAGCGCTAGACCGCATCCGCGCATATATCGCGAACAATCCCCTGCAGTGGGATTTGGACCGCGAGAACCCGGCTAACCTTGCTGCGGGTTCGCAAACGCCCCCGCCCCATGGCGAACCATGGCGCGGATAAGTGGATCCGATGCCCAAGCTACTACCCTAGCGCTGCGGAAGGAGCATGACCCTGCGAAGGTCCGCCGCGTCCGCGAGGACCTGTGGCGCTATTGCGAGCTGGACACGCTGGGGATGGTGAGGATCGTGGAGGCGATAAGGCGCGTCGCCGAGAGAGGCACACCAGAGGCATTAGGCAGGGCCTGATCTCTCCACGCCGTTGATATCCGTTCATGATGATGCTATAATGTAGTCACATATGAGACTACATATCGAATCTCGGAGGAGTGATGCCTGAAGTCGGCGTGCGTGAGCTGAAAGCGAAGACCTCTGAGATCCTGCGCGCCATCCGGGAGCGGCGGGCGAGGTACGTGGTCACCTATCGCGGGCGCCCCGTGGCGGCCTTGATCCCCCTGGATGACGCCGCGGCGGTGGAAGCCCCTGGAGGCGAGCGGGAGGCCTGGGGCAGGCTGGAGCGGCTTGGCGAAGAGATCGGCCGGGGCTGGCGATCGCCCCAGACAAGCGCGGAGTTGCTGTCGGAGATGCGGCGCTAGGCGGCGGATTTGGCGCACCTATATATCATCGACGCGAGCGTATTCCTGAATGCCTTTAACCCCCACGAAGACGGGCATGAAGACAGCGGGGAGTTGCTGGCTGGTTTTCAGGCCCGCGGGGTGCCGCTCGTCTCCCCGACACTGCTGCTTCCGGAGGTGGCGGGAGCCATCCGCCGCGGGCGGGAAGATGCCGCGCTGGCGAGGGAGTTTGCGGGAGCCCTGAGGAGCTTGCCCCATCTGATCCTGGTTCCGCTGGACGAAACCCTGGCGGCGCAGGCATCGCAGATCGCCGCCGAGCATGCGCTGCGGGGAAGCGATGCCGTCTATGCCGCTGTGGCCCTGCGCTTCGGGGGCGCACTGGTCACCCTGGACCGTGAGCAGCACGCCAGGTTGAAACACGTGCTGCCGACGCACTTTCCCGCAGAGCTGCTCCGGGGGACGGGCTGATGCGGGTGTTCCCAGAGGTTATTGGTAGCCCCTTAACGAAAGCCATCCGGTTGCAATGAACTCTTCGACGAGGCCTGTGGCGGCAGATCCACATTGGAGGTAGGGGCGAGGGGCCGGTCGCCGCCACACGAGCGAACCGCCCATAGCCCTGCCCCGGGCTCGTTGGGTTCATTCATCGCAGGATTCAAATCAGCCGCGACCGGACAATCCCACGACATGGGGCCGCATTCCGTCCGCCGGCAGCGGGATGGTCGGGAAATGCGAAGGCAGCGGCAGAAGGAAGGTGAGAATGGCGGTCGAGGCGGCGCATGAAGAGTGAAACGCATCGCCGCCTTTCACTCCGCCTGAAGGGTTATGATTATGCCCGGCCGGGCGCGTATTTCGTCACGATCTGC
>CAZQDE010000216.1:0-1605 GCA_964591485.1 uncultured Anaerolineaceae bacterium | reverse complement strand
AAGACACCTTTTATGGCTTCCTGGCGCGGCATCGCTCGGAGCTTTTCCGCGATGAAGACTTCGCCATGCTCTACTGCCTGGACAACGGCCGCAACAGCGTGCCGCCCAGCCTTCTGGCAGTAGCGCTGCTGCTGCAGACGCATGATCGCGTTTCGGATGCGGAGGCGAAAGCGAGAGCCGACTACGATTTGCGCTGGAAGGTGGCGCTGGGGATCGAGGTAGATAGCCGGCCCTTTGCGAAAAGCACGCTGCAGCTGTTTCGCGCTCAGCTCATCCTCCACGAGCGGGCGCGCGCGGTGTTCCAACGCAGCCTGGAATACGCACGTGAAACTGGCTACCTCAAAGGGCGCAAGCTGAAGGCGGCGCTGGACACGACCAACATCCTGGGCCGGGGGGCGGTGAAAGACACCTATAACCTGCTGGCCGATGGGATCAAGAAGTTGATCTGGACGCTGGGCAAGAGAATCGTCGGGATCAAGCCCGACAGATGGGCACGGGAGCACGGCTTTGAGCGCTACTTCGCCTCGAGCATCAAGGGCCAGGCGGAGATCGATTGGGACGACGAAGACGCCCGCCAGGCCTTCCTGCAGGGGATTGTGGCGGATGCCGATCGATTGCTTTCGATCGCCCGGACGACCCTGGCACAGGTGCCGCAGGGGAGCGAGCAGGAGGAGCAGATCAGGCGGGCAGCGGAGCTTCTCACCCAGCTGCTTTGCCAGGATATCGACCGGGACGGCGACGGCGGTCCTGGCCTGAAACAGGGCGTGTCCAGGGACCGCATCGTGTCGGTGCACGACCCGGAGATGCGGCACGGTCACAAGAGCGCCAGCAAGCGCTTCGAAGGCCATAAGCTGGCGATCGCCGCCGATCCGGAGAGCCAGCTGATCACGGCGGTGGATGTGCTGCCCGGAAACGCATACGACAGCGAAGGGGCACTGGAGCTGGTAGAGCAGAGCGAAGAGAACACCGGCCTGCAGGTGGAGGAGACCATCGGCGACTGCGCGTATGGCGCCGGGGCGACCCGGGAAGCGTTCGAACAGGCCGGGCGCAGGCTGATCGCCAGGGTGCCCAAGCGGCCGAACCGCGGGTTCTTTCCGAAGGAAGATTTCGAGATCGACCTGGAAGAGATGACCTGCACCTGTCCCGCCGGGCAGGTGACCGGCACGTTGGTGACGGTGGGCAGAACGATGCCGCGCACTGGCGAGTATGAAAAAGGCCAGGCTTTCCAATTTGACGGGGCGGTGTGCCACGCCTGCGAGCTGCGCGCGCAGTGCTCCCGGGCCGGACCGGGGAAAGGCAGAACGGTGAGCCTGCACCCTCAGGAAAGGCTGCTGCAGGAAGCGCGGGCGTTGCAGGCTAGCCCTGATTTCCAGCAATACCAGCGGATGCGCCAGGCGAGCGAGCACCGCCTGGCCAGGATGGTTCAACTGGGGGTGCGCAAAGCGCGCTACTTTGGGCGCAGCAAGACACTGTTTCAAGCCCTGATGGCAGCGACGGTTGCGAACCTGACCCTGATCGCCAGGAAAACGGGGGAAATGGGGCATGAAGGTGGCGCCAGAGCCGACCTGGGCCTCCTTTTGTCTCATCTGGCAGGGTTGTTCAAAG
>CAZQDE010000215.1:0-1609 GCA_964591485.1 uncultured Anaerolineaceae bacterium | reverse complement strand
GACCTTCAGGTTATGAGATGCTATGAGTAGCCTCGTCTTGAACGCGCAAGCCGCTGCACTGTATCCTTCAGCTAAATCCTTCGGACAAAGGAGACAGCAATGGACACGGCAGCGACCTGCAGCTTCGAATATACCTTGGAACGCGTGCTCTATATGGCCATCGAGCTGGACAACAACCGCTGGAAGCTGGGCTTCACCACTGGATTCGGCCAGCGGCCCCGCGAGCGCGATGTTCCCGCTCGTGACACCGCTGCGCTCCAACGCGAGATCCGAGCCGCCAAAAGGCGCTTCCACCTTCCGGCTGATTGCCCGGTGCTCAGCTGCTACGAAGCCGGCAGAGAAGGCTTCTGGCTCCATCGCTACCTGATCCACCATGGGATCAACAGCCTCATTGTCGACGCCGGGAGCATGGAAAGTAGAAAAAGGCGGCGCCGAGCCAAGACCGATCGCATCGACATGGAGAAGCTCCTGCGCATGCTCATCCGCTACCATGCTGGTGACGAGGATGTCTGGAGTGTAATCCGCATTCCCAGTACGGGCGCGGAGGACCGGCGGCATCTGCACCGGGACCGATGGACGCTCAGTGGCGAACGCAACAAGCATTCCAACCGTATCAAGGGCTTGCTGGCATCTCAAGGCATCAGCCTCTCCGTCAACGGTAACCTCCCTGAGAAAATAGATCAGGTCCGCACGTGGGATGGATCCCCCTTGCCTCCAGGGCTCAAGGACCGGCTCCTGAGGGAACACGAACGCTTTCGGATGGTGGAGCAGCAGATGAAGGCCATCGAGCAGGAACAGCGTCAGGCTATCAGGAACCCCGATCACCCCAGCGTCACCATGGTCCGTGACCTGATGCGTCTGAAAAGCATCCACATCCACACCGCCTGGCCGCTCGCCATGGAGCTCTTCTCCTGGCGCCAGTTTCAGAACGGCCGCGAGATCGGCGCCCTGGTCGGTCTGGAGCCCGTCACCCATCAAAGCGGTGAAACGTCTCGGGAGAAGGGATTGAGTAAGTGCGGCAATGCGCGTCTTCGTTCTTTAGCAGTAGAGTTTGCCTGGCAGTGGCTGATCCATCAACCCGACAGCGAACTCAGCCTCTGGTACGAAGAGCGGTTCGGAAAGGGGAGCAGCCGCGTGCGGAAGATCGGCATCGTGGCTCTTGCACGCAAGCTGCTCATTGCCCTCTGGCGATACCTTGAGACCGGTGAGATCCCGAAGGGAGCCGTGCTAAAAGCGGCTTCTGTATGAGTTAGAGACGATCGGAGGACGGAGCTGCGTGGTGTGAGCGGGCGTGGTTCGAACGGGTTTCCCACGGGAAACCGATTATGAGAAGGCTCCGCTCACACCTCCCTCCCCCATCGCCTTGCGGCGAAGGCAGCATAGGGTGACTGGTCTAACTCGACCGGCACGGATAGAAGTTGGTTCAAGGCAAAGAACTTCTGAAAAATAAGCAGCCCGGGATCCGATCTCTGCTGCAATTGATTAGTAAAGGATTGAGAAAGGAGATGAGCAGATGGTACGTTGCGGTGGGCGGCTCAGGGAAGCCGAGAGTTCAGGACGCCGGGTGTTGGCTGCTTGACAAATCCCTCATCATAGAAGATGGAATCCT
>CAZQDE010000214.1:0-1678 GCA_964591485.1 uncultured Anaerolineaceae bacterium | reverse complement strand
CCTGACCGGGTTCGCGATGGCTTTGCCCTACATCGGGCTGGAGATCTTTGCCTTCTTGAACCCGGGGCTTCGCAGGCGGGAACGCATATTGTTGCTGTCGATGATCCCGGCCGCAACGGTGCTCTTCATCGCCGGCATGGCCTTTTCCTACTACATCATGCTGCCTGCAGCGCTGCCCTTCCTGCTCAACTTCCTGGGCATCAGCGCTGCCATTCGCCCCGCGAATTACATTCGCTTCGTCACCGGCCTGATGTTCTGGATCGGATTGGCCTTCCAGTTTCCGCTGGTCATCTATGCACTGGCCACTCTCGGGGTGGTCCGCGCCCGCAGCCTGTTGCAAGGTTGGCGTTTCGCCGTGGTAGGCATCGCAGTGATCGCCGCCGCCGCTACCCCCACGATAGACCCGGTGAACATGGGTCTGGTAATGCTCCCTATGGTGGTGCTCTATTTCCTAAGCATCGGGCTGGCCGCCATGGCGGGGCGCGGCCGACGGCGTGCCGAAGCGCGCGAGCTGGCTCACGCCAAGCCGGTTTCCTCCAGAGAGTAGCCACCCGCCATGCCCTCCACGCATCTGGCGGATGACGGGTGTACAATGGCAAGGCGGCAGGCTGACCCAGCCAATCTCCGTACACGAAGCCATCCGTCGGGATTCATGATGACCGAGCCTCTGCTAATGGACGACCCCAACTTGTTGCAGGCCGGGCAGCGGCTGAGAAGAACCCAATGGATCTGGGCCGCTCTCGCAGCCGGGGCGGCTTGGGCGCAAGCGCCGCCTCCTCGCCTACAGACCGCCGCATGACGGCACTTACGGGGATCGCCCTTGACATGGCTGGCTTCCTGCTTGACCACGCTGGGAGGACGGGCCTCTGAGCCATGAGCATCGCCGCCGCCGTTCCAGGCGCTTCCCATCCCAAACCTCGCGCCCGCCACTATGGCCTGCGCAGGGATTTGCGACTACTCCACACCGTGCTCCTCGCCGGAGGCCTCGCTCTACTGCTCCTCTCAATATTATGGTCGCTCTACAACGCCCTTTTTGCCTATCAAATGTTTGGCCCGGCGATCGTCCGGAGGTGGGCCAGCAGGCCGCTGCCCTTTGCGCTCGCAGGCTTGGCCATCGCCGCCTATAGCGGCTTCTGGCTGCTCCGGCGCCGCGGACTGCGGGTCAGCCTCCATCCAGCCGGCATCCTTGTTGCCGCCCGAGGCCGGAACGTCCATGCCCGCTGGGATGAGGTCGAGCGCATCTGGCTCTCGAGCATCCGCTATGGTCTGACGGCCCAACCCTCACGCCAACAGGCCAGCATGCGCCTTGAAACTGCCGGGGGGGAGACCTTTCATCTGGATCACACGCTGGAGGGCTTCTCAGAATTAGTCCGGAACGTGAAGGAGCATGCCTACCCGCATATCCTGGACCGCTATCGGGAGCGGCTGCGGCGAGGCGAGAGCCTGGATTTCGGCCCCCTCAAATTGAGCGGCGAAGCCATTCGACTAGGTTCGCGGTCCTTCGCATGGAGCCAATTGAGTGACGTTTCCATCCGCAAAGGCCGCCTCGAAGTCCACTTTCAAGATAAGGGGCGGATCTTGCGGAGGCGTGTTACCCTTGGGCGGGTTCCGAACGCCGACATCTGCCATCAACTGCTCAAGAACATGGAATACTGACATGTCCAAGCTTGCCTGGCTC
>CAZQDE010000213.1:0-1685 GCA_964591485.1 uncultured Anaerolineaceae bacterium | reverse complement strand
AGGGTCGCTGGCGTGGGATTGGGCACTGTCTCCCGCGTGATCAACAACAGCCCCCAGGTGAGTGATCCCACGCGCCGGCGTGTCTTGGAGGCCATCGAGGCCCTCGATTTCCATCCCAGCCCGATCGCCCGGCGTCTTTCCCTCGGCAAGACTCTCACCATCGCCGCCATCGCCCCTTTCTTCACCCGCCCCGCAACGGTCGAGCGCCTGCGAGGCGTCGAACTGACCATCGCCGGCACGGAATACGATCTGATTGTCTTCAGCGTCGAGTCGCCCGAGCGGCGCGATGCTACCTTGCGCGAAGTGACCCGAAGCCAACGCGTGGACGGAGCGCTGGTGATCTCCCTGCCACCCCGGGATGGGGAACTGGAAACTCTTCAGGCCTCGCCCGTACCGGTTGTGCTAATCGATGTCAATAACCCGGAGATGGAAGGATTCTCGCGAGTGGTTGTCAATGATTTCGAGGGCGGCCGCAGGGCGACGCAGCACCTGCTCGCGCTGGGTCATCGCCGGGTTGGCTATATCAGCGATCCCTTCGACGAGCCCTTCCTTTATACGGCCAGCCGAATGCGCTTCCAGGGCTATCAACAGGCGCTGCAGGAGGCTGGCATTGAGCCCGCGGAGGTCTGGCACCAGCATGGGGAACATGGCCGGTACGAGGCCGAGCGATTGGCAATCGCCCTTCTCAGCTTGCAGAACGCCCCGACGGCGATCTTTGCTGCCAGCGACACACAGGCCATAGGCGTGATGGAGGCGGCCCGCAAGATGGGGCTGAATGTTCCCAAGGACCTTTCGGTGGTTGGCTATGATGATATCGAACTTGCCGAGTATATGGGCCTCACCACGGTGAGACAGCCGCTCTTTGAATCCGGCGCCGAGGGCGTGCGCCTGCTTCTGCAAGCCATCGCCGACCGGTCGGCCCCGCCGAGGACGGTCCGGCTGCAGACAGAAGTGATCCCTCGCCGCACCACCGCGCAACCGCGCGATGGAGACGCGCCGTGAGCACCTCACGGCGGTCATCCTTGGCACTTGCCGGATCGGCTAAGTGAGGCAGCGAAAGTGTGTTTGCGGGTCAGTCTGCACCCAATCTGGCCCGGGGAGGAGGGAGGATTGCACCAAAGATACCGCAAAGTTTGCCGTTCGCGATTTGGGGGGTCTGTCTGACCTCCCGATAGTAGTCGAACAAGGGGCAAGGAGTGAAGAGATGATTAAGAGATATTGGCTCATCGGATTACTGTTGGTGGTGGCCATGCTCGCCTCAGCTTGCGGCGGAGCAACCCCCACACCCGGCGAGGAGCCCACAAAGCCCCCCGCGCCGGAAACCGAAGCCCCCATAGTGCCGGCCGAGATCGACTGCAGTGGCATCTCGCCTGGGGATCAACTCACGGTCATGTATCAATGGTCGGGGGCCGAGGAGGAGAAGATCAACGCCATCTTCAAGCCGTTCGTCGACGCTTGTGGCGTGGAGATCGTGGCCGAATCGACCCGCGATGCCGCCGTCCTGGATGCCAAGGTGAAGAGCACGCCTCCGGATCTGATCTTCTGGCCGACTACAGCACCCCTGACGCTGTACGGCGATCAGCTCAAGGACCTTGGACAGCTAGGGGCCAGCGCGAGCAACTACGCCGATTTCTGGCTTGACCTCGGCTCGACGGGTGGAAAGTGGCTGGCGGTGCCGGTGAAGG
>CAZQDE010000212.1:0-1695 GCA_964591485.1 uncultured Anaerolineaceae bacterium | reverse complement strand
TGGGACGCAGCCGCAATCAAGGACTTCCTATCTTTTCCGGCGCTGCCATCTGCGGTCAGGTTTATCTGGTACAATGCATGCATTGCCTGGGCGCTCCGCCTGAACCTGACCCAACGGCGTTCATGGGGGCGTTACCCCTCTTCCCATTCCCACCGAATCGAACAGGGCACCACGCAACCGCCGGACCGCGGTGATGGTCCCAATGTGGCAACCGTTCGGTTGGCGCGGCTGAGGAATGGATCGCAGCCGATCCCGGTTGTATCGTAGCTTTATGTATGGGCTGAGGGTGCGACTTGGCTCAACCGAGTCAAGGAGACTTTTTCGTGAATTTCAAGCAATTTCCATTGGATGCGCGTATCGCGCATCGCATCGAGGCGGTCGGGTACAGCACCCCGACCCCGATCCAGGCTCAGGCCATCCCGCTTGTGCTGGAGGGACGGGACGTGATCGGGCTGGCGCAGACCGGCACCGGCAAGACCGCCGCCTTCATGTTGCCGATCCTGCAGCGCCTGACCCAAGGTCCGCGGCGCAAAGTGCGGGCCCTGATCGTCGCGCCCACGCGCGAGCTGGCCGAACAGATCCATCAGATGACGGGAGACCTGAGCAAGGGCATGAACCTGCGCAGCCTTTCGATCTACGGCGGCGTGAGCAAGAAGGCCCAAGTTTCAGCGCTGCGGCGGGGGGTCGAGATCGTGATCGCCTGCCCCGGCCGCCTGCTGGACCTGGCCGGCGAGCGTGCCATCGACCTGCGAGATGTCGAAGTCCTGGTTCTGGATGAAGCCGACCGCATGTGCGACATGGGCTTCCTGCCGGATATCCGCCGCATCCTGAAGCTGGTCCCGGACCGGCGGCAGACGCTCTTCTTCTCGGCCACGATGCCGGCGGACGTGCGCCAGCTGGCGGCCAGCATCCTGATCGATCCGGTCACGGTGCAGATCGGGGCGATCGCCCCCGCCAAGACCGTCTCGCACGCACTCTACCCGGTGCCCGCCAATCTCAAGAAGGCGTTGCTCCTGGCGATGCTTCGGCAGACGGCCACCGGCCGGGTGTTGATCTTCACCCGCACCAAGTACCGCGCCCGCAATTTGGCCCGCGACCTGGTCAAGCACGGCTTCCGCGCCGCGGCGCTGCAGGGCAACATGTCCCAGAACCAACGGCGGCGTTCGATCGAGGGCTTCCGCAGTGGCAGGTTCGACATCCTCGCCGCCACCGACGTCGCCGCCCGCGGCATCGACGTGGCCGGGATCTCGCACGTGATCAACTTCGACATCCCCGACACAGTCGATGCGTACACGCACCGCATCGGGCGCACCGGCCGAGCCGAGCTGTCCGGCGAGGCCTTCACGCTTGCCGGCGAAGCCGATGGCCAGGTGGTCGGCGACATCGAGAAGGCGGTTGGGGCGCGTATCGAGCGCCGCCGCCTGGCCGACTTCAATTACGGGGCATTCGTGCCCGAGAATGCCTTCCCGCGCAATGGGGCGGCGCGAAGAGGGAACGGGGCTTCGCGCTCGAGGCGGTCCAGGCCGCGGAACGGGAGCCACGCCGGGAACCGGCGTCGGAGTCACGCCTCCCGGCGATGACCATCGCTCCGATCACATAGGAACTAAGCATTCAACCGGCCCCGGCCTTTCGGGGCCGGGTTGGATTCCGCCCTGCGGTCGCGGCCCCGCGACCGGCCATGTAGGGGCGAGCGGC
>CAZQDE010000211.1:0-1699 GCA_964591485.1 uncultured Anaerolineaceae bacterium | reverse complement strand
TCGGATGAGAAAGAGCAGGGTCTTGAGAATTTGATCGGGCGCGGCGCCTACGGCCAGCGCTGCGCTGGCAACCGTGGGCGTCGGAGCGCCAGGGCGGACGAGCTCCCCCTGGATGCCTCTCTGCCGCATGAAGCGCTCGAGTTGAGCGCGGCCCCAGGGCAGAGGTGCTCCGCCTGGGCCTTTCGCAGCTCCGCCCGCCATGCCTTTGCCCCCTTAGCCGCCCCGCGGCTCCTCGAGGTGCTCCGCGAAATAGACCTTCACCGCACCCGCTGCGAATGACATCAAGGCTCTGCCCGCCTCCTGCCCTTCGGGGGAACCCATCGCCTCTTGCAGCGCGGCCATATCGTCAAAGTAGAATTCATGGATCAGATGCAGATCATCCCCGGGCTCGGGCCCACCCACAACCCGGCTGACGGCCACTCGGCGCAACCCCGGCATACGCTCGGCTCGCTTGACGAAGCGCTCGCTCCACAGGCGCTCCAATTCGAGCGGATCGTCGGTTTTCTTGAAGAGCAGCATGAGCTTGTGCACGGCCACCTTCCCTCTGGGTCTTGGACACGCCATCCCTACTGGCTGACTTTGGGGCTATTGTCCCTGATCGACGGTTCGGCCTATACTATGAGCGCATTTATCGGGATCAGGTTCATTGGCTGGAGGCCTTTATGGTCCACTTCTCCCCTAGGGGTCAGGGGCTGGTGGAGTATGCCTTGATGATTCTGCTGGTGGGCATCATCGTCATTGTCGTCCTTGCGCTCTACGGCTCGGGCGTGGGCAATATGTTCAGCAACATCATTAGCAACTTCTAGGAAGCCGGCAGCCTCAAGGGTGCCAGACCCTACCAGAAGGCCCCTAACCCGCCTCCCCGCCACCGGGGGGGCGTCCTTTTAGGCGCTTGGCCAATTCGCGGCGTGGGAGCAAGATGCGCCGCCCACACCCCATGCATTTCAGGCCGATATCGGCGCCCAACCGCACAACCCGCCATTCTGTACTTCCACAGGGGTGGGGTTTGCGCAGGCAAACGACTTCATTCATCTTCAGATCAGTGAGCATGATGCCCCTTCCCTGTGATCCCGCAGAGGCGTGCGAAGTCGCGGGATTATACCTCGACCGAATGGTATAATCCCACCGCTATGCTCACATTTGGCTTCGGAAACCTCTCCACCTTCATCGCCCGCCTGATCACGCTCGTCGTCGCCCTCACCGTGCATGAGTTCGCCCACGCATGGGCGGCGGTCCAGCTCGGCGATGATACGCCTCGTTTGCATGGTCGGCTGACTCTCAACCCTCTGGCCCACCTCGATCCGCTGGGCTCGCTGATGTTACTCTTCGCCGGCTTCGGATGGGCGCGCCCCGTGCTTGTGAATCCCTACACGCTCCAGCGCCGCAATCCGGCGGGCATGATGCTGGTCTCCGCCGCGGGACCGTTTTCCAACCTTCTGCTGGCCATCGTTGCGGCCATTCCCTTCCGGATGGGCCTGTCTCGCTTTGGCTTGGGCGGCGATTTCCTGAGCCATTTTCTAGTCGAGTTCATTTGGATCAACCTCATCCTGCTCTTCTTCAACCTAATCCCGATCTACCCTCTGGATGGAGAGAAAGTGGCCGAGTATTTCCTGCCCCCTCGAGGCCAGGAAATCCTTAGCCAGTTGCGGCCTTATGGCATGTACATCCTGATGGGCTTGATCGTCCTGGGTAATTTCGG
>CAZQDE010000210.1:0-1755 GCA_964591485.1 uncultured Anaerolineaceae bacterium | reverse complement strand
TAGGGGTCCTCGCCATCAGGGCCCGCATGGACCGCCCATCCGGAGAGTTTGATTCCTTCCAGGTCATAGGGCGCACCGTTGTACCAGAGCGTGAAGTGGACATGGGGGCCGGTGGCGAAGCCATAATTGCAGATCTCAGTGCCGATCGAACCGATGAGTTGATTGCGGCTCATACCCCCGATTGTGCCGGCAGGCCCGATATTAACCAGATGGTAGTAGCTCGTGCTCCAGCCGCCGCCGTGGTCGATCTCCACCCAGCAGGGGATGCTGGTGTTGCTGGGCTCGTGAATGAAGGCCTCTCCGGGCGCTGCGGCCACGGTGTTCTTATAGGGCCGGTCCGGGTAATTCGACCACGGAGTGGAGAAGTCGATGGAGGAGCGATCTGGGTAATTAGCGCCGCCGTACCAGCTGTGAGGGCCTGAGAACCGCCATGTGGCGCCCAGCGGAAAAGGCAGCTGGAAGAAATCGTCGGGCGGCGGCGATGGGGGGTCGATGTCATTGGACGCATCCAGGGGGTCTATCTCTGGAAACATGTCCCCCAAAGCCGCCAGGAAGCCAACGTCGCCGCCGCCCACAGCCTGTGACCAGGCCTCGAAATGCCGCGCTTTGGCCAATATGGCGGCTACCGCGAATCCCCCTGAGGGGATATCGGCCTCAATCTGGGCCACCGACCCGTCTGCCAGCGCGACCGCAGGTGGGGCGGTCATCTGTGCGGCGACCTTCGCCGGCCTGCGGCTGCCCCAGCTATATAGATGCTCGTAAAAGGCCAGCGCCATTTCCAGAGCGGTGTCTTGGATGGTCTGATGGATCTGTGCCGGGTCCTGATCCTCCGGCAGCGAGGTCACATAGCCATAATTGGCTTCCAGCACGGCCAGGAAGATCTTGGGGTTGATGCTGGCATAATCTGCCCAGGCATGCACGACATCGCCATAGGCAGCAAGGGGGGAGTTTCTGCGTCGCAAGAAGGCCTGCACATCGAATTCGCCAACATTCGGCCCCCAGACGAATTCACCGTTGGAGACCAGGGGCGGGAATTCCGCCTGCTGATGGATCTGCCGAGGCCATCCAGCCGCGCCATTTCGCATAGCAGGGGAGTTGAAATGCCCCTCGGCTGAGGATTCTGCGACCATCTCCGCTAACTGGCGATAGGACCGAATTTGCAGAGACCGCTCGGGCAGCGATAAGACAACCACGCCTTGGCCAGCATCTGCTTGAAGCGCGGCCTCTGCTGCATACGGATCTAGCCTGGCGCTGAGGCCGCCCCAGACCGGTCCATCTTCGGCAAACGCTGGAAGGGGTTGCCAGGTTTCGAGAAGGTCAAAAGCCCCTGGGTGATGGAGGATCCCCCCTGCAGGCAAGGCCCATGCAGCCGCCAAGACCAGGATAAAGATCAGCACAAAGAAAACATTCTTCGGAAGACGCATGTCTGGAGATCTTATGCCTCTGGCTGTTTCGTGATGAATAGAGCGGCAATCATGGGCGCCGCCAACCCCTCCCTATGCTAAAGCACTCTTTCCCGGGGGGCAATCTCACCCAAGTTCCTCCTCAGGGCTTTGCGTGATGAGATGGATAGTGGGCTCGCTTTCCTTGGCGAGTCCATCGCATGATCCTTGCAAGTTCAGGGCCATTTCCGAAGAGCCAAAACTGCTTCTCTATTTCCTCACGGCAGGGGCAGGCCGCCCTTGGCCTGGACCATCATATAGGCGGCCCAGGCACGATCGAGGAGGTCATCAGGGCAAAACTGGAGAGGGTCCT
>CAZQDE010000209.1:0-1762 GCA_964591485.1 uncultured Anaerolineaceae bacterium | reverse complement strand
CGAAACCAACCGAAAAGCCCAGCCAGTCGAATTGAGCCCAGAAGTAGAGCGCCAGAAACGTCGCCCCCGCCGCGGCGATGAGATCGCCGAGGATCAGCAGCAAGCGCCGCTCCCCTGAACCGAGGCGCCAGCGTCGGCGCCTGGCTTCAACTTGCTTCAAACCCACCTCCCAAGTCCGTCCAATGTCCTTGCCCTGCCGCCCTGCTCGAGCGCTGCACTCGCATGGAACAGGCCGAATTCCCATCCAAAGATTTGTTCTCTCATAGAGCAACCATCACCCTGTCGATGACTTCGCCGCCAATCGCCGCAACCGTCCCTCTTCTCCACCCAAAGAGATGAGGGCAGCCGGCAGCAGGATGAGGACATAGGGAACCAGGAACAGCCTCGCCTCTGCCACAACGCTGGCAAAGATATGAACGGCTACCCAGATTGGCATGACCACCCAGAAGAAGCGGCGCAATACATGGGGCCATTGCTTCCACCGGACCATCGCCAGCAGTGGGAAGAAGGCAAACGTAGCAAAGAGCGAGAAATAGGTATACAGATTCGCCGCATTGTAGAAAAGTAGATCGAGGCCGATCGTACGGTCATATGGAGTCATGATTGCCCGAGGGCCGAGGGTTAATCGCAAGCCGACATAGATGATGCAAAAGATCAGAAGGCCGGCGATCCAGATCACAGTGGTTTTGCGATCCAGATGCAATCTTGATCTCACCTCAAGCCTTGCTGCAGGCAGGAGGAAGGGAAGCAGCGCGCTCGTCTCCCGGTTGAGCGCCGCCAATGCCGTCAGCGGGACCAGCCAGAAATCCCTGCGGCTCAAGACCAATAGCCCTCCAATCAGGTAAAAGACCACATCCGAATAAGTGTCGAACGCCAGATGGCTCCTATATCCGGCATAGGTCATTCCCCAGGCAAGGCACATCAGCCCTATGATAATCGCGTTCCGGCTAACCCCCAACCGACGCCAATATAGACCACACAGGGTGAAGATCGCCATATTCTGCAGAACGCGAAAAGCGACGAAGACAAGCGCATGGGGAGCCGGATGACCCAATTCCTGGAGTATCCGGATGATGCCTTCTATGACGTAGGGCGAGAACACGCGGTACTGCCAGGGCGAAACGGAAACCCCTTCCAGGATCCAGCGGTGAAAGCGCAATTGAGTATCCCAGAGGTAATCCAGCCCCTTGCGATGGACTACCTGGTCATAGACCGTGAAGAGGGCCAGGAAGAGCGCGATGGAGAGGAGCAGCAACATCCATTGCCGTGAGGCTCTATGGCTGGTTGGCTCAGGAGCAGCTACTCGGTTTCTAGTTTGCATGGATGCGTCCCAGGTCCAAGGCATTGCCAGAATGGTTGCAGAATAGGCTCACGAAGCCCTGCTTATCTGCCTCCGGGAGGGCCATAATGGATGCAATCTACCGAGAGGATGCACTCCCCAGCATCCCCCACAGGAAAGCCGTTCCCCATGCGATATGCATGGTCCAGAGCGCAAGCGCAAAGCTCGCAGCCAGGAGGGCATCCTTGCGTCGTAAGGCCTCCAGCACGCCCGCCCCGATCGTCAGCGAAAGGTAGAGACCCAATTCTACCCCGAGAAGGGCACGAGCAAGGCCCACAAAGGATGAAAGTGCGGCTAGCGCCAGCAATGACCCCACGAACAGGGCAGGGATGGCCTGGCGGGGCTTGAGCGTCCCGAGATGTCGCCGAAGCATGCGCGCCTTCCAATAGCCGTAACGGGCGTATTGGCGGGCCAAAGCCCGCA
>CAZQDE010000208.1:0-1773 GCA_964591485.1 uncultured Anaerolineaceae bacterium | reverse complement strand
CGATCGCTGCGATACGATTGATCTTCGTCACCCGGCGAAGGGCCGGATGGCTGGCGATCGCTACCGGCATTCTTCTCATGACCATCCGCCGGTCCATTACCCTTGTGCGATCGCTCGCAGGTGAGGCCGCCATTCAGCCGGACCCGGCCGCCGAACTCGTCGCATTGATCACCTCGGCGCTCATGCTGGCCGGAATCGTCTGGATCGGCCCTTTATTCACATCTATCCAAAGGATGAATGATGCCCTCCGGCGAACCACGCGCGCCTGGAGGACGCTGAGCGAGTGCAATCAAGCCATCGCCCGAACTCACAGCGAGCAGGAATTGGTGCAGGAAATCTGCCGCATCCTCGTGGAAGCGGGCGGCTACCGATTCGCATGGGTGGGATTGGCCCAGCAGGATGAGGACAAGAGCGTGCGGCCTGTCGCCCAATATGGGTTCGAGAAGGGCTATTTGGAAAACCTGCACCTCACCTGGTCCGACACCGAGAGAGGCCGCGGCCCCACGGGAATGGCCATCCGCACGCGTGAGCCATGCGTTGCACGCCATATCGCCTCGGATCCTGATTACGAACCCTGGCGGGACGAAGCCCTGCGGCGGGGCTATCAATCATCGGTGGCCCTTCCCCTTCTCGTGAACGGGGAAGCCTTCGGTGCATTGAACCTATATGCAGCCGAGCCCGATGCCTTTGACACCGAGGAGATCGACCTCCTCCAGATATTGGCGAACGACCTCTCCTATGGAATCGCATCGCTAAGAGCGAGCAAAGCGCATGAAGAGGCGGCGCGCGAAGTGCAAAGACTCGAGCATTTCAACGAGGAGATCTTGCAGAACCTGGTCGCAGGAATCATGGTGCAGGACGCGAATCTCAACATCGAATATGCCAACCCTGCAGCCGCGCGAATGCTTGGATATCGTCCGGAGGAGCTTGTTGGTCGGCATTGGACTTCGATCCTGCCTGAGGATCAGCACAGGATCGTCCAGGAAGCGGACGAGCGCCGGAAGCGCGGCGCGAGGGACCAATACGTCCTTGAGCTTCTGCACAAGGACGGAAGCCGCATCCCTGTGCTGGTGAGCGGGAGTCCATGGATCATCGACGGCCGGTTTTGCGGAACCTTCGCCGTTTTCACAGACATCACCGATCTCATGCAGGCCGAAAAGGCGCTGAAGGAAAGCGAGGAGAGATTCCGGATCGTGACCGAGGGCTCCCTGGCTGGCGTCTATATCGTCCAGGACGGGATCCTGCAATACGTCAATCCAGCCTTTTGTGAAACCTATGGCTACAAACCCGAGGAGATCATCGGAAAGATGAATGTGACCGCCATGGTCCACCCGGAGGATCTACCGCTCGTGGCCGAGAACCTGAGAAAGAGGCTGGACGGAGAAGTGGACCTCCTTCAATATCAGGTGCGTGCTCTTCGTAAGGATGGCTCCGTCATTCATTGTGAGATCTTGGGCCGTCGCGCGGAATATCAGGGGAGGCCCGCCATCATCGGCACGGTTATCGACATCACGGATCGCGTGCGGTACGAACATCAGATCGAGCGGCAGCTGAGCCAATTGGAAGCCCTCCGGAAGATCGACCTGGCGATTACCGCGAGCCTGGACCCGCGCGTCACGTTCGATGTGCTGTTGTCCCAGGTCACCGAGCAGCTGGGGATCGATGCGGCCGACATCCTGGTGTTCGATCAGAACACGCAAACGCTGAATTTCGCCGCGGGCAGGGGCTTTCGCACGCAGGCGCTGAAGCATACCCACCTCCGGATCGGCGAAG
>CAZQDE010000207.1:0-1786 GCA_964591485.1 uncultured Anaerolineaceae bacterium | reverse complement strand
GGACCTTAGCCGATGGTCTGGGCTCTTTCCCTCTCGACTACGAAACTCATCTCCCGTAGTCCGACTGCCACGCTCTGGAGTACCGGCATTCGGAGTTTGGTTGGGTTTGGTAAGCGATAAGCCCCCTAGCCCATCCAGTGCTCTACCTCCGGTACTGAACGCGTGACGCTAGCCCTAAAGCTATTTCGGGGAGAACAAGCTATCTCCGAGTTCGTTTGGCATATCACCTCTACCCACAGCTCATCCCACGCTTTTGCATCAGCGAAAGGTTCGGGCCTCCACGAGCGTTTAGACTCGCTTCACCCTGGCCATGGGTAGCTCACTCGGTTTCGTGTCTAATCCCTGCGACTGGACGCCCTATTCAGACTCGCTTTCGCTACGGCTCCGGGTGTAACTCCCTTAACCTTGCCACAGAGATTAACTCGCCGGCTCATTCTCCAAAAGGCACGCCGTCAGGCCTAGCGGCGCACACCCTGGTTTCCCAGGAGCACAGACCCGCCATTAGCCCTCCGACTGCTTGTAGGCGCACGGTTTCAGGTTCTATTTCACTCCCCTAACAGGGGTACTTTTCACCTTTCCCTCACGGTACTTGTTCACTATCGGTCGCCAAATGTATTTAGCCTTGGAGAGTGGACTCCCCAGCTTCCCACCGGATTAGCGTGCCCGGCGGTACTCAGGAACACGGCGGGAGTCGACAAGCTTTTGCATACGGGACTGGTACCCTCTATGGTTGGCTTTTCAACACCATTCTGCTAGCCCGTCGATTTCTTACTCCCATCTGCCGGTCCTACAACCCCGACCCGGCAAGCCAGGTCGGTTTGGGCTTTTCCGCGTTCGCTCGCCACTACTAGCGGAATGATCTCTTTTCCTCTGGGTACTAAGATGTTTCAGTTCCCCAGGTTCCCCTCCCCTCGCCTATGTGTTCAGCGAGGGGATGACACCGGAGACTTGCGTCCCGGCGCCGGGTTTCCCCATTCGGAAATCCCCGGATCGCAGCCTGCACACGGCTCCCCGAGGCTTATCGCAGTGTTCCACGTCCTTCATCGGCATTTGGCGCCAAGGCATCCACCGTACGCCCTTAGTAGCTTAACACAACGTGATGCGGAGAAATCGGCGTTCTTCCGTATTACTATTCGGTTGTTAAGGTGCGCTTCTGTTCACTTCCGGGCCGGCGGCTCGCCCGCCCGGGGCAGGCACCCATCTCTGCGTGCCTTCCCCCGACAGTCCAACCTGCCTGACGCAATCGGACCCGGCACACCGCCGGGTCCGCAATCGCCCCTTGCGTTTGTGCCTTACTTTGCTATTCAGTTCCGCTTCGATCGCTCGTTGTCAAACCCGATCCGTCTCCTGTCGAGCTCAGGTGGAGATGACGGGACTCGAACCCGTGACTTCTGCCTTGCAAAGGCAGCGCTCTCCCAGCTGAGCTACATCCCCATGCCTGCGGCTGCCTCGAGCAGTGGGCCTTTCAGGATTCGAACCTGAGACCTTTCCCTTATCAGAGGAACGCTCTAACCAACTGAGCTAAAGGCCCATAGCACCTTAACCCCTGAGGAGTGATAGGAAGATCCTGCCTTCGGTCCGGACGCCTCCTCACCGCTGGGGAGGCGATTTCCGGTTTTGGATTTTGAGCGCCGACCCGGCCCTTGCGGGCATCTTCGACAGGCCTTTGCTCAGCATCCCTTAGAAAGGAGGTGATCCAGCCGCACCTTCCGGTACAGCTACCTTGTTACGACTTCGTCCCAGTCACCAGCCCCACCTTAGGCGGCTCCCTCCTTGCGGTTGGGTC
>CAZQDE010000206.1:0-1802 GCA_964591485.1 uncultured Anaerolineaceae bacterium | reverse complement strand
ACCATCCTGCGCCAATACATCGCCCCTAAGCGGCCGCTGCGGGCAAGCAGAGCCACGGTGCGCTTTGAGACCGGACCGGGGAAGCAGCTTCAGCACGATTGGGGGGAGATTGTGGTGGAGGTCGCGGGCCAGGAGGTCAAGGTTTACTTCAACGTCAATCAGTTGGCCTACTCCCGGCGCTTTCACCCCCTCCGGGGATCTTCGACTTCTGGTGCACGGACAGCAAAGACGCCGAACATACCTACGAGGGCCTGATCCGCAGCTTTGAGTACTTCGGGGGTGTGCCGGAGGAAGTTCTGGTCGATAACCAGAAAACAGCGGTTGTCGAGCACAAGAGCGGAAATAAGCCCCGATTCAACGAGCGCTTCCTGGACCTAGCGGCCCATTACGCTTTCACCCCACGGGCCTGCCGGCCCCATCGGGCGCGCACCAAAGGCAAGGATGAGCGCATGGTGGGCTACATCAAGAACAACTTTTTCCAGCGCTACCGGTCCTTCGAGAGTTGGGCTCACCTGAACCAACTGGCCGAGCAGTGGTTGGCTGAAGAAGCGGACCCAAGGCTGCATGGCACGCTCAAGGAGGTGGTTATCGAGCGCTTTGCCCGAGAAGCTCCGCTTCTGAAACCGTTGCCCCATCGCCGCTACGACAGCTCCTACCGGGAAATACGCCATGTGGCCTGGGATAGCTACATCGACGTCCGGGGCAATCGCTACAGCGTTCCTGGAGAGCTTGTGGGGCGCTCGGTGGTGGTGCGCATCGGCCTGGACGGCTCCCTGCGGGTCTTCCATGGCGATCAGTTGGTGGCCTCCCACCTGCTGCGCGCTGCCTCTGAGGGGTGGGTTACTACCCCGGAGCACCATACGCGGCTATGGCAAGAGGCGCTCAACGTGGAGCGACGCCCGCTTGAGGCCTACGAGGAGGTGGCGAGATGGAGCTAGCTGCACTCCTCGAACGGCTGAAGATGGACCATCTGGAGGCCCAATTGGATGCCGTATGTGAGCAGGCGGCCCAGCGGGAGCTTGATTACAAGACGTTTCTCGCGCGGGCGTTGGAAGCGGAATGGCAGGGACGCTACCAACGGGGGATCGAGGCTCGCTTGCGGCTTTCCCGTTTTCCCTGGATCAAGACCCTGGAACAATTCGATTTCGACTTCCAGCCCAGCTTGGATAGACGTCAGGTGCGTGAGCTGGCCGGAACGAGCTTCGTCGAGCGAGCCCATAACGTGGTCATCCTCGGGCCACCCGGGGTGGGAAAAACCCATCTGGCTGTGGCCCTAGGGGTGAAAGCCGTGGAAGCGGGATACTCCGTCCTGTTTCTTACCCTCGAGACTCTGATGACCCGGTTGGTCAAGGCTCGCCATGAGAACCGCTTGGAACGGGCTCTCAAGCAGCTCACCTACCCGAAATTGCTCATTGTGGATGAGATCGGTTACCTGCCGCTTTCCCGTGATGAGGCCAGCCTGTTCTTCCGGCTGGTGGTGCGGCGCTATGAAAGAGCCAGTCTGATCGTGACCTCCAACAAGAGCTTCCTGGATTGGGGTGAGATCTTCAACGATCACGTCCTGGCCACCGCCATCCTGGATCGCCTCCTTCACCACGCCACCACCCTCAACATCAAGGGGGAGAGCTACCGTCTCAAAGAGAAGCGGAAAGCTGGGATCCTGGGCAAACCCAAGCCGATCGAAGATGCCGAAAAGGAGGTGCTGCTTGAGAGCTGAATAGTATTCCCAGAAGACATTTCAACCGATGATCAGGGGACTTTTTAACCCGATGAAAAGGGGACATTCTAAACCGATGTTGACA
>CAZQDE010000205.1:0-1810 GCA_964591485.1 uncultured Anaerolineaceae bacterium | reverse complement strand
CGAGAGTAAGGAAGGGAGAATGCGCGGGTCGGTCTCATCCGCTTGCGGGATGCCGGCTGCTGGTGTAGACCCGGTCGAGAAGAAAAGCCCTGCGCCTGGGCTTCGCCGAGAGAGGTTCATAAAATGGGATCGCTGCCTGGGTTAGCAGCAGGGAAGAGGGTATGATTCGATTGCGCGATTCAACCCGCAATACGCTTCGCTTTGCATTCGCGATCACCCTTCTTCTCGTTGCGGCCATCTGTTTTGGCAGCCTGCAGCCGGGGTTCTTGCTGTTTGGCTATGTCGTTTCGCTTGGGCTGGCCATCTGGCTTGCCGTCGATGTGCGTGGAGAACGAGCCTCCATTTCGTTTACGCCGATTGCCCTTCCCCTTCTTGTTCTTTTCCTGTATAGTTCCGCCCTCCTGCCTATCAGTCCGCATTTAATTCCGGCCATAGAGGTTCAGCTCCTTTTTCTCCAGATCCTGATCCTCACTTTCTTCGTCTCCCATACCATCGGGCGCGGCTGGTCATCGGAGGTTTGGACCAGCGCGCTTCTTTCCATGGGGTTCGTGCTTTCGATCATCGAGCTTGGGTTCTATGCGCTATGGCTTGTTCAAAAACACCAGATCGTCGACCTCTCTGTGGCCTCCATCCTGACGGGTTATCGCGCCACCGGGACGCTCCTTGGCCATCCAAATATCTTCTCCGGCTACCTTAATCTGGCTCTGTTGCTCACATTGGACCGCGTTCGGAGGGAGAGGCGCAGGACATTCCGCCTGCTTTGGGCGTTTCCCATCCTCGTGCTCCTGCTGGCTCAGTATTTGACCTCGTCCCGGGCAGGATGGGTTGCCCTGGCAGGTGGCGTTGCGGTGTATGTTCTCAGTCAAATCGCCCCTCGATATGGTGAATTCAGAGCCTGGTTCCAGCGGAAGGACCGGGGGTTTCAGGTAAGGGCATTGCTGGCCGGATCGGCGCTTCTCCTGGCGAGTCTCGGGGGGTTCGCATGGCTGCTTCTCGTCCAGCAGCGTCTTTCTCCGGGTCACAGCCCCTTCCTCTCGGCGCGCAGCGGGATCTGGGCCCCTGCCCTGGATATCTTCCTGGATTCACCGTGGCTGGGCCACGGCCCCGGCAGCTTCTCCACGCACTTTGCCCTTGAGACGCAGGCGCCGCCGGGCTTCGCGACCAATCATGCGCATAATCTCTTCCTGCAAATCGGGAGCGAATATGGCGTGATCGGATTGTTGCTCCTGGGTTGGATTCTCGTGCGGGTCTTCCGGCCTCTGATTTCAGCCTGGCGGAATGCATCCGCGCGCGGGTTCGCGGCCAAGGGATTGGTCAGTGCCCTCGTGGCGGTCATCCTGATTCACCAGATGATCGATTACCTCTTCCAAAGCCCTCTTTACGCGCTGGCCGTGCTTCTCCTGTTGTCGATCCCGCTGGGCGGCGAACGACTTACCTTAGTTCGGATCGGCAGGCCGGTCGTATTTAGATTGGGTGCGCTCGTCGTGGGGGTCGCCGCCATCGTGGCTGCCGGCTACACTTTGAAGGGGTCGTTTCTTTATTGGCGCGGCGTCGACGAGTTCAGGGAGGGAGACCTTGACGGAGGCGCCGCTCGAATATGCGGGGCTTACGAGCAGCAGCCGGACCTCTCGTTCTATGGATTTCAATGCGGGTTGGCTCAGGCCAGGGTGGGTATCGATGCCTTCGATGCTTCGGCCCTCAGGCAGGCTGAGCGGTCGATATCGGCTGCATTGGAGGCCGACCCCTATTGGCCCGTCCACCAGGCGAATCATGCCATGCTGCTGTGGGAACTTGGAGAGCATCGGGCTGC
>CAZQDE010000204.1:0-1813 GCA_964591485.1 uncultured Anaerolineaceae bacterium | reverse complement strand
GCCTTACCTTCGCGGGCTGCTTGGGCTTCCGCTTAGGACGCTGGAGCGGGCGCTGGATCGGGCTATCCTCCGGTTGCGCAGAGACGAAGCTGTATCGTCTGCCGAAGCGAGACGCAGTCGAGTCAGTGGGGGCGTAGACTTCGCATGCACCGTGGTTGTGCCGTTCCTGCTCGCCGTTGCAGCCCTGACCTGGATCATCTCCGCAGGACGTTGGACAGATTGGCCAGGCACGACCAGCTACTTTCATTTGCTCGCCGAGGGATTTCGAGCCGGGAAGACGCATCTGCTCGTCGAGCCTCATCCTGATCTCCTCGCGCTGGAGGATCCCTACCCCTACGAAAACAGGGCCGAGATTCCCCATCTCTGGGACGTCTCGCTCTTTCAGGGCAAGTACTACGTTTATTGGGGTCCAGCGCCCGCGTTGACGGCTCTGGTTCTTGAGCCTTTGCTTCCTGGAGAGTTGGGTGATCATCACCTCGCCTGGCTCTTCACAGCGGGATCGATCTTCTGGGTTCTTCTGCTTCTATGGCGCTTAAGGCAGAGTTTCTTTCCCGACGCGCCCTTATGGTCTGGCGCCCTCATCGCATTCGGCGCCGCATGGGCGACGCCGTTTCCCTGGCTGGTGAGCCGACCAGAGGTTTATGAGGCAGCCATCGCGGGAGGGCAATTCTACTTCCTGGCAGGCCTCTATGGCCTGCTGATGGTGCAATTTCGGCCTGGCAGCCAGGGGGCGAGGCTGGCAGTTGCCGGCATATGCTGGTCTCTGGCGGTGGGTAGCCGGATCACGCTCGCGCCCGTCGTTACGGTGCTCTCCTTGACCTATGCTATGCACAAGATAAGGCATGAGGTTAAAGAAGGCACATGGCGTAGAGGGCTTCAGAGCGTGATGCCTCTCCTGCTGGTTTTGGCCCTGGGAGCGCTTCTCCTGGGCTGGTACAACTACGATCGTTTTGGCTCGATCTGGGAGCTTGGGCACCGCTATCAGCTTGGCCGCGGCGATGAGGCCACACGCTACAAGAACATGATTTCCTTCAGCAACGTTCCCTTGAATTCCTACAATTATCTGCTTAACCCCGTGAAGCGCATATCCGTCTTCCCCTTCGTGAAGCCGGAGTGGGGGAAATACGCCATACCCTTCCTGCGCCTCGCAGCGCCGACTGTTTATCATACAGAGAAGGTTGTCGGCCTTCTCTTCTCGACGCCGCTTGTCCTTCTGGGAGCTGTGCCTCTTTTGCACTGGCTCTGGAGATTCTGGCAGGAATTGGATTCGTCGTGGGGGCGCGAGGCTTCTTCGTCCCCACCCTTGCATCATGGCGAATTGTCATCCATCTACCTATTTCTTGGGCTGGCGGCTTTGATGGAGATGG
Organism: uncultured Anaerolineaceae bacterium; assembly: GCA_964591485.1. GTDB lineage: Bacteria > Chloroflexota > Anaerolineae > Anaerolineales > E44-bin32 > E44-bin32. The sequence goes on along the minus strand of CAZQDE010000204.1, from coordinate 446 downwards.
GCCCTCTCTTGCTCTTTACAGCAAGCACCGAGCGTCATCTGATGGACTTGACTCCGACGCTGCTTTTGCTCTCCGGCATCGGCTTATGGCATGCCTTGCGCGTGTGGCGCGGTATGCCTGCGCGCCGGCTGCTCCTGGCGTTGCTTGCATGGCTGCTCTCGCTCCACACAGCGGTCATGGGCATTCTCCTGGCGGTCACGGGCTATCAGGCGCGGTTCGAGGCGCACAACCCGGAGCTCTTCGAACGCTTGACCCGCTTCTTTGCTTGGTGAGGGAGAGGCGATGCATTGGGGCCGTGCGTGGCCGCAAGGGCGTGCGGTGAGAGGGTGAGATCATGCGGACGCCCTGTGCCCTGTGGGTACCTGTGCCCGCGAGTACTCGCCGCCTTCGGCGGCTTCGGACACGCTTTGTCAAGACCCAAAATCAAGCTAAGGCGCGCATCATGG
>CAZQDE010000203.1:0-1822 GCA_964591485.1 uncultured Anaerolineaceae bacterium | reverse complement strand
CGGGACGGCTCGGGCTGACCCCCGCATGCGCTATAATGACCACATCGCACCCGCAGGATGCAGCCTCGCCAGGCTCCTGCGGAGTTTCTTTGGAGGAGACCCCCATGCCCTATGCGTCTGTGCAGGTTCCCGGGGGTGAGAAGATCCGCACACCTGAAAGTTCCCTTCGGGCGCCCGATCGGCCCATTATCCCCTACATCGTGGGTGACGGCCCCGCGCCGAAATATGCGGATAAGGACATGGTGAACCCCGGTTCGGTGATCCTCAGCGGTGAGATGATGCTGCGCTACATGGGCTGGGGGGAGGCAGCCGATCGGATCGTCCAGGGCATGAGCGGCGCCATTCGCGCCCGCATGGTGACCTACGACTTTCACCGCCTGATGGAAGGGGCCACCAAGCTCAGCGCCTCCGCGTTTGGCGGCGCGGTCATTGCCCACATGACATGAGCAGGAGCAGCGCCGCAAATCTTCCAGAGCAAACCATGCAGGCGCAGAGGCGCCGCGCCGCCGCGGTCCGCCGTCGGCTGGACCGGGCCTTCGGCCAGCCCGCCTGGCGGCCGCACCTGGCTCCGCTGGATGAATTGGTCTCCACCATCCTCTCGCAAAACACCAACGACGCCAACCGCGATCGGGCCTTCGATTCCTTGAAGGCCCGCTTCCCTACCTGGGATGCCGTTCGTGATGCCGACCCAGCGCAGGTCGTCGAGGCCATTCAGGTCGCGGGTCTGGCCAATCAGAAGGGGCCCCGCATTCAAGCCATCCTGCAGCAGATCAGCCGCGAACGCGGATCGCTGGACCTCGATTTCCTGGCCACCTGGGAGCCGGATCAGGCCAGAGACTGGCTGATGCGGTTCAAAGGCATCGGGCCCAAAACGGCCGCTATCGTGCTGCTCTTCTCGCTGGGGAAGCCCGCCTTCCCCGTCGACACCCACATTCACCGCATCAGCGGCCGGCTCGAGATTCGGCCCGACAAGATGAGCGCCGAGAAGGCCCACAACCATCTGGCCGCGCTCTTCCCGCCCGATAGCTACTACGCAGTGCACCTCAACCTCATCCGGCTGGGGCGGGAGATCTGCCATGCGCGCAACCCGGAGTGCCCCCGCTGTCCCCTGCGGACTCTCTGCCCCTACCCCGCGCGCAGGCCTGTCGCCTCGGAGGGCTAGCACCATGGTTGCGGCGGGCATATCGATCTCCAGTTCGCTCCAGCCGTCCGCGGCGGTTTTGCCGCCATCGAGAATCTCGAGGGAACCCTATGCGTAGACGCCACCCCTTGCTTCTGTACCGCATGAGCATGGCGCGCTACCCGGGCAAGTTCCTGGCTCTGGCCGCCCTTCTGCTGGGGTTGTGGTCGCTGCAACGCTTGGGATGGGCGCAGCCCCTCTCGCCCTTTTCGGAAACCTGGCTGGCAGCGGCCGGCGGTCTCTCGTTGGCCGGGTGGGCCTTCACCCGGCTGGCACCGCGCCTGGCCTATGTCGAACCCCGGCCGGATCATCTTTGCCTGCGCGTGCCGCTCTACCGCCTGAATGTCTCCTACCGCCGGATCCTGAGCTCACGCCCGATCGAGTTCTCGCGGCTCTTTCCCCCCGGAAGCCAGCCTCGCAGGCGCCGCCGCACCCTCAAAGCCTACCAGGGCCACACCGCGTTGGCGGTGGACCTGAGCGGCTGGCCCCTGCCGCCATGGCTCCTGCGCCTTTTCCTCGGGCCGTTCACCCTGGCGCCCGACCGGCGGGGCCTGGTTCTGCTGGTCGAGGATTGGATGGGCCTGGGCAACCAGATCACGGATCGCATGGAAGCCTTCCGGGCCGCCCACACACCGCCCCGCA
>CAZQDE010000202.1:0-1822 GCA_964591485.1 uncultured Anaerolineaceae bacterium | reverse complement strand
AAAATTAGGAAATTCTTCCGCTTGCTGAGGTGGTGGAGTTGGAGACGGAGGCTCCTTGGTCTACACTCAGGCCGGGTAGCCCACACCACAGGAGGCATGCGATGGGACGGGACGTGATCGACAGGCTGGAGCTTAGGACCCTCGACCAACGCTTCCGGCAGGAACTGGAGTGTGGATTTGAGCTGGCACCGCGGGTCTCACAAGGCGTCCTCGACCTGGCCAAAGAGGTTTTCGGCCTGGATGCTGTTTCCGCTTCTGGAGCTGGCCGCCTGCGGCCGGGCCAGATCCGGCAGGTGATCACCGCAGCGGACGTGCCCCACGGCCGTCCGCTGCAGGAGATGGAGACGGTGGAGATCACCTGGACCCTAGATGCGGGCCAGGAAGATCTGGAGGTGCTTAGGGAGCATGGGCGCACTGGCCTGCGGAGGACCCGCATCCTGCGCCTGATCGATGAAGCCCTGGACCAAGGGGGCGAGCCGACGCAGGAAGACCTGGCAAAGGCGTTAGGAGTGACACCTCGCACCATCCGCTCGGACATCGCCTGCTTGGAGGCGGAGGGCTACCGGGTGGTCACCCGGGGGAAGCTGCGTGGGGTGGGTCGCGGACAGAGCCATAAGGTGGCCATTGTAGAGCTGTACCTTAGGGGGCACACCTACACCGAGATCATGCGGGCCACCCGCCATTCCCCTTCCGCTATCAAGCGCTACCTGCAGGCCTTCGGCCGGGTGGTGTTGCTTACCCATAAGGGCCTTGCGCTCAGCGAGATCGCCTATGTGGTGGGCATTTCAGAGGCGCTGGCCCACGAGTACCTGAACCTCTACCGGCGTTACGACCTGCCGGAGTACGGAGAACGACTGCAGGAGATGGTGCACAGGGTCACTGGTGACCATCGGGGGGTCGCCTCCGGCTCAAAAAGGGGGGAGAAATGAGCACCAATCGCTTCCGCGCTGCCCTTCAGCACACCTTCCGGCAGGCGATCATTCACCTTCTGGAGAGCGAATATAAACTTGTGGGAAGCCACAAGGTGATCCAGATGATCGCCGATGACATTGCCGAGCTGCACGCCGAGTACTACCGGGACGCCAACCGTGTGGCTCCAGGGCATCTGGTTTGGCGTGGAACGCTGGACGAAGGACGCAAGCCTCGAACTGGGAGACGCGCCGAGGAGGAGCCCACCATCACCGCCGTGCTGCCCCTGATCACTGCCGAGGACCTGGCCGAGCGGGCCCAGGGATGCCCCAAAGGAATGCACGCTCGCCAATGGGCACATGAGCGGGACATACGTCGTGTGGTTCGCCTGGTGAAGGCGGGGCTGGACAACCCGGGTGGAAGATTACTGTTGTCCCTGTCCGAACTCTCGATGCTGCTCAATCGCTCCATGCCCACCGTGCGGAGCTGCATCCTGGACCACTTCGAGCGGACCGGTGAGATCTTGCTCATCAAAGGCTACGTCCTCGACCAGGGCGGCAGCCCCACCCACAAAGGTGTGATCCTGCGTCTCTATGAGAAAGGGGTCTCTCCCCCGGACATTGCTCGTATGACCAGCCACAGCCTGAAGGCAGTGGACCGCTACATCGCGGATTATGAGCGTATGAAGGTGCTCTTGCGCAAAGGGCTGACCATCCCGGAGATCAGCCACGCGCTGGGGCGGGGTGTTCGAACGCTGCTACAATACCAGGAGATCGTCCTTCAGTTCCACCCCGACCTCGGCCTGGCTCCTCAGGAGGACTGATGGATATGTGGATAACTCTGCGCTTCGCTCTAAGTTGCCCATATATCCACAGCCGCTGCTGCTGCGGCTAAGCCGGCCACCATCGGCAAC
>CAZQDE010000201.1:0-1833 GCA_964591485.1 uncultured Anaerolineaceae bacterium | reverse complement strand
TTGGGACAGGCGATTGGTCATCGACTGCATTCCTTTGCCGCATGGGCCTGGGCGAGTCCGGCCGGAGCAAGCTATCTTAGAAGGGTATCAGTTCTCGCACGATTCCATGTGAAAGGATGCACATAGGACTTCGAGTTCAGGCCCGGGGTAGGTGCAGCAGATGGTAGAATGACGCCTATGCGTACTCAGCCTAACTCCCCGCTACTTCGTTGGCTACCGGCGCTGGCTCTCATGGCCACCATCTTCACGCTTTCCTCGATGCCTGCCAGCCGGCTGCCGCACTTCGGGCCCTTCGACCTATGGATCAAGAAAGGCGGGCATGCCACAGGCTACGCTTTATTGGCCCTAGCCTATGCCTACGCATTGCCCTCGCGGCTTTCTCTACCCTATCGGCTGAGTTTGGGTTTCATCATGGCTGTGCTGTTTGCGCTCAGCGATGAGTTCCATCAATCCTTTGTACAAGGGCGGACATCCAGTCTGCGGGATGTGGGGATCGATGCGGCGGGTGCGGCTGTCGCGCTGCTTACGGCGGGGTTCTATTCCTCGAACTCCAGATCGAACGCCAGCTCTTGATCCTCGGCCCAGGATGGGCCGGGCGTAACTTCGATATCGCCAAATAGAGCCTCCTGGCTCACCTCAATCTGCCGCTGCTTGATCAATTCCAGCAGTGCGATGAAAGAGATGACGATCTCGAGCCGGGTGCGCGCGCTGCGGACCAAGGAGCGGAAGGAAAGCCGGCGTGCGCGCTTCAAGCCGGCCACGATTTCCCTGATCTTCCCTCGGATCGTAACGCGCGGCGGAACGACCCTCCCCTGGAGCGCCGGCAGCTCGGGTTGCGCTGCGAGCGCCTCGAGCAGGGCGCGCCGGAGGTCTTCAAGGCGCACGCCTTCAAGATCCAGCTTGGTGGGGATTTGCCTGGGAGGAGGCGCCAGGCGGACGTAGGATCGCAGGCCGGCGGCTTCCCTCTCTGCCAGAGCGATGGCCACTTGCTTGTATTTCTTATAGGCCACGAGCTGCCGCGCCAAGGCATCTCCCGGGTCTTCCTCGCCGGGTTCACGTAGGATGGGTCGCGGCAGGAGCGCTTCGGATTTGATCTGAATCAGCCTTGCGGCAATGACCAGGAAGGATGCGAGGTTCTCGATGGACGTGTCCTGCATGGCACGGATATGCTCGAGATATTGATCAGTCACCTGAGCCAGGGAGACCTTGGTGATATCCAGCTCGGCGCGCTCGATGAGTTCGAGCAGCAGATCTAGAGGACCCTCGTATACCGGAAGTTGGACGGAATAGGGCGATCGAAGCATGATCAGCGGGCCATCCAGATGCCCACGACCAGCAGGGCCAGGAGTAGCAGAGCGGAAGCGATTCCCACGACGCGGAGCGTGAGCCGGTCGCGCTGCTCCCGCAGACGTTCCTCGGCCCTCTGCGCTTCCAGGCGACGGCGGTCGATCTCCTCGAATTGGGCGAAGCGCTCCTCGGAGAGATTGCCCTCGGCCTCCTTCAAGGCTCGCGCCCTGAGCCGGGATTGGCGCAGCCGATAGGGTTGGACAGCACCGCGATGGCGAGATTCGAGCGTGCCGAAGAGCGTTAGTGGCTCTCCGCAATCGGGGCACACGTGCTCCCAGGCGGGGTTGGCGCGCCCGCACGCAGGGCACTTTGAGGCTGTCTCGAGCTGCGCACCGCAATGTGTGCAGACTCGGATGCCCTCCTCGGATACTTCTGGGATGGCCTGCCCGCATTCGGGGCATGCAAAGTCAGTCAAGGCTCGCCTCGCGCTGGGAAGATAGGATGCATTATAAATCAACTCTCTTTCTGCCGAATGTAACTTCTCGG
>CAZQDE010000200.1:0-1869 GCA_964591485.1 uncultured Anaerolineaceae bacterium | reverse complement strand
GCCCGGTCAAAGGCCTGTTTGAGGACCTGCTCCGGGTCCTCATCGCCTGCGAAGATGATCTCTGCGCCCAGCAGCTGGTCGAGCAATAGATTGCCCGTTATGGTGGATGGCGCTTCACCTGCAAGGATCAGTGTGCATGCGTATCCGTGGCGCGCCGCTGCCGCGGCCGTCTGTCGGCAATGATTGGATTGGAGGGCGCCACGCGTGATCAGTGTCTCAGCGCCAAGAGATCGAGCATCTGCAAGCAGGAATTCGAGCTTGCGCGTCTTATTCCCGCCGAAAGCAAGCCCGGTCTGGTCGTCCCGCTTAACCCAGATGGACGGGCCGCCCAGTGCCTGACTGAGGCGCGGGAGCGGCTCCACGGGCGTGGGAAGATGGGCGATCCGTTGGCGGGGGAGATTTGCGAGGGTCATGCGATAAGCTCCTGCGAATAGGCCGATATATTAAATATTACCTCGCTTGGCTGTTGGGAGGCAGCCCATTGGGAGAAGCGCTTCCCTATCATCCTTCCGTATCCCCCGTGGCGGCGGCGAAGAAGCTGACCCCCAGCGTGCCAGGGCCGGCGTGGGTTGTAATGGCGGCGCCGAGTTCCACGAGCGGGATTTCACGAAGGCCAAGAGAATCTTTAAGCGCCTGAGCCATCCAGCGCGCCGATTCGGGCGCGTCGGCATGCATTAACGTCAGATGGGCCTCACCATTCCGAGGGCATTCGAGCGCGACTTTATCTGCGAGGAGCTTCAGGGCTCGGGAACGCGTGCGCACCTTCTCGTATGCATCGATGCGCCCATCCGTAAGGTGAAGGATTGGCTTGATGCGAAGGGCATTGCCCAGGAGGGACGCGGCGCCCCCGATGCGGCCTCCCCGGCGCAGGAATTCGAGCGTATCGACAAGGAAATAGGTGCGTGCCCGTGGGATCATGGAATGCAGACGCTGCATAATCGTATCCGCGCTCACGCCAGCCTCCGCCCACTCGACCGCACAGCGTACCATCGAACCAAGCGCTCCCCCGATCGCACGGGTATCGAGAACGCGGATGTCAGCCTCAGGGAAGAAGTTCGCCTTGGCGGTCTCGACAGATCGGACCGTTCCGCTGAGGTCGGTGGAGGGGTGAATGCACAGGACCGTCTGGGCCTCCCGGAGGAGGGCCTCCAGCATCGCGGCTGCCTCCGGAACAGGTGGCGCCGCCGTTTTGGGAAGGACTGGGCTCGTCCGGAGCCGATCCAAGAATTGTGTGTAGGACAGCTCCGCCTCTTCCAGGAAGGTTTCGTTTCCAAAGATGATGACTTGGTGGATGAGCCCGGCACCGCGCTCCTGGAGATATTCTTCTGGGAGGGCCGCGGTTGTATCGGTCATGATTCGGATGGCGTTGCGTTCTTGGACCATGGGGTCATGACTCTCCTAGATGCGGCCAGGGGCGGGATCTTGCGGATGCAGGGCCGCGGCCCGCGCGCTTGATTGTACGCTGATCCACTCAGGGTGGCCAATATCGGGTGGGCGGCCTTCTCAGAGCGCAGCTTCGTTCTGCGGATTATGGGAGATTCGCCCTCGCCGACGCGCCAGGGCAGAGAACGGATGCGGATGGGAATTCCTTGCGCTCATTGCATGCTTTGAATCACATGGGGGCACGAGCTTTTCGCATTTGTCATCCCGTAGCTTGATCATGACTGAGGGATCCCCATGAAGCCTCGAGGACAGGCTCGTGACCTATAGGATGCTTCACTCTATTTGGCCGGTCGAGATTTCTTTCCATAGTCATTGGGAGGAAAAAGCAGGCACCTAATGCAGCGCCTCGCGCGTGCGGGCGCGGCCCCGGCGGCGCATGACTGCCAGCAGAGCCGGCACTAGACGATGATAGAGGGCATAGAGCAC
>CAZQDE010000199.1:0-1891 GCA_964591485.1 uncultured Anaerolineaceae bacterium | reverse complement strand
TGTGCGCCCGGCATGGGCGTTGGCTAGAGGGTGAAAGACCCTTACGGAGGTTGATCGCACCAACTGTTAGCTGAAGGCAAGGGCGTCGTCGTGAGGCGGGGTCTGAAGGAAGCCGGAGGCAAACCTGTGACCTGAGGGACACGAACCCCATCGGAGGCTGTGAGGCGGGGCGAGTTGGCAAGTGACAATGAAGCCCAATGCGATCAAGGGCCAAAGCAGTAAATGGGGCAGGCATGCAGGGAAAGTCAACGTTCTTACCCGGGGAGGTCTGGGCTGTGTCCCCAGAGGGACTGAAAGGACCGAGAGGTCCTTGATCGGAGCGCAGAAGTCAGCAGAGGCCGTAGTAGTCGATGGAGTGACGACCATCCGAGGCGAGTGGGGAAACCTGCTTACAGGGCGAAGGGCCGAACGTCAGGCAGGATAAGTACTTTGAGCAGATCGAGAGACGAGCGAGGAAAGCAGACTTCCCCGGGAAGGGGACCTGGCGGTCAGGCGAAAGGGGTGAAGCCCCCGGGAACTGGCCGGAGGGCTGAGCCGTCTCCGGCACGAGACAAAGGAACATCCGGCGCAGAGCTAATGGGAGGCGATCTGGGATCGAGAGAACCTGGAAAGGGCACTCAAGCGAGTAGAGAGCAACCGGGGAGGGTCCGGTGTGGACGGGATGAGGGTGGAAGCGCTTCGCCCTTATCTGAGGGACCACTGGGCGGAGATCCGGGAAGCGCTCGAAAGCGAACAGTATCGACCGAGTCCGGTGAAGCGGGTGGAGATCCCGAAGCCGGGCGGAGGGGTGAGGCTGCTGGGGGTTCCGACGGTATTAGATCGGCTCCTGCAGCAGGCAATCGCGCAGAGGCTGGTGGCGCTCTTTGAGCCGAACTTTTCAGCACAGAGCTACGGGTTTCGACCGGGGCGGAGCGCCCACGATGCAGTGAGACAGGCCCAAGCGTATGCGCAGGAAGGCTACGGCTGGGTGGTGGACATCGACCTGGAAAGCTACTTTGACCGGGTGAACCACGATATGCTCATGGCGCGAGTGGCGCGGGTGGTGAAGGACAAGCGGGTGTTGAAGCTGATGCGGAGGTATCTACAATCCGGGGTGATGGTGAACGGGGTGGTGGTGAGGACGGAGGAGGGAACTCCGCAAGGCGGGCCGCTGTCTCCTCTGCTCTCGAACATCCTGCTGGATGACCTGGATAAGGAACTGGAGAAGCGGGGGCACCAGTTTGTGCGCTACGCCGACGACTGCAATATCTATGTTCGCAGCCGCCGAGCGGGCGAGCGGGTGATGGAGAGCGTGGGCGGGTTTCTGGAGAAGAAGCTGAAGCTGAAAATCAACCGGAAGAAGAGCAAGGTGGACCGAGCCCAGCAGGTGAAGTTTCTAGGGTTCAGCTTTTACAAGCGCAAGGGCAAGGTGCTGATCCGTGTGGCGAGGGAGAGTCTGGCTCGTCTGCGGGAGAAGCTACGCTGGCTGACCCGAAGGATACGCACGGGCAAGCTGGAAGAGATCATCCGAGAACTTAATCAGCTGATAGTGGGCTGGATCGGATACTTCCGACTGGCGGATACACCGAGTGTCTTCAAGGAGCTGGACCAATGGTTGAGACGAAGGCTGAGGCAACTGGCCTGGAAACGATGGAAGCGGGGGAGAACCCGCTATCGGGAACTCGTCTCTCTGGGTGTGTCGCGCGAGCGCGCCGCCCTGGGAGCCGGAGGGAAGAGCCCCTGGCGCATGGCGAAATCGCCCGTGGTGCATGAAGCGTTGTGCAATTCCTATTGGCGATCCCTAGGTCTCGTTGGTTTCAATGAGCGATACTGTTCACTGCGTTATGTTTGACGAACCGCCGGATGCGGACCCGCATGTCCGGTGGTGTGGGAGGGGGGAGCCGTGAGGCTT
>CAZQDE010000198.1:0-1929 GCA_964591485.1 uncultured Anaerolineaceae bacterium | reverse complement strand
CTGGCGCAGGATATTTGTTCGGCCAGCACCGGGGAGCCTCATCATCCCCACGGCTTCCAGGAGCCAAGCTTCGCGCCAGGCTCCCCGGTGGACCTAGCGATCGCCCTCCCGGTAAGGTTGGCCGGTTCGCAACAGCTGATAGCTAAGAATGACCAGTTTGCGGGCCAATGCGACCCGGGCAATGCCAGACCCCCGGCGTTTGGCCAGGCGCTGATAGAAGGCGCGCATAGATGGACTGAAGCGCACCGCTCGCAGCGCCACGCTGACCATGGCCTGACGCAGGTAGGTCGAGCCTTCCCGGGTGATCGACCCATGGCGCACCATCTGGTCACTGATGAGCACCTTCGGGGTCAGGCCAGCCCAGCGGGCAACCTGATGCCCATTCCTGAAGCGCTCCACCTCGCCTAATTCTGCTCGTATGGTGATGGCGGAGATCAAACCCACACCCGGCAAACTGCGCAAGAGATCGATAGCCGGATCGGTGCGGGCATAGGCACTGAAGGCCTGATCGAGCCCCTGGATGCGTTCGTTGTAGAAGTCGATGGCCGCCATACTGTCTTCGATGACCTGGCACGCAGATGGGGTGAGTGGGCCCGCGGGATCGCAGAGCAGTTCGGCCAGGAAGGCACGCCCTTTTGAGCCAAATAGATCGCTTAGCGGCGAGGAGAGGTTGTAGCTATGCAGCACGCTGTGGATGCGATTCTTATGACGTGTGTGATCGGCGATCAGGTTTTGGCGATGGCGCATCAAACGACGCAGCTCGCGCAACCACTTTGGCGCGGCATAGGACTCGGGCAGATAGCCGGTGCGAGCCAGATGGGTAAGAGTGTGCGCATCGACCTTATCCGTTTTCACCGTCGCTTCAGCGATGAGCTTTACCTTCTGGGGATGAGCCAACAGCACCCGTTCGACATGTTCGCTCACCAGATCGTACATGAAGGGCCAGTTGAAGGTTGCCTCCATTACGTCAGTAGTGGCCCGGGGAACCCGTTCGGCAAGATACTCAGCCATGTCACCGTTGGGCAGTGCACGTTCATCGAGAACATCCCCACCCTCATCCATCAAAACCACGTACGAACGTCTTTTATGCAGATCGATTCCGAGGTACGATTGAGACATAGCGCTCCTCCTTTCAGAGACTGTTGAGCCGATGAGCTCGTCTTCAGTCTACAAGCGAGGGGCGCTTTCACAATATCATCCCCGAAGGGGGCGGTGGGGGGACAACTGGGGACAAGAGAGATCAGGAGGCCAGATGAAATGGGACAGGCAATCGAAGCAGCGCATCCTGGGGATCCCTTTCCCGGGAGGATCCTGACCGGGCCGGCTCAGGCAGGGGGTGGCTCATGCTTGAGCCGCATCAGGCTCAGGCTGAGGGAGGCCCCCAGCAGAAAGATCACGGCTGCGGCTCGGAACATGGTCGCGTAGCCGAGGGTCTCGATGCACCAGCCTGCCAGAAAGGGCCCCGCCAGCGCGCCGGGGGCCACGAGCGTGTTGGAGAGGCCGATGTAGATCGCCTTATTGTGCGGGTCACCGAATTCGAGCGTAAGCACCATAGTCGTGGTCCAGCTCACGGCATAACCCGCGCCGGCAAGGATGAAGATGAGAAACCAGGCCGGTATCGTGGAGAGCCAGCCAGCGAGCGCTGCGCTGGCGAGCGCCCCCAGCGAGCCAAGAAGCAGCACCAGGCGGTGGCCCTTGCGGTCGCCGATGGCGCCCAAGGCAGGGCTAATGATCACCTCTCCCAGGATGAGCGCTCCAGTCAGCCAGCCGGCGAGGGCCTCGCTCGCTCCCAGTTCACTCACGACGTAGACGGCATAGTAGGAGAAGGCCGTCAACCCCAACCTGAGAATGATTTGGATGAGCAGAAAGCGCTGGAAGGCCCTGTCCGAGCGGAGGATGCGCTTGATCTCATCCCATTGCCGTGCCCCG
>CAZQDE010000197.1:0-1930 GCA_964591485.1 uncultured Anaerolineaceae bacterium | reverse complement strand
AGGGCCAAAGCAGGCCCTTGGTCTGGGCAAATTTCGTATGAAGCAGGCTGGTTCGCCCTATTCCACAGCAGAACCTTGCCTAAGAGTGGGAGTGGGGTGCGGGGGGATCGGAATGGCAATCCACTCCGTATAGCCATGTTTCTCGGCCGTGTAGATGCGTGCGCTCGATGGTTCCATGCAGCCAGGTTCATCCAGCAAGATCGCTGGCGGTCGCCAGAAGTGAAGCGGCATGAAGCGAACTTGCCCATTCTGGCAAAGCCAGGCCTCGATCAAATAGCCGCGATTGTCATCCAGGCTCATCGGCACCAGGTCCCAGTTGACCATGATCTCGTCCTGGCTGATGCGGCTTGAGCGCACGTTCTGTGGCGGCCAGTAGAACTCGGTGTAGGGAAGCAGCGTGCGTATCTGGGGCAGAGCGTGAACATCGCCTCGCCATTCGACCAAGTCCGCCTTGACCCAGCAATAATCCGTATAGGTCCAGGGATCGACGTACACCCAGGTAGCATCCTGGTTGCGGCCCAGGGCGGTCACTCGATTGGTGGGATAGAGCCCCCATTCGTAGAGGTAGGCCGATCCCGGCCCGTAGCGGCAGTTGGATTGCTGCAATACACGGCCGGTGATGATGGGTGTTGCCGTGGGGGTGGGTGTGATCGTCGGCGTGGGGGTGATGGTCGGCGTCTGCGTGATAGTGGGCGTTAGGGTACGGGTCGGAGTCAGGGATGGAGTAGGCGAGGGGCTCGCGGTGGCAGTTTGTGTGGGGGTATGCGTCCTCGTCGCCATCGCCGATGGGGTCGGAGAGAAAGTTGATGAGGGAGTGGGCGTCACACTTGCCAGCAGCGCCGTCCAGGCGGCGGAGGGATTGCAGGCAAGCAACATGAGCCCCAAGCTGCCCAGTGCGAGCGCCAGATGCGGCGCCCAGACGCGTGCCCGCGACCTCATCCTGTCCACCACCCCTCCTGTCGCTTCCAGAATACGACCGCCATTCTAAGCAGAGGTTGCCAGTCCCGACAAGCCTACGCTGGTCCTCCCCAAAGATGCCTAGCCTTTGTCTATGCCGTACATCGCGTCAGGGGCGAGGATGCGCGGGAAGCGCGCCCGTAGCTGACGGCGGGCATGGTCGCAGAGATGGCAGGCGTCGGCGTAGGCCTGCGTGTGCTCGAGCCCATATCTGCGCACGAGCTCCGCCGGCCCGCCCTCGATCAAGGGCCCTGCAATGGGGTGGGCAGAAGGCTCATACCCGGCAAAGATTGCCGTGAGGGGGTCCTCCAAAATGTTGCCGAGTGCGATCCCCTGGCAGAGATGGACGTATCCGAAGGGGTCCAGATGGACGCGTCCCGGCGCGGCGAGATCCTCATAAGGGCAGGTGTCGAATGAAGCCCAATCATGGGTGGTGGCGTGGGGGCCCAGAACCTCGGCCGCCCTGCCCCGATACATCAGGGCCGACTCGCCGGGAGGGAGCATACCTCGTGCCGGGCGAGCGTTCATATCCTCCGGTTGCGCGATAGCAATCACGTCTGCGGGGATGCCCATCACTTCGGCCGCATTGAGCGCAGCGTTGGCCTCGTCGCTCAAGCCGCTCTCGCCATGATAGAGATCGCTGCTGACCGAGAGGTCCTCCACCATGCCCGCGAACGGTTCAAGCCATATCCGGGCATCTTCTTTGGAGGTCGCCCAATAGGCGTTGGTGACCAGCCCGACACGATAGCCGCGGGCTGCAGCCTTCTTTGCACCCGCCAGCAGGACGGGGTAATAAAGAAAGGGCTCACCCCCCTCAAAGTAGATCCATTCGATCTCATCCAGTTCATCCGCCTGATCCAGGATGCGCTGGATCATCGCCAGCGTCATGACGCCGCGCTGGCGGGGACTGCCCCAGACGAAGCAATGGTCGCACTCGTAGTTGCACAGATAGGTGAGCAGCAAATGCAGGCCT
>CAZQDE010000196.1:0-1933 GCA_964591485.1 uncultured Anaerolineaceae bacterium | reverse complement strand
GAGCTCACACCATTGATTAGTGGGGAGCGGCGATCGCTATCAGAACTCGCATTTGAAGCGATCCGTGACCGGATTCTATCGGGCTACTTCAAGCCTGGGGATTGGCTTCGGCAAGAGGATTTGGCGCAGCAACTTGGAGTTAGCCATACGCCGGTACGTGAAGCCCTAGATCGCCTTGTGGCTTATGGTCTGGCGGAAAGGAATCCGAATAGAGGAGTCCGCGTAGTTCCGATTGATGAAGACGATATCGCCGAGGTCTATTGTCTCAGATTGCTCCTAGAGCCTTTGGTAGTGGGCTTGGCCGCCGTGAATATATCCGAGGAGGAAATCAGTCGTCTTCGGATGATCGTTGATCGAGCGGAAAAGCTGACCTCACTTGACGACATGCCCTTGCGAAGGGAAATGAATAGAGAATTCCACGGCAGAATAGGCAGGAGCTGTGGAAGCACAACCGTCAATCGGTTGTACGAGATCGTATGGAATAAGTTTCCGGATTGGATGCTGTATGAAGGCCTTTACAGAGATCCAGATACCTTGAGGCCCAGGCTGCAACGTGAGAATGAGGAGCACAGGGCGTTGTTGGCTGAGATCGCTAAACGGAATGTCAGCGGTGCGAGGCGGATTATCACAAACCATATCAGGATCATAAAGAGGGATCTCATTGAAGTCTTCGATCTTTCCAACCAGACCATCGAAGAGAAAATACAGCAATTGGGATTATATTCGATGGAGTTTGAGAAGCCTTAGCCTAGCTTGGTCGAGCTTCTGATTACACCGGAAGATTGCTCTCATCTAGAGACATCGGAGAGAAAAGCGTGGCGGAAGAAAAACAAACGACGATTGTGAATTCATGGAATGAGTGGGACCCGCTCAGGCACGTTATCGTCGGAAGAGCGGATGGGACAATGATCCAGGCGCCTGAACCGGCTGTTCGACGAGATTGGCCGGAGGACGGTTTCCCGCTTGGCAAATTTGGCCCCTATCCGCAAGAAATGCAGGACAGAGCCAACGAGCAGCTAGACAATTTTGCCAGGATGCTGGAAAGCCGCGGAATTCGTGTCGATAGACCTACACCTATCGACTTCAGCCAATCCGTGCAGACTCCTGATTGGCAACAGGAAACCATGTTTGGCTGCGCGCCTGTTCGGGATATTCTCCTCACCGTTGGCAACGAGATCCTGGAAGCCACGATGTCCTATCGCAGCCGCTGGTTTGAGTTCATCTGCTACCGGCCGCTGTTCGAACGGTATTTCAAAGAAGATCCGAATTTTCGCTTCGAAGCGGCGCCCAAGCCGAGGCTAACTGACCATTCCTACAAGGAAAACTGGTGGGACAAGTGGAACTCAATGAGCGAAGAAGAGCAATTTGAGATCGCAGAAAAAGGCGACTGGATACTGACTGAAAAGGAACCGCTGTTTGACGCCGCCGATGTGGTTCGCTTCGGAAAGGATCTCATTGTCCAGAAGTCCATGGTTACCAATGATGCTGGTATTGAGTGGTTGCGACGCCATTTTCCCAATCATCGGGTTCATAAAGTAGGGCGCAGGGAATTACTGCCTTGGCATCTGGATTCGACCCTTGTCCCCCTCCGCCCTGGCTTTGCGCTTGTGAATCCAACCCGGCCGCCGCTTGACGAGAAGGAATTGGAGTTCTTTAAGAGGAATGATTGGGAACTTGTCGAGGCTCCAAAATCGCTGCTCAAGAAGAAGCAGCCCTATGATTTCTGCAGCTGGTGGCTGAACATGAATACCCTCTCGCTTGATCCGAAGACGGTTTGCGTGGAGGCCAGCGAAACGCCCGTCATGGAGCTCCTTGATAAACACGGATTCGATGTCGTTCCCGTCCCCTTCTATGACGTGTCGCCATTTGGAGGCGGACTCCATTGCTGCACGGCGGATGTTTATCGGGTTGGAACGATGGAGGATTACTTCCC
>CAZQDE010000195.1:0-1935 GCA_964591485.1 uncultured Anaerolineaceae bacterium | reverse complement strand
CCATGAGCAGCACAACATCCACATCAAACTTCTCCGCAATCGAGAAGAGCGTATCCCCGGGCTCGACGATGTAGGTAAGAGGCCCTTCCGGAGTCGGTGTGAGGGTGGGCTCCAGCGTGTCCGTGACCGTGGGGGTGGAGGTTGGCGGTGGCGGCGTCGCCGTGTCGGTTGCGGTTGGCGTGGCCGATGCCAGAAAGCCTGGCAACGCCGGGGGGTTTTCTCCGCTAAACCATAGCACCACCAGGAAGATCCCGACGATAAGCAGGACGACCGCCAGGCCGCCCAAGATCAGCGGTGCGAGTCGCTCGCGTCGCTTGCGGTACGCCATGATAACGTCCGAAGCGTTTCCATCCTTCTCAGTCATGGCTCACTCTCCCCTCCTCAGGCGCCAGCGCCAGCCCGTCGGATAGGCGTCGCTCATTGTACCCGAAATCACTCTCAGAATATCTCGCCGCCAGAACATTTGTTCCCTTCTATTGCCAGGAGTCGACAACGAACGAGAGCACTTGATCGAGGACCCCCGCCCAGGAGGCCTCGGTATGCCCTCCCGGATGGCGCAGGAACTCATGAGAGAGTCCCTCGCGTTGGAGATGCTCTGAGAAGCGCTCGATCTCTCCACGGAAGACCGCTTCGCCATCCCCGGCGCTCAGAAAGATGTGCGCCGGATAGGCCTCCTGGGCTCCTGCAATGACGAAGGGATCATAGGCCGGCCGCGGGCTGTTGTGCACAAGCGCCGGGCTGAGGGCCGCCAGGGTTCCGATGCGATCCGCATGTCGCAGCCCAATTTCCAACGCCCAGACGCCTCCCCGCGAGATGCCCGCCAGAGCTCTGGCCCAGGCTTCTGGCACCGTTCGATAGGTTGCATCGATGAAGGGAATCACGCCCTCGAGGAACTCCTGTTCATAGGAGCCTGGACCACCATCGCTTTGCGTGAAGAGCGGTTCCGGCTGGAGAGGCATGACCACCAGAAAAGGAGGCCAGCCCTCACTTCCAATACCGCGATCCAGATGCTCCTGCAATCCGAGGCCGAGCCAATGCTGCTCATCGTGCGGATACCCATGGAGCAGATAAAGCACAGGATAGCGGCTGGAGACATCCCCAGCATAGCAGGGCGGAAGATACACCTGCACCGGCACTTCCATCTCCACCACGGCTCCTGGATAATGGGTAGCCACAAGAGTACCCTCTCGCTCCTCGCATGCGGGTATCAGAGTTGGCGTGGGCTCCCCCTGGGTCGGCGCAGGGGACGGCTCCACAGGGGCGAGCGGTGTGCGTCCGACGGCGGGCTGGGTGGCTTTTGGGATCGATTCGACCAGACGATGTGCTTGCGCGGTCCCACACGCTGCGAGGAGAAGAAGGGGCATCAGCGCGCCCACAAACCTCTTCATTCCGGGCCGCCTCCATTCTCCCCATGATCATGCAGTGGCGCACCCGAGGCACCTTTGCGGAGCATGAGCACCTCCGCAAGGATCGCCAGGGCGATCTCCTCTGGAGTCTCCGCGCCCAGATCCAGGCCGACCGGAGCCCGGATCGTGGCCACTGCCTCCTGCGGAAGCCTGCGCTCGAGCAAGCGCTCACGGATCACACGCGCCTTCGTCTTGGAGGCCACCAGGCCGATATAAGCCGGCGGCGGCTCCCAGCGCAAAATCTGATCCAGCGCGGGTTCATCCCAGCCCCATGTAGCCACGACAGCGTAGACCACGCCGTATCCCGGCACCGGGAGCGGTGCCAGGTTGCCCGTGGTCTCATCGTATTCCACACGCTCGACCCTGGCAGCGGCGGGAAAATGATTGGGCTGTGCATACTCCGCCCGGTCATCGATGACCATCAACTGCATGCCAAGAAGGTCCGCCATCCTCGCCAACGGGCGGGCCACATGGCCCGCGCCCAGGATATAGAGTGTCGCCTCAGGTTCCAGCACTTCGATGAACACCT
>CAZQDE010000194.1:0-1954 GCA_964591485.1 uncultured Anaerolineaceae bacterium | reverse complement strand
GCCGGCTGGTGAGCCGTAAGTAGCGGCTGGGGAACAGTTCGAGTGCCTGCTCGGTCAGCGAGAACTCGTGCCGCGGACGTCCCACGCCATGACGCACCTCATCCAGTTGGATGAGACCGTCCGCCTGGAGGCTCGCCAGATGGTGCCGCACCGAGACCGGCGAGATGCCGGCTGCCTCGGCCAGTTCCTTCACCGTGCAGCGGCCTCTGCTGCGTAGGGTCCGGATGATGAGATCGCGCGTGCCTGAGGTCATGTCGTGCGCAGTATAGCATGACGGGCAGAGGGTGTCAATAATTCTGATATTTATCAATATTATGCGACCATGCCGCGCCATGATCCCCGCAAATATTTCTGATATTTCTGACAAATATTGACACCTGAAGCGGCTTGGTGCTATAATTACAACCTATGCCTGTGGGCAAGATTCGCAGCGTCCGGCTGCTGGAGGACTTTGCATGACGGAAGCACTCGAAATCCGTGATCTGCACGTGACCGTGGACGACAACCCAATATTGAAGGGCGTGGATCTGGTCGTCCAGCAGGGCGAGGTGCACGCGCTGATGGGCCCGAATGGCACGGGAAAATCGACCTTGGCGAACACCCTGATGGGCCACCCCGCATACGAAGTGACTAAGGGGCAGATTCTCTTCAAGGGGCAAGACCTGGTCGGCATGGACCCGGATGAGCGGGCGCGCCTGGGCTTGTTCCTGGCTTTTCAATACCCGGTGGCCATTCCGGGTGTCTCGGTGGCGAACTTCCTGCGAATGGCGATTAACGCCCGCCGAAAGGCCGAGAACTCCGAGGACAAGGGCATCTCCATCCCCGAGTTCCGGAAGCTCCTCAAGGAAAAGATGGACCTGCTCGAGATGGACCATGAGTTCGCGGGACGTTATCTCAATGATGGCTTCTCCGGCGGTGAGAAGAAGCGGGCCGAGATCCTGCAACTGGCGACGCTTGAACCCAAGATCGCCATCTTGGACGAGACCGACTCAGGCCTGGACATCGACGCCCTGCGGATCGTCGCCGAAGGTGTGAGCTCACTAGCTGGGCCGGACCTTGGAGTTCTGATCATCACCCACTATCAGCGCATCCTGAACTACATTAAGCCGCATTTTGTGCACATCATGCTGGATGGCCGCGTTGTTGAATCCGGCGGCGCGGATCTGGCAGAACACCTCGAGAAGCATGGCTACGACTGGTTGCGCGAGAAGGCGAACGGCCGCGCCTAGCTGGCGGGACGGTTGCACAGGGAGCTGGTAGATGTCCGCACCCTCGGATTTGGAGAATCTGGAAGGTATCGACGAGTACCGCTACGGCTTCAGCGACCAGGATGTTTCGGTTTTCAAAACCCGCAAAGGCCTGGACGAGGAGGTCGTGCGTCAGATCTCGGCCATGAAGGCTGAGCCCGAATGGATGCTCGAGTTCAGGCTGAAGGCGCTGGAACACTTCCTGGAACGACCGATGCCCACTTGGGGCGGCGACCTCAGCCAGCTTGATCTGGATCATATTTACTACTACGTCAAGCCAGCCGAGATGGAAGGCCGCTCCTGGGACGATGTGCCCGACACAATCAAGCAGACCTTTGACCGGCTGGGGATCCCCGAAGCCGAGCAGAAGTTCCTGGCGGGCGTGGGCGCTCAGTACGAGAGCGAGATGGTCTATCACAGCGTGCTTGAGCACCTCGAGAAGCAAGGGGTGATCTTCCTCTCCATTGAGGATGGTCTGCGTCAGCACCCTGACCTCTTCCGGGAGTATTTCGGCACAGTGATCCCCTACACGGACAACAAGTTCGCAGCGCTTAACAGCGCCGTATGGTCCGGTGGGTCCTTTGTATATATCCCGCCCGGCGTGCATGTGGACCTGCCCTTGCAGGCCTATTTCCGACTGAACGTGGCCAATATCGGGCAGTTCGAGCGCACGCTGATCATTGTGGATGAAGGCGCGCAGGTGCACT
>CAZQDE010000193.1:0-1959 GCA_964591485.1 uncultured Anaerolineaceae bacterium | reverse complement strand
AACTTCCTGAAGCCGCGCTCTGAGAATGCGCTGCTCTGGAACCTCATTTACCCCCTCTGCCAGCCTAGTGTCGATCTAAGCAAGCTGCTGTCCATCAGGCCCTTGTGGGGGACACGTCAGCCGGCCGAACGGCTCCAGGATGCCCTGGTGCCTTACTTTTGGGGCTTTGGCGTGGATGGATGCCGCCTGGAGGGCCTGGAGGAAGCCCTCATGCGGGTGGATGGGCCAGGCCCCAAGACCGAAATCGACCTGATCCTTCTGGGCCGCCGCCACCTGCTGGCGATCGAGACGAAGCACACCGGCGGCCTGGGCGTGTGTGGCCGATATCAGCGCGGCCGGTGCCCGGAGGCTCACGCTGCGCAAGAGGATCCATCCGAACGCTGCCGCTATTGGTCTGAGCCGGGGGCTAAGTTCGCTGAGGATCTTGCTTTGGAGCCGCGCCCTGAGCCGGACGGACCCCGCCCGGCGTGCTTCCGTCACTATCAAATGGCCCGAACGTTGAAGGTGACGCTGGCGCTGGCTGAAATCTTGGATCTCCAGCCTTGGATCTGGTTGATCCTGCCGCGCAGTCGCTGGCGGAGCCTTGAGAAGCAGTGGCTCGATTTTTCGGAGCGCGTCCGGGATCCAGCGCTGTGGCGGCGGTTGCGCGTCCTCGATTGGGAAGCCTTGCAGGCGCTGAATAGCCGTTTGGGCCCAATGCATAATTCCTGACCCGTGGTTGGAGAGCGGAACGCCAGCAAAATGAGGGCCGCCCGATCCACTCGAGCGGCCCTTGCAGTTGCGATGCGGATTCGGCTTGAAGCCTCAGGGCATGGCGACTTCGGCGACGGTGTATCCGGCTTCCACCCAGGCGGCGAACCCTCCCATGAGGCTTCGCACTACCCTATACCCATAGGACCAGAGCATCGTCATGGCGATGGTCGAGCGGTGGCCCGATCCGCAGTAGACCACGATTTTGGCATCCTTGTCGGTCGGCCATTCGGCCTTGCGGTCCATGAAGGATTCGAGCGGGATGTGGAGAGCGCCCTCGATGGCACCCTTCGACTTGACTTCATCATCCCTGCGGACGTCGATCAGGATCAGGTCGGGATACTCAGCCAGGGCGTTGTTCAAAGCTTCGACGGTGATGCCCCCGAAGCCATTCGGTATATTCGAGAGAACGGCGTCGATGGCAGCCACGGCCGCCGGGTCAGGCAGCGCAGCGTTCAGCGGCTCGGCCTGCGGTACGCCGGTGGCGATGGGATAGCCGGTCTCGACCCAACCGCTGAAGCTCCCGTCCTTCAGACAGCGCACATCCTCCCACCCAAGAGCCTCCAGCGCGGTGAGGGCGATGGTGCATCGCCAGCCGGAGCCGCAGTAGGACACGATGGTGGTGTCGAAGGAGGGCAGGTATTCGAGCCTCTTGGCCAGTTCGTTCAACGGGATAAGCACCGCGCCCGGGATGTGGCCTTTCCTCTCCACCTCTCCCACCGTGCGGACATCGAGGATGAATGGAGGCGGCTCCTCGGCGAGCATCTCGTTGAGGGCCTGGGGCGTGATGGTGTTGTAGGCCTGCATGTCGGCCAGGAAGGTGGCGAAGGCGGCATCGAAGTCGGCTGGCGCCATCTCGGCCTGTTCGGCCGCCGGGGGCTCCTGCACCTCGGGCGCTGCCTGTGGGCCGCAGGCGCTCAGGAGCATGCTCAGCGTGAGTGTTGCGCTCATAAGCCAGTAAATTGTGCGCTTCATGTCTCTCTTCTCGCTTCTTATTGGTTTCGTCGCCTTGATCCAAATCGTTGCTGGCTGCCGCAGAAGAAAGATGACCGGCACCTCCAAGGCGAGCAAGTGGAAATCGCCCACGATGCGGCCGGCGGCGACCAGATCCAGGCGCCATGTTCTGCAGGCAATGCACAACGCTTCTTAAAGACCTGGCTCCATGGCGAGGAACTGGGCATGGGTGAGTTTTCCTTCGTGCCCATCGAC
>CAZQDE010000192.1:0-1968 GCA_964591485.1 uncultured Anaerolineaceae bacterium | reverse complement strand
CGTCGCCAGCCGGTGGAAGTCCGGCCCGGGTAACTGCCAGGAGGCCCGGTAGCAGGTACCCCGAACGGGGCACAGGCTGGCGGCCTGGACTGGAAACGGATCAGGTCGAAGCCCAGCGTCAAGAGCCCCACGGGGGGAGCGACCGAGCGGTCCGCAGCATGAAGCGAAGCCTGCCGCGCCGTTAGTGTGCCCGCCAATTGGGCGGGGAAGAGCAGGAGCCGAGCCCGGTCTTTCAGGGTGAAGGCCACGGAAGGGGTCAAGAACCTGGAGGTGCAGCCCCGAGGGACCTGCCGGCGTAGAGGGCGCGGAACGTTCGGAGGGTGACGGCGGGAACTGGGGAGGCCCTCCCCGGCCCGGCGGCCTGCGGAAAGCCGCCGGAAGGGCGTTGCTCTATAACCGGTGAAGAGCCGGGAAGTGGGCCGCGCGCCGGGAGGGCGTCGGAGGCGGCCATAGTACCGCTAACAGCCTGGTGGACAGCATAACCCCAGGCGATGGGAAGGGCCGCTGCTTCGTCCACGTGTCCGAGTGCAGGGAAAGGCGGGTGAGTGCCAGGAATGGCTAGGACCACCGCAATTGACAAAGTCCGAGAACTGCAGCGGACACTTTCGCGAAGCATGCCCTGCGGGCGACCGGACGGCCAAGGCTGACCCCAAACGACGCTTCCATGCGCTCTATGACAAGGTCTACCGCAGAGACGTCATGGCGCGAGCGTGGGACCAGGTGCGCCGCAACCGCGGCACAGCCGGCATCGACCGGATGACCCTTACTGACGTGGAGCGATACGGCGCGAGCCAGATGCTCGATGAGCTCTCGCTGGACCTTCGGGAAGGGCGATATCGCCCCCTACCTGGGCGGCGGGTATGGATCCCCAAGCCCGGGACGGAAGAGCGACGACCGCTCTCGATCCCTGCAGTCCGCGATCGGATAGTGCAGGCGGCCTTGAAGATCGTCATCGAGCCGATCTTCGAAGCCGACTTTCTGGCCTGCTCCTTCGGGTTTCGCCCGAAGAAGTCTGCTCAGGATGCCCTGCAGGTCTTGATCGATGAGGCCTGGCGGGGACGTCGGTGGGTGGTGGAGACGGACATCGCCTCGTGTTTTGAGGCGATCCCTCACGACCGATTGATGGCGGTGATCGAGGAGCGGGTCTGCGACCGGCATGTCCTGAAGCTCCTACGCGCCCTGCTGCGAGCAGGCGTGATGGAAGAAGGGATGGTCCGGCACCCTGAGACGGGCACGCCGCAGGGCGGGGTGGTCTCGCCCCTCCTCGCCAACGTCTACCTGAACCAGCTGGATCGGGCATGGCAAAGGCGGGGACGTGGAGTGCTCTGCCGGTACGCGGATGATCTGGTGGTGAAGTGTCGGAGCCGGGAGGAGGCCGATGAGGTGCTCACTTTGCTTCGAATCATCCTGGCGGAACTCGGCTTGGAGCCGAAGGAAGCCAAGACCCGGACCGTGCACCTGCGGGAGGGAGGCGAGGGCATTGACTTTCTCGGCTTCCACCACCGCTGGGTGCGCAACCGGGGAAGACACGGACGCCACTTGACGTTCCTGGCCCGATGGCCCTCACGCAAGGCAATGCAGGCAGCACGCGACCGCATCCGGGACCTTACGGACCGAAGACGGCTGTTGCTGCCAGCCGAAGAGATCGTCGATGATGTGAACCGGTTCCTGCGTGGATGGGCGGGATACTTCCGATATGGAAACTCAACCCGCTCCTTCGACAAGATCAGGACCTATACGGTGTCACGCCTGGGAATCTTCGTGGCAAATCGTCGCAAGAAATCCCGGCGCCTCGGGTTTCACTTCGTCGCCTATCTCTCCCCAAACAACTTGGGCCTGATCAACCTCAACGGGAGCGTCGTCGCGCCGCGGCCGAACCGACCGTGGCGGGTGAAGCCGAATGCCGTCGGCGAAGGACGTCGGTGAGCCGTGTGCGGGAGAACCGCACGCACGGTTCGACGGGAGGGA
>CAZQDE010000191.1:0-2017 GCA_964591485.1 uncultured Anaerolineaceae bacterium | reverse complement strand
CTACTCCTGGAATAATCATCCACTTAGGCTATGAACCAATCAGGATTGATCTGCTAACTTCACTTAAAGGGGTGAATTTTAAAGAAATCTGGGACAATCGGAAAATGGGTAAATTTGGCCAAATAAAAGTAAGTTTTATCAGCTTAAAGGACCTGATTAAAACAAAAAAGGCTTCGGGGCGTCTGGCCGACCAAGCTGACCTGGAAATTTTGGAAAAAATAAATTCCACCTCATAAGCAGCCTCAATCAAGGCAAGTTTATTTGCATTCCGGAGAAAAAAGTTATAGAAAACTAGAAGAAGTAATGCTGAGAAATGGCT
Source organism: uncultured Anaerolineaceae bacterium (assembly GCA_964591485.1). Taxonomy (GTDB): domain Bacteria; phylum Chloroflexota; class Anaerolineae; order Anaerolineales; family E44-bin32; genus E44-bin32. Next base: position 1,698 of record CAZQDE010000191.1, on the reverse strand, counting down.
GATCAAAGGCGGCTGACTTCACTCCTTCAGGCGGAGGACTTCTCCGCACATAATTTCTCCATGTATGTTTCTTGCTCACCTGGATTTTATACTGTAAAACCCTCCGGAGTAAAAAAAGAAGTTTCAGCCATTAATCCCTTATTAATCTCTGTTTAAAGGAGGCTTTATGTCACGAGTAAATTTAGGTCTCGCGGACAAAAAAAGTATGGGCCTCGACCTCTCCCGACTCGGTCGGCTTTTGACCCTGGTGCTGATAGGGCTTCTGGTTATCTCTTTCCATCCCCTTCCTCCCCTCCAGGCCGCTGACCCGGCCCTCTCCCCGGCAGAAGCCTCGAGTCCATCTTCCCCTCCTCCCGGGCAAAAAATTGATGAAGACTATACTAAAAAAATTCTTGAATATACCAGCGAAAAATTTTTCCTGACCGAACTGGTGGACCATCTGCCCACTTCAAATACTGTCCCCACACCGGCTGATATTCTGGGGGAAGTCATCGGTGCTCCCAACATTCTGCATTACACTGAGGAAATCTTTAAATATCTCCAGGCGGTGGCCCAGGCCAGTCCCCGGGTCATCATTTTTTCTCTTGGCCCCACCGACGAAGGCAAAGAAATGATGACCGTGGCTGTCTCTTCAGAAGCCAACCTCCAACGCCTGCCCCGGCTCAAAGAAATTCTCTCTCAACTGGCTGACCCTCGGCAAATAGACAAGGCTACCGCGGAGAAGCTCATCGCCGAAGGCATTCCCGTGTATTGGCTGACCGGCGGTCTCCATTCACCTGAATGCGGTTCCCCGGAAATGCTTATGGAACTCACTTACCGGCTGGCCGTTGATGAGAGCCAATTCTACCGGGATATCAGGAAAAATCTGATTGTCCTGATCACCCCGGTTCTGGAAGTGGACGGTCGGGACCGTTATGTGGACACCTATCTTTACAAAAAGGCGCATAAAGACAAAAAAACTCTCCCCCTGGTTTACTGGGGGAATTACGTGGCCCATGACAACAATCGCGACTTTCTAGGAGTCGCTCTGAAGTTAACCGAAAACCTTCTGCGAGCCTATTTCGACTGGCACCCGACTATCATGCATGATTTACATGAATCAGTGCCTTATCTTTATGTTTCCACCGGTACCGGACCCTATAACGCCTGGCTTGACCCGATTATGATTGATGAATGGCACGAACTAGCCTATTTCGAAATTTCTGAAATGACCAAGCGGGGCGTTCCCGGCGTCTGGACCCACGGCTTTTATAACGGCTGGGCGCCAAGTTATGCTTTCTACATTGCCATGGCCCATAATTCCGTGGGTCGCTTTTATGAAACTTTCGGCGCTACCGGCGCCGACACTATGGTCAGGACGGTAAAAGCTGAGTCCACCCGAGCCTGGTACCGGCCTAATCCTCCCTTGCCCGCGGTGAAATGGTCTTTCCGCAACAACATTAATCTGCAGCAGAGCGCCGCTCTTTTTGCTCTCCATCATGTGGCCGTCAACCACCAAAAATTCCTCCGCAATTTTTATTTGAAAAGCAAACGGGCGGTCGCCAAGGCTACCAACGAGGGACCGGCTGCCTGGGTCATTCCCAACGACGGTCGTCGTCCCCTGGCCGCCGCCAATCTGGTCAATTTACTGCGGAAACACGGCGTTGAAGTTCACCGGGCCGAGAAAGAATTTAAAATAAAGAAGCAAACCTTTCCCGC
>CAZQDE010000190.1:0-2026 GCA_964591485.1 uncultured Anaerolineaceae bacterium | reverse complement strand
ATGCGGCCGGAGGGTGGAAGGAAGGGGCATGTCGGGCTAGACGAAGGCAGGGGCGCACGGCCGTGCGCTCCTACTATGCGCGATAGGCTGGCCATCATGGGTGGCCCAACCGGCTCCGCGTAGGCCCGATGTCGGCCGATCGACACCCAACTCCGGCTTCGATGGGCCTAATAGCTTCCCGCTCGTTTCCCACCGAAGTCCCTCTCCCGGTACAATCTCCATCATCCAACCAACGCCGATAAGGAGGGGCCATTGCCCGAGACCCACCTGCTCTCCAAGACCTCTTTCCTGCGCGGCGTGCGTTGCAAGAAGTCGCTCTACCTGGACCGCTTCCGCGCCGACCTGCGCGACCCCCTCGATCCCTCCGCCCAGCGCCACATGAAGGAAGGCCAGCAGGTGAACGAGCTCGCCCGGAGCCTCTTCCCCGGGGGCGTCCTGGCCCGCGAAGCGCCCTTCGACTTCGCCGGCGCGCTGCGCCGCACACACGACCTTGTGCAGGCCGGCGCACAGGTCCTCTACGAGGCCGGCGTCCTCCACGACGGCGTGCTGGCCTTCGTCGACATCCTCCTCCGCAGCGGTGACGCCTGGACGATGGCCGAGGTCAAGAGCAGCAACGACGTCAAAGACCACTACGCGTGGGATGTCGCCCTACAGGCCTACCTGCTTGAGCAGGCTGGCTACCCGCTCGAGGAGGCCTACCTGGCGCATCTGAACCGGGAGTACACCCGCCAGGGGGAGCTGGATCTGCAAGCGCTCTTTGTGCTGGAACCGATGAAGGAGAGGATCCAGGAGATCCTCCCGCAGGTGCCCGGAGAGATCGAGGCCGCCAAGCGCGTCCTCGCCGAAGGCACCGAGCCGCAATTGGACATCGGACCCTACTGCGACGATCCCGACGCCTGCGACTTCAAGGGCTATTGCTGGCGACACGTGCCGGAGCCTTCCGTCTTCGACGTCTACTACATCGGGAAGAAGAAGGCCTTCGATCTCTACAACCAGGGCGTGGTGCGCATCGAGGACATCCCCGAGGACTATCCCCTGCAGGCCCGCTCACGCTTCCACGTCCAGGCGCATAAATCCAGAGAGCCGGTCGTAGACCGGGAGGCGCTTCGAAACTTCCTTGAACGCCTGACCTACCCGCTCTACTACCTGGACTTCGAAACCTTCAGCACCGCCGTCCCGCCCTACGACGGATTGAGGCCGCATGCGCACGTGCCCTTCCAGTACTCGTTGCACGTGCAGCGCGAGCCTGGCGCGCAGCCCGAGCACAGCGGCTTCCTGGGCGATCCGCATGCGGATCCCCGTCCGGAGCTGCTGGCACGGCTTCTACCGGAGACCGAAGGCAAGGGGACCATCCTGGCCTACTATGCCGCCTTCGAGATTGGAGTCTTGCGCTCGTTGGCAGTGGCCTTCCCCGAGCACGGCGCGGCGATCGAAGACCGGCTGGCGCGGATCGTCGACCTGATCGAGCCGTTCAAGAAGCGCTGGCTCTACCTGCCGGCGATGAACGGCTCGGCTTCGCTGAAATCCGTCCTGCCGGCGCTCGCTCCGGATTTGAGCTACGAGGGCATGGAGATCGCCGATGGCACCCAGGCGATGGAGGCCTTCCTGGCTCTGCGGGAGCAGCACGACCCCGAGGCGATCCGGCAGGTGCGCCAGGCGCTATGGGACTACTGCGAGCTGGACACCCTGGGCATGGTGCGGATCGTGGATGAGCTCTGGCGGCGTGCGTGAGGCCCTGATACGCGCGCTGGAGCCACGAGATCCCGCGCTCCCAGCCGCTGCAAGCGATGGGGGGAGAGATCATGAAACCCAAATCGCCAAGACGGCGCTCCTTGAGGTTGAAGGGCTACGACTATAGCCGCCCGGGAGCCTATTTCGTCACGATCTGCACCCATGATCGCGTCTGCCTGTTTGGGGAGGTGGTTGAGGGGGAGATGGTTCCCAACATATTCGGCAGAATCGTTCAAGAGGAATGGTTTCGATCGGCCGGTATAAGGCAGGAAATCGAGTTACGCCCAGATGAATT
>CAZQDE010000189.1:0-2060 GCA_964591485.1 uncultured Anaerolineaceae bacterium | reverse complement strand
TCGGCGAAGGCACTGTGCACGACACGCTTGCCATCGACGATCTCCTCCTTGGCAGCGGGGAGCGGCGTCAGCGCCTTGGCCAGCATGCGGAATTCGGCCACCTGCAGTGTGATCTCGCCTGTCCGGGTGCGGAAGAGCGTGCCCTGGGCCTCCATGAAATCGCCTAGATCGAACAGATCCGAGAATTGGGCCATCCGCTCGGGGCCGAGCTCGTTTTCACGGAAGAATAGCTGCAGCTTCCCCGCCCCATCTTCGATGTGGGCGAAGATGATCTTGCCCATTTCGCGCACGGAACGCAGCCGCCCCGCCACGCTGGCGGAGACCTCGTCTTCACCCTCGGCGGCCTCGAAGGCCTGGATGGCTTCAGCCGTGGTGTGCGTGCGCTGCGCGCGCCGCGGGTAGGGTTCCATGCCCAGATCCCGCAGCCGTTCGAGCTTTTCCAGCCGCACGCGTTCCAATTCGCTCCATTCCCTCATAGCACTCGCGTCCCTCGATTGCTGGTCGGCCTGCATCCGGCCGTTCGTCCGGCCAAGTGTACACGAAAAGCGCCCCGCAGGGTGCGGGGCGCTGGCGTGGCATTCCTCGGGCTATTTGATCTCGACTACCCGGAAGCGCAGCACCCCATCGGGCGCGTTGACATCGACGATGTCGCCGACCCGCTTCTGGAGCAAGGCCTTGCCAAGTGGGGATTCGTTCGAGATCAAACCTTCCTTAGGATTGGCCTCCGCCGCGCCCACGATCTTGAAGGTCTCGGGCTTGCGGTTGCCCTCACGCACGACAACTGTCGATCCAATCTCAACCACTTCGGAGGGCTCGGTGTGCTCGATCACCTGTGCTTGGGCAAGGAGGTGCTCAAGCTCCAAGATCCGGCCCTCGACGAAGGCCTGCTCGTTCTTAGCGGCTTCGTACTCGGCGTTGTCGATCAACTCGCCGCCTTCCATGGCTTCCCGAAGCCGCATGGCTACCTCTTGCCGGCGGACATTGCGGAGGTTATTCAGTTCCTCTTCGAGTTTCTTATAGCCTTCAGCGGTGAGATAGACTGTCTGGCTAACCATCATGCCCCCGTACCCTCGCCATCTGGCAAAGAACACATCCCGGCAGGGATGAAAAAAAACTGAGAGCCATCTCTCAGCCTGCCCCGCTTTGCGACTGCGGGGATGATAGCATAACTCCGCCGATGTGTCCAGAATCAGAAACGCGCCCCTCAGCAGCGTGCCATATTCGCTAGGCGGGATTCCCGCTGGCTCCGCTCCCCTCTCGGGTCACCATGAGCAGCGGCAGGCCCTCGTGCGCATCGTGGAAATCCCGCAGCTCTTCATAGATCTGATCGAGATTTTCCCAGAAGGTGGAAATTTGCGAGCCATACTCAGCCACGGCTTGCGCCCAGGCCTCAATGGCCTCCTCGCTCAACACGGCTCGTTCCAGCCGGCCACGGGGCTCGCCCATCTCCGGCGGCACGCTCTCTCCCCGGGAAGCGTAGGGCAGATCATGATAGTAGGCCATCACCACGCCCAGGCGCTCCGCGGCCAGGCGGGTGATGCGGTGGTCCACATGTCCACCGACGGCCAGCGGGCAATAGACTCGTGCCTGCTCCACACCGATCTCGCGCAGCGAATCCGCCACCTGTTGGATGAGCGTCTCCTCCTCAGGTCCCGGGTGTGAAAAAAGCGCCTCGTCCCTGGGATAGAGCGGCCTGCCCTGGGAATCCATGCGGTAGATGGCATCAGGGAATTGCAGATGGGCCACGGATGCGCCCAGCCGGCCGCAGGCCAACCGGTCCTCCGCCCGCCGCATGCCAATCGGGGGCCCGACCTTCCCCCAGCGGGCGTGCAGCTCTGCTGCCAGCGGACTGATGCTGAAGTGGGGAGGGTCGCCTGCGAAGATGGTGAGCACGGAGACCGGCTCGCCACGCGCATCTTGCATGGCCATCAGCCCGCCGCAGGAGATGACGGCGTCATCCAGGTGCGGTGAGAGGTAGAGATGGGCGTCCATCTTGAGGGGATTATATCCCCATTCGTGGTAATTCCTTTGGATCGAGCATGTTGTTGACATAACAGAGG
>CAZQDE010000188.1:0-2103 GCA_964591485.1 uncultured Anaerolineaceae bacterium | reverse complement strand
GGATCGAAATCGCCCAATACTACAGCTCGGTGCGCCGCTGCGACGATTCGGTGGGCGCGATCCTGAAGGCGCTGGAGGAGTCGGGCGTCGCCGATCACACCATCGTGCTCTTCCTCTCCGACAACGGCATGTCCTTCCCCTTTGCGAAGACGACCTGCTATCCGCACGGCACGCGCACGCCGCTGATCGTCCGCTGGCCCGGGCGCGTCCCGCAAGGGAAGGTCGACCGCACCCATTTCATCTCGGGCGTGGATTTGCTTCCGACGCTCCTGGACATGATCGGCATGGCCATCCCGCTGGGCCTGGATGGGGCGTCCCATCGGAATCTGATGCTGGGAAGGAGCCAGGCGGGGGAGGAATCGCTGGTCACCAGCCTGCACGCGACCGCTGCGGAGCGCCTGTATCCCACGCGCGCCCTGCATCATGGGCGCTACGTCTATATCTACAACGCCTGGTCCAACCGCAGGACGGAATTCATCGCCGAACCTCAGAAGGGCCTCACCTGGAGTGCGATGCTTCGGGCTGCTGAGCGTGATCCCGGGATCGCCGAGCGCGTGGATTTATACCTTTACCGGACACGCGAAGAGCTCTACGACCTCGAATCCGATCCGGATGCCCTGACCAATCTCGCTCAAGATCCAGGTCACAGGGAGGTTTTGGAGGAAAGCCGGGACCGGTTGCTGAAGTGGATGGCCGCGAGCGGCGATTGGCTGGGAGAAAAGTACAGCCGGGTGATAGCCCGGCTGCGGCGGGAGGGATCCTGATGGCCGATGGGCGCCTGCCCATCCTGCATCGGCCAGTCGATGGCCGGATCCACACAAAGCGGGTTGGAAAAATGCCGGCGGCGCGGCTTCTGACCGGTTGTCCCCCTGCGCCCTTGACCCGTGGTCACTGGCGCCATACACTCTCCGTCATGAGCTTCGTGGGGGCCGCGCACCGCATATGATGCCAGAGCCCACCCCGCATCGCAGATCCTCCATGGATTCGCCAGGCCGCAGACTCGGGCGAAGAGGGGCTTTCCGGCTGGCCTTCTTCCTCTTCGCCATGAGCTCGCTGCTGCTGGTGGCCAGACGCGGAATTCATTCATCGGACGGCTATTTTGAGTATCAGGTGGCGGAGCGAATCGTCCAATCGGGCCGCCTGGACCTGCCCCAATATGCGGGGACGGGGGAGAACAGGGTCCAGCGAGGCACGGACGGCAATTACTACGCAGTGTATGGGATCGGGCAGTCGGTGCTGTACACGGCCACGATTTGGATGGATAGGGCTCTCATCTGGACCATCGACAGGGTCAACGTCAGCGGATTTGGATTTGAGCCCCCGTTCCTCTTCTCGATATCCGCGAACGCGTTCGTGCTCTCAGCCACGCTTGTCCTCCTGCATTCGACCTTCCGGCACCTGGGGATATCTCCGGCCCCGGCGCTCTTTTCTGCGCTTGTGTATGGCTTCGCCACCATGGCGCTGGCCTATGCGCAACTGAGCTTCGACATCTGCCTGGCGAGCCTGCTCCTGCTGGGCATGTATGCCTGCCACTTCCACTCGCTCGAACGCCCGGAATGCAAATATCTACTCTTGGCTGGCCTGTTATATGGCGCCTTGTTGAATACGAAAGTCGCCTTCGGGGTCTTGGCTGCGCCCATGCTTGCCACCTACGCCTGGAAGTGGATCTCAGGACAGGAGGGTTGGAGAAGCCTTAGCAAACGATTGCTCTTGATTTCGGCTGGCGCAGCTCCCCTGGTCGGCCTGTTCTTCTTCTACAACGAGTATCGGTTCGGGTCGATCTTCAACACGGGGTATGGGCTTATTCAACCTCTGTCTGATAGTTTCTCCATCTCCACTCTGCCGGCATCCGTCCCCGCGCTGCTCCTGAGCCCGGGGAGAAGCTTGTTCCTCTATTCCCCGCCGGTTCTTCTCTCGCTGTTCGGCTTGAGAACCTTCTTCAGAGAGCGGAGAGAGGTCGCCATCAACGTCTACGCGGTGATCATCATCAACTTCCTGCTGTTCAGCCTCTGGTATTGGTGGCATTCGCGTGGCGCATGGGGGCCGCGATTTCAGTTCGCGACCGTCCTGTTCCTTATGTTTCCGGCAGCCTATTGGCTGAAC
>CAZQDE010000187.1:0-2108 GCA_964591485.1 uncultured Anaerolineaceae bacterium | reverse complement strand
AATTGGCGCGGCAGGCCATCGACCGCTATCTGTCGGAGTGGCGATTTGTGGCGCCACTAGCGGGCGGAGAGATCCTGCGCGAGCTGGGAGTTCAGCCGGGACCGATCTATGCTCAAATCCTCTGGACCCTGCGCGCGGCCTGGCTGGATGGACGCGTGACATCTGAGGCCGAAGAGCGGGCTATGCTCGAGCGGCTGATCCGCAATATAGGTAACCATGGCTGAACTCATCGGGGTCCGGATCCGATCTGCCACGCCGGCCGATCTGGAGGCCATGGAGTGGGGCGGCGAATACCGCCATTTCCGCCGAGTTTATTGTCAGGCGCTTCGCGAGGCTCAGCAGGGCAAGCGAGCGATCCTCCTGGCTGAAGTGGAAGGTGAAGTAGTAGGGCAATTGCTGATCCACTTCCAGTCTGCCTGGCTTAATCGCTTCCCCGGTGAGCGGGCTGGCTATCTGCACTCTTTCCGGGTCAAGCCGGCCTTTCGAGGTAAGGGCATCGGGGGCGATCTCGTCCGCCAGGCCGAAGCCATGCTCCAGGAGCGGGGCTACCAGCGAGCGATCATCTCGGTTGCGCGACGGAATGACCGGGCGCGACGATTGTATGAGCGGCATGGCTATGTCGTTTTTGGCGAGGATCCAGGCCGCTGGACCTATGAGGACGAGCAAGGGCGAATCCGTAGCATCCATGAACCCGCTTACTTGCTTCAAAAGCGTCTCGGCCCCCCTGGGGCGGGCTCATCGCTGGCATGGAACTTGGACCCCATAGATCGATAGCAAGAAAGCGGGTGCGCGTTTCCTCATGCGGATGAAGGCTTGGCAATTCCTGGCCCGTAGAGGGTCCTGGCGTGGACTGGCCCTGGGCCTACCTGTCTTGCTGGCCGGAGTCATGGCTGGATGCGTCTCCAGCCCGCAGATGCACCGGGCGCCGACGCTGGTCCCGCCCTGGGTGGGTCTCATCGAGGGTGAAGGCGTTGGATCGATCGCCACGGGAGCGCCCACCAGAACGCCGGTGCTGGTCCCCATCTGGCCACAACAGCCCATCCAGGGCAGCCCGACCCCTGACGTCTTCCGGACGCCACCTCCTCTTCGCACAGAAGCGCTCATACACTACGTGCAGCCGGGGGAATCGCTCAGCATTCTCGCAGAGCGCTATAGCGTCTCAACACAGACACTGCTGCTCGCCAATGGCATCACCAACGCGGACTTCTTGGCCGTCGGCCAGCGGCTCGTGATTCCCCCGCCGGTAGTTCAGCCCGCGGGTCCGGCCTACAAGATACTGCCCGATTCGGAAGTGGTCTTTGGGCCCGCAAGCGTCGGGTTCGATGTGGTGGCCGAGGCGGCGCGCAGGGGTGGCTACCTGGCGTACTACAGAGAAACGGTGGAGGAGGAACCGCGCGATGGCGCCGCGATCGTGCAACTCGTGGCCGAGCGCTACTCGGTCAACCCTCGATTGCTCTTGGCGCTGCTCGAGTACCAGAGCGGGTGGCTGACTCACCCCGATGTCCAAGCCCAGACGCTCAGCTACCCGCTGGGTTACCAGGCCCAGGGCTGGGAAGGGCTGTTCGCCCAGCTGTCCTGGGCGGCGGATATGCTCAACCGCGGCTATTACGCGTGGCGGGCGGGATGGGCAGGGCCCTACCTGCTCGCGGATGGCTCGGTGGTGCCTGCGGGCCCTGGCATCAATGCCGGGACGGCCGCGGTCCAGATGCTCTTCGCCCAATTAGATGGCGCGGATCGCTGGCGATGGGATGTGGGCCCGGATGGTCTTGCCGGAGCCTATGAGGATCTATTCGGGAGTCCATTCAGCCGGCGGGTCGAACCGCTGGTCCCCGAGAATCTTGAGCAACCAGAGATGCAGCTTCCCTTCGAGCCGGGGAAGGCCTGGTCTTTCACGGGAGGGCCTCACAGTGCTTGGGGTGATTGGGCGGCCTGGGCCGCGCTAGACTTCGCTCCGCCTGGCCAAGCTTATGGCTGTGTGACCTCGGATGAATGGTTGGTGGCGGCCGCCGATGGGCTGGTGGTGCGATCGGGCGATGGTGCCGTGTTGCTGGATCTCGATGGTGATGGATTCGAGCAGACCGGCTGGGTTCTGCTCTACCTGCACATCG
>CAZQDE010000186.1:0-2115 GCA_964591485.1 uncultured Anaerolineaceae bacterium | reverse complement strand
GCGGCGCAGCCCGAATGCTGCGCACTGGCGCACGCTGGGGTCGGGATCCTTCAAGCTGCGTCGCAGCGCTTCCCGGGCGCGGGGGTGGTCGATAAGCGAGAGCGCCGCGGTTGCCCACCAGCGATCATCAGGCTGCTTTGATTGGAGCTGGCGCAAGAGCCATGGCAGCACGCTCTCGCCTTGCTCGGCGAGGTGCTCTAACGCCTGCTGGGCGCGCTCATCGCTGCCGGAGCCAAGCTCGGCGAGCAGGGCCTGCAAATGCTCGCTCTGCTCCGACATCAATCCTCCGGTGGCGGGACGGGGAGATCCTCGACGGCCACGTTGATCCATTTATCCCCTTCATCGATTAACATGACCGGGATGTCGTCCTTGATGGGGTACTTGCGGCCGCAATCCGGCTCTTGACAGATAAGCCAAGTCTCGGCATGAAGTTCGAGCCGGCCTTCCTTCTCGCGTACACACGCCGGGCAGCGCAAGATTTCGAGCAGATCTTCGCTGATCATCGTCGCCTCCAGAATAACGTCCTTCCAAGATGCGGGATGAACATACTCGAGGGGAGCGGAGATGTCAACCTGCGCCAAAGGCAGCCTCAGGATTTTTCGATCTCCACGTTACGGGGGAGCTTGGTGCCGGGGCCAAATTCATAAATCGCGCGCCAAGGGAGATAGTGGGTCTTAATGATATCCTGATGCAGAACCTCCTCGCCGCGCGTGACGGTGCGATAGACCACAACATCCATGCCATCGGCTTCGTAATCGATCTGTTTGATCTCGCCCTTCTCTAGGTCAGGATTCTCCTTATAGAGCGGCTTGGGGGCTTCGACCTCCCCAGAGATTGTCCGGTTCCAGCTCACCGTCCGCCCGTCAGAGGTAGAGTAGAATTTCCAGAGCAACTGATTGCCGTAGATATAGGTTTCGAGCAATAGCCAGTAGGGTGTATCGTTGCGGAATCTGAAATCCACAACGGGGACAAAGACTGTGGCATCTAGCCCGGGGCCGGGTGAGCCGGGCCCTTGCTCGTAGTAGCCGACGCGGTAAGCATGCGGGTGCCGCTCGACGATCTCGTAGCCGCCGAAGAAAGCTGCCCGGAAGAGCGTAGTGCTCACCTGGCATACACCCCCGCCGAGGCCTTTGATGGTGCGGTCGCCGTAGATGATGAGCGCCTCGGCGTAGCCCTTATCCAGGCTGATATCGCCCAGAATATCGGCCATCGAGAGCACTTCCCCAGGCCCCACCAACAGTCCGTGGAAGGCAGAGGAGGCGGTCTTGATGTTCTGGATGCGCGCGGCGCTCGAGCCAGCAAAATAGGTCGAGACCACGCTGACCGCCTCGGTGATCCCCAATTCTTCTGCGGTGGCTTGGCTGCCGACGGCCGGTTCCTCGTAGCTGAAAACTAGCGGGATCTCGTGCTCGCCCCCCCGCAGACCTTCCTGGATGGCCTGGATGGAGCCGGCCAGGTCCAATGTACGACCGGTGACCGCTTCCTCGAGCAGATCCAATTGGCGGGTGTCATCGTTGAAGATGAATCGGGCGTTGCGCGGCTCCCGCGCCAGATCCGGGGCAAGCGGCTCGAGAATCTGTGCCAGAGCGTCCTCATCGAGCTTCACCAGGTAGCGCCCGGCCCCATCGCTCTCGAGACGCTCGAAGCGCACCAGCGGGGCAAGCTGCTCGGGGCTCAAGGTGAGCCCCTCGAACTCGTCGGCCGTCAGGTGCAAGGGGGCGCTCAGAATTTGACGGGCGGATTCGGCGGCATCGGAGGCGTCCAGCACAACGGGGTACTTCTCCACGATCGTCAACGGCAGGGCAGCGTCGTGCATCTCGGCGATGGGCTTGACCAGTGCGTTCAGGGTGGCTGCAATATCGACCCAGCGGCCAATCTGTCCAGGCGAGACTTCTACCTGTGTACCGCGTACGGAGACCGTGGCCTCCATCATAGGCCGTTCTACCTCGCTCGCCAATTCCTGCAGATAGCGCGCCCCAACCTTCTGATCGAAGACGACAATGGGCGCCACCGGAGTTCCCAGATACCAGGCATCCAGCTGTTCTTGGAGTTGGTTCAAGAGGCCGCCACGGCGTCCAATGGCCAAGGCCTGCTCGGCCATGCCGGAGAAATCGA
>CAZQDE010000185.1:0-2129 GCA_964591485.1 uncultured Anaerolineaceae bacterium | reverse complement strand
GTAAAGGCAGAAAATCTCGTCCCCGCCAGAGAGCAATCCGGGGGCTGCTTCTGGGCGGAATCGTTATTTTAGTTGGCTTGGCCAGTCAATACAGCGGATTTTTACAAACGCTGGAATGGAAATCATGGGATTTGCGGCTTAAATGGTTGGCCCAACCCGAAAAGGCCGACCCCAACATTGTTTTGATTCTTATTGACCAATATAGCCTGGATGTTTTCGAAAAACACCAGGGACTAGGCTGGCCCTGGCCGCGGCAACTTCAGGCGGCTCTAATTGATTATTTACACCAGGCAGGAGCCCGGGCGATTTTTCTTGATTTTATCTTCAGTGAAGGGTCCGCCTACGGGGTGGCCGATGATCAATATTTGGCCCAGGCTATTGAGAAGGCAGGGAATGTTTTTCTCCCCTTTGCTTTAAGTTCCAAGGAGGACTTTTATCAAGAGATTGCCCTTGAAGCATTAAAACGTCTCAGTCTCTCCTCTAATGAGCTTCCGCCCCGGGCTTATCCCCGCGCCCAGGGAGTAAGCTTGCCTTTACCTTTATTTTTGGAAGCCTGCCGAGGAGCGGGAAACGTTTTCTTTAAACCAGACGAAGATGGTCTTTTTCGCCGGCTTCCCCTGGCATTTTATTACCAGGAACTACTTCTTCCGGCTCTTCCTTTAAGATTAGCCCAATATCTCAGCCCCTCCGGGAAACTTTCGGGAAAGAGCCTCCCTCTCGATAAGCAAGGGCGTTTAATTATTAATTATCATGGTCCGAGCGGGACTTACCCTTCCTATTCAGCAGCAGCCGTAATCAATTCCTGGGCCCAAATTCAGGAAGGTCAGGAGCCGCAACTCTCACCGGCTGAATTTAAAAACAAGATAGTCCTCATCGGGGCCAGTGCTCCCGGTTTACTTGATTTACGGCCCACGCCTCTCAGCCCGGTGGCTCCTGGAGTCGAGATTCATGCGGCTGCGTTGGATAATCTGCTTCATCAAGATTGGGTTCGTCCCCAGCCGAAAATTATGTTTATTTTTCTGCTGCTCTTTTTTTCCTTGTTGGTTTCCCTGCTTATTTCTCTTCTCACCCGTGTTTGGCTCCAGGGGTTGAGCCTGCTGGTGCTTTTGGCGCTGCCTCCAGGAGTGGCCTGGCTTGGATTTAGATTGGGTTTCTGGGTGGAAGTAGTGGTTTTAGAGGTAGTTATTGTCCTTGGTTTTATCCTGGCTTCTCTTCTTAATTATGCTTTTGAAGGTCGGCAGCGCCGTTTTATCCGCAGTGTCTTCAGCCATTATCTCAGCCCCCAGGTTATTGAGAAAATTGTTGAGGAGCCGAGCCGTCTTCGCCTGGGCGGGGAAAGTCGGGAGATAACTTCTTTCTTTTCCGATCTGGCCGGCTTTACCTCCATTTCTGAGACCATGACGCCCGAGGAACTGGTGAGTTTTCTCAACGAACTTCTGACAGAAATAACCGATATCATTCTGGAAGAAGGGGGTACCCTGGATAAGTACGAAGGAGATGCTATTATTGCTTTCTGGAATGCTCCCCTGGAGCAACCCGATCATGCCCTGCGAGCCGGCCGCGCCGCCCTGCGGGCCCAGCGCCGACTGGAGGAGTTGCGGCCTGCTTTAAAGGAAAAATACGGGAAGGATGTTTTTATGCGCATCGGCCTTAACTCGGGCCCAGCCGTGGTCGGTAATATGGGCTCGCGGCGTCGTTTTGATTACACCGCTATCGGTGATACCGTCAATCTGGCCTCTCGCCTGGAAGGGGCCTGCAAAATTTATCGGGTACCAATTTTAATCGGCGAAAGTACGGCCATCCTGGTGCGGCAAGAACTTCTCCTGCGGGAAGTGGATGTGGTTCGCGTGGTGGGTAAGACCACCCCGGTGCGGATTTATGAAATAATCGCCGAAAAGGAGAAAGCCACCCCCCAGGAAGAAGAGCGAGTCCGCCTTTTTGAAGAGGCCCTCCGGTTTTATCGAGAGAAAGCCTGGCCGGAAGCCAAAATTCGTTTTGAGTTACTGCGGGATGATTCCCTGGCTCGTTTATATGTCCATCGCTGTCAGGAATTTATAGAGCATCCCCCTCCTCCTGATTATGACGGCGTTTTTGTCCTGGAGTCTAAGTGAAATTATATTGGTCGTAAA
>CAZQDE010000184.1:0-2133 GCA_964591485.1 uncultured Anaerolineaceae bacterium | reverse complement strand
GTGGTCGCCACCGCGGGCATCTTGCTCGGCAGCCGGATTGCGCTTGCATTGAGCGCCCTCGGCGTGCTGGCCTATGCCTTTGCCGGTTGGGCCCAGAACACTGGCTTCATATCAGGGGCCATCTTGCCGCAGGAAGCAGTGATCGCCGACGCCATCGGCTTGGGGCTGGGCCTGATCGTGCTCGTGATCCTCAACCAGCTTTTTCGTCAAGAGATGGAGCGCGCCCTCCAGGTCGAACGCCAAATCAGCGAACAGCTGCAGGCACAGCAGCGCGAGCTCGAGGACCTGGTCTCACGCCGCACTCGCGGACTTGAACGCCGTGCCTTGCAGCTTCAAACGGCGGCGGATATCGCCAAGCTGGCGTCGGAGGTCCCCGATCCGGAGCATCTCATCCGGCAGGCCGTCGAGCTGATCCGGGCCCGGTTTGGCTTCTACCACGCTTCGATCTTCATGATGGATGACACCGGCAACTGGGCCGAATTAGCTGCCAGCACGGGCGAGGCCGGCCAGCAGATGCTCGCCAGGAAGCACCGCCTTGCCACAGGAAGCGCCAGCATCATCGGCTGGGTTACCGCCAACCGTCTGCCACGCGTGGCGAACGACATCGAGGCGGATCCTTTCCATTTCAAGAATCCACTCCTTCCCGATACCCGCTCCGAACTGGCGGTGCCATTGCTCGTTGGGCAACGATTGCTCGGAGCACTCGATGTCCAGAGCACCGAGGTGGAGGCCTTCACCGAGGACGACATCCGCACGCTTGAAGCGATTTCGAGCGAACTTGCCGTCGCAATTGACAGCTCTCGCGTGCAGCAGGAGATGCAGGCTGAGCTGGAGCGCATGCAGGCCGCCTTCAGGGCCGAGTTGCAAGATTCATGGCGGCGCATAGTCCGCAGTGGGACCACTTCTATCATCCACTTAGATATGAACGGCGAACGAATCCCGCCTCGCGATTCGGAGTTCACCGTAGTTGACGCCGCCCGATTCCAGGGCTCCACCGCTGTTAGCCAGAATGGCCTGGAAGTGGCGGTCCCCATCCAGGTTCGGGGCGAGATCATCGCCACCCTCGCCGTGCGTCGCCCACGAGGAACTGAACCCTGGCGCGAAGAGGAAATCGCCCTCATGGAGGCGGTCGCCAATCAAGCCGCACTCTCGCTCGAGAGTGCCCGCCAGCGGGTCGAGGAACAGCGCCGCCTGGCCGAACTCGAGATACTCAATCGCATCAGCCAGGCCGTATCCCAGATGCTGCCGATAGATACCCTCCACCGCATCGTGCACCGCCAGATTCAACAAGTATTGGGCACCGTCGAGATGGAAATCCTGCTATACGACGGCGAAGCGCAAATGCTGCGAGTCGCCTTCGCATCCGGTAGCGAAGGCCAGCCTGGCAGCCAGCCGCGGCCACTCGGCGACGATCTGGCTTCGGCGGTCATTCGCTCGCAGGGACCACTCTTTTGGAGTCAGGAGACGGCTCAGCAGGCGAGTCTATTCGGGGTCCAATCCGTCGATGAGGAGGCGCGATCCTGGATGGGGGTGCCGATGCTGCTCGGCGATGAGATCTTGGGCGTCATCATTGTGCGCGATTTCGAACGCACCGGGCGTTTCAGCGATGATGACGCCGCCATGCTCACAACCATCGCCAGCCAGATTGCGGCGGGTATCCAGAATCAGCGATTGCTGGAGCAAGTCCAACGCGCCGCTCGCCGTGAACGCCTGATCCATGAAATCACCAGCAAGGTCCGCCGGTCGCCCGATATGAAAACCCTGCTCGAAACCACAACCCGTGAACTGGCCCGCGCCCTGAACGCCGCCCGCTCCACTATAACTCTAGATCTAGAGCGGCCTGGGCCTGGCAAGACGGCTTGGCCACCGCAGTCGGGCTCCGACGATGGGGAGGATCGCGAGCCATGAGCCAGCCTTCCGCTAAGACTTTGGCTCGCTGGCATCAACAGTTTGATCGTCTGGGACTCGGCGCGCGCCTGACACTCACACTCCTGCCCTTAGTTCTCATCCCAATGCTCATCCTGGCATTGGTGAGCTATTTCAGAGCGCGAGACTTGCTCCAAGCGCAGGCCTCCGATCAGATGGCCGCCGCCACCCAGGCCCAGATCCAGGTGCTGGCCGAGTGGTCCGCCG
>CAZQDE010000183.1:0-2145 GCA_964591485.1 uncultured Anaerolineaceae bacterium | reverse complement strand
GCAAAACCCTCCTTCAGATTGACATCCTCCAGGTTGAGCCGCACGACTTCGTTCAAACGTGCGCCGGTATCCAGGAAGAATTCGAAGATCACCAGGTTGCGGAAAGATGTCTGCGTCCTCAGATAGCGCATCAGCCGCTCGAGCTCATCTCTGGAAAGCGGTTCCGGGAGGCGGGCATCCAACTTGGGTGCTTTGACGTTATCCACTGGGCAGCGCTCGATGATGCCCTCCCGGTATGCCCAGCGGAAGAAGGTCCGAATGACGCTGTAGCTCTTATGAATGGAGGAAGAGGAGAGCTGTCTCCCATGCGCGCCCTCCCGTGTCATCTCGTGGGCAATGAAAGAGCGAATGGTCGCCGGCTCGATTTCCTCAATCTCGGGGTCGCCAGCGAATTGGCTGAAATTGGAGAGATGATCCTTGTAGGCGCGGAGTGTCTTGGGGGATTTGCGCTCCGCGATGCAGGCCAAGAGGAATTCTTCGATTGCTATATGGAGCTTCATGCCTCCCCTCCCGGTTTGAGGTGCGGATCTCGCGGAGCCACCATTTTCCCGGAAGAGCAGGCCAATTCGAATTCGGCAAAAACACAAACACCCCTATATGTTGGGTTATGGTGGCCCATTAGATGAGCCCAACCCCCACATATCGGGGTGCCACGGCAGCGAAGGGTAGTTCGGATTATCAAGCCTCCTTGGCAAGGAGACGTTCTACCACTGAACTACACCCGCTCGTTGCGGTCGAAGGATACCGTGATCCCCTGGAGATGTCAAGGAATCGGCCCCCTCAGGCGCCGCCGTTGCCCTCCGCGCCCCACGGGTGTAGACTGCATCCAGGTGATCGGCAAGGGGCGGTCGAGGGCCGTTCCCCCTCCCGCCCCTGATGTTAGGAGCACAATGGGTCAGGAAAAACTTCCCGTCGGAGAAATCTTGCAAGGGGATTGCATCGATTGGCTGCAGCGTCTGCCCGAACGATCGGTGGACCTGGTCTTCGCCGATCCGCCCTACAACCTGCAACTCTCCGGCGACCTGTGGCGGCCTAACATGACCAAGGTTGAAGCCGTGGATGAGGCCTGGGACCGCTTCGAAGGCTTTCAGGCCTATGATGCTTTCTCTCAGGCCTGGCTCGAGGGCTGCCGCCGGGTGCTCAAAGACGATGGCACGCTGTGGGTCATCGGAACCTACCACAACATCTTCCGCATCGGGGCGATCCTCCAAGACCTGGGCTTCTGGATTCTCAACGACGTGCTCTGGATCAAGACCAACCCGATGCCCAACTTCCGAGGCGTGCGCTTCACCAACGCCCACGAGACCCTCATCTGGGCGGCGAAGTCCAAGCAGGCGCGCTATACCTTCAACCACCAGGCGATGAAGGCCTTCAACGCCGGCAAGCAACTGCGCAGCGATTGGACTCTGCCCCTCTGCACCGGCCCGGAGCGCCTCAAGGTCGAGGGCCGCAAGGCACACCCCACCCAGAAGCCCGAGGCACTGCTCTACCGCGTGATCCTGGCTTCCACCAGGCCGGGCGACCTGATCCTGGATCCATTCTTCGGCACCGGCACCACCGGCGTAGTCGCCAAGCGGTTGCATCGCAGGTGGATCGGGATCGAGCGCGAGGAGGCCTATGTGCGGCTGGCGTACGCCCGTATCGACTCCACGCCAGCGGAGCCCTATGATCCCGGAATCTTCGACCTCCCGGATCGCAGGCGGGCGCCGAGAGTGCCCTTTATCCGCCTGCTTGAGCTGGACCTGCTGCGGCCGGGGCAGCAGCTCTTCTTCCAGGGCGATCGCTCCAAGGCGGCCCGTATCCGTGCCGACGGTAAGTTGGTTATGGATGGGCGGCAGGGTTCGATCCATCAACTCGGACGCGACCTGAGCGGCGGGGCGCCATGCAACGGTTGGCAGCATTGGCATTACGAGGATAGCGAGGCCGCTTTGCGGCCGATCGACGAGCTGCGCCAGCAGGCTCGTGCGAGGGAAGGGACGCGGGAAGGCTAGCTCACGGTCCTCCGTAGCTAAATTGCATTCGCCTTACAACCCCATCACCGGCGCGCAAATGCGGATATACTGGGAATGAGGGATGGAAGGTACACGTGGAGGGGCGCCTTGGGCGGCCTCCACGTTTTTTTCTCCTGTTGGGCTGATCCCTAGA
>CAZQDE010000182.1:0-2171 GCA_964591485.1 uncultured Anaerolineaceae bacterium | reverse complement strand
AATGCTCGTTCACGTCCTCGATCAGCGTGAGCCCATCCACGAGCGCCGAGCCGTCCGGAAGGGGTTGGATTACGGGTTCGGCATCGAAGGCGTCGTTGACCTCGCCAACGATCTCCTCGAGCAGATCGTCAAGGGTAACGACGCCCGCCGTGCCTCCGTACTCATCCAGCACGATGGCCATGTGCTGCCTCTTTGTCCGGAGGAACTGCAACAAACGGCTCACCCGGGCCGTCTCAGGGATGAAAATTGCCTGCCGCATGAGATCGCGGGCGAGGCTGCGCTCGATCTCACCGCTGTTCAGGATCGGGATCAGATCCTGGAGATGCACAACGCCGAGAATCTGATCTGGATTTTCGCCATATACAGGAAACTTCGTGTGGGGATGTTGCTCAGCCAGGGCGAGGATCTCGCCAACGCTGGCATCTGCGGGGACCGCCACCATCTCCGTGCGGGGGATCATGATCTGGCGGACAAGCAGATCGCCGAAATCGAAAACCGCCGTGACCATCTCTTCGGCCTCATCTTCGACTAGCCCGCCTTCAGCGCTGGCGCGCACGAGCATCTTGAGTTCCTCGACCGAATGGACAAGCTCATGGCCCTTGGCGGGTTTCACGCCCGCCCAGCGCAGGAGGGCGTTGCCGGTTCCGTTGAGCGCCCAGATAAAGGGCTTGAAAACGGTTTCGGTCCAGACTGTGGGCTGAGCCACGATCAGTGCGGTCCTCTCGGGGTTCTGGAGGGCGATGGACTTGGGCGCCAGTTCGCCGACCACGACGTGCAGGAAGGTGATGATGGCAAATGACAGGCCAGCCGAAAGGCTGTGCGAAAGCCCCTCTTTAATGGTGCCCGGGAAGAGTCCGATGATGGGTTCGAGGAGGTGGCCAAGCGCAGGCTCGCCAATCCAGCCCAGGCCAAGGCTGGCCAGAGTGATGCCCAACTGGGTGGCGGCGATAAAACGGTCGGGGTCTTTGATGGCGCGGTCGACCCAGCGCGCACGCGTCTGGCCCTGCGCCACGAGTTCGGCGATGCGTGTGCGGCGCACGCTTACCAGCGCAAACTCGGCGGCGACGAAAAAGCCATTGGTGAGCACCAACAAGGCCACGCCGGCCAGTCGAAGAAGGTCAAACCAGATGGTGTTATCCATTCAAGCTTCCGAATATCATACCCGCATTTGGCTGGAAGGGGTGAGAAGAGTGCGTCTCTGGAAATGCAAGTCGGATGTTGGCCATTTCTAGCGCAGGATGACCGCGGCTGCGTAGCCCACCACGGAGGCGTAGTCCCCAGTCACATCGCCAGAGGTGGCGTAGTCGACCACGCGCACGCGCCGGGCGCCGAGGTCTTTGGCGGCCCACAGCACGGCAGCGATCGCAGCACGCCCGCAGGCGAATCCTCGTCCTTGTTCCTCGATTTCGATCACGCCCTCAGGATCGAAGGCCTCCACGCGAGCCAACATTTGCTGGTCGAGCTGATGGGCCACCTCCTGGGGGTAGAAGTGCGAGAGGTCGGAGCTGGCAACGAGGATGGTGTTATGGTCTGCCAGGCTGCGGGCGAGAGCGTGGCCCACGAGTTCTGCCGCGGCCCGGGTCTGGTCGCGCAGCATGATGGGTAGGAGACGAAAGCGGTCGCCGAGGATCCGCTGCAGGAAGGGAAGTTCGATTTCCAGCGAGTGCTCGGTATCGTTGCGGATGGTTTCCAGGCGGGGCCCGCCAAGCTCCTCCAGGGCGGTGGCGAAGTAGGCGACGCAGGCTTGGTCGACCGGGATGACTCCCAGTGGGGTGGCATAGGCTTCGTGGCCGCTGGTGAGAACTTGGCCCGGCACGGGAATGTGCAGCGGGGAGATGACGGCGACGATCTCGGGTTGGAGGCCGCGCAGATATTGGAAGGCATGAGCCGCGACCTGGCCCGAGTAGCGGTGTCCGGCGTGGGGTGCAATCAGCCCCACTACTTCGCCCTCGAGCGGCTCGGGCTTGGCCTGCGCCAAATACGCATCAATGGCCCGGTTGAGAGCCTCGGGCGAGCCGGGATACCAGGTTCCCGCGATCGGTGAAGGGCGGATGTCGGCGAGCGTGTGGTGAGTGGTCACTTCAATTTGGATTGTAGCACAAGCGGCCCCAGGTGCGGAGTCAGGAGTGTAAATTGCACTCAAGCAGGGGCGGCTCCGAGACGATTCCGCC
>CAZQDE010000181.1:0-2176 GCA_964591485.1 uncultured Anaerolineaceae bacterium | reverse complement strand
CGCTCAATGCAAGCGCAATCCGGCTGCCGAGCAAGATGCCCGCGGTGGCGACCACCATGGCCATGCCCACCGTCGAGACATGGCCAACTCCGACCTGGAAAAACGATGCTGCCATGACCAGGAACACGATGAGGACCGGGATAAGAGCCGCCAGACGGGTGCGGCCGCGCCGGCCCAGCCAGTAGGAGAGGGCGTAGAATGGCTGGACACCGAGCCCAGCGATGACGCCGGCGGCGGGTGTGCGGCCCAGCAACCAGAGAATTGCCATGGCGATGCCAAAGAGCAACCCGGGGCCGGCAAGTCCAAGCAGGACGATATAGAGAAGCGATTGCTGCTGCGCGATGGCTGGGTCCACCGCGGTTGGGCGCAGCGCTTCACGGAAGCGTCGGATCATTTTATGCCTCGAAAGCTTGGCGCCGCTGCAGGCTTGTGGTAGTGTGCCTGCAGCGCCAGATACGCCTGCTCAGTTGTCATCCTGGGTATCCAGCCGGCGTCCTTCAATTTCTCGTTGCTGGCCACCAGCGGGTATTGGCTCAGTGCGACCCATTCGGGGGCGAATACCGTTAAGCCGGAGAGCCATGCAATCCTGAAGAACAGCTTCACAAGCGGTAATGGGAGTTCCAGTGCTAGGCCGCCCCGCAAGGCGACTAGGTCGCGCAAGGTTCGCGGCTCATCGCTGGTCACGTTGTAAGCGCCTGGCAGGTCCGTCTGGATGGCCAGCAGCAAGGCTTGAGCCAGGTCGCGTTCATCCAAGATCTGATAAGGGGGATCATAGCCTCTGACGAGCGGGGTGATCTCCCCGACGAGTGATTGCATTTGTGCTGGATCCGCTGTGGGGTCTACGACTGTACATGGACGCAGCCGCGTAATCATGATTTCCGGATGGTCGGCTTCAATCTGGTCGAGGTAGGCTTCAATCTGGGCCTTGGCGCGGCCGTAGTACAGGGGTTGCTCCGGCCAGAGCGGCATTTCCTCGCTCAGCGGAATGGGGTTGCCTGGGCGAAGGCCATAGGCCACGACGCTGCTTGTGAAGATGATCTTCTTTACCCCTGCCTCCACGGCGGTGTCGATGACCCTCCGCGAGCCCTCGACATTCACGGTATCCACGCGTCTATCGCCTGGGCGCCTCATCAAGATAAAGGCCATATGAAGCAAGACATCGGCGCCATCCAGAACATCCTCGAGGTTGTCCGTGAGGATATCGCGCTGGTGGAACGTCATCAAGCCAGGTGGCAGCGATTCAGCAAAGCTTCGCCGATCGACGCCGAGGATGCGATGTATCGCCGAATCTGCCTCCAGCAGGGGTAGCAGCACCTTGGCGAAGTAGCCACTTGCGCCCGTGATGGCGATCGTGGTCATGCTTCAAGCCTCATGTTCATCCTGGCTGGGCCTCTCTCCCAACCGGAGCCAGGCTGGCATCGTCCCCATGGATCTTGATCAATACCTCGGGCGAACCGAGTCCGTGCTGCAGCGCCCGGGCTGCTTTCTCCAGCACCTCCTCGATCTCCATCGCGCCGCTCAAAGCCTGTGTGACCTCGCTCACGAGGCGGGCGCGATCAGCAGCGGTGGCGGAGAGCTCTGTCAGCCGGGCGTTAAGGATGGCGGCGCTGAGCTGGTCGGCCAGTGTCTGCAGCACTTCGACATCCTGGGGGCCGAATGCATCTGGCGCGGAGGATTGGACATCGATCGCCCCAAGCACACGCCCGCCGGTCTGCAATGGCACGGCGAGTTCGGAGCGGGTATCTGGCATCAGATCACGTCGCAGGGGCGCCGCCTCGGGCTGGATGTCAGAAAGGATGCGGGGCTGATTGCTGCCCGTGACCCAGCCGATGAGCGACTGGGAGCCTACGGGAACGATATACCCCTGAGCCTTGAGTGCGCCGCCGATGTCGCCGGTGGCCTCGCGCAGCTGAACGAAATCGCCCTCCTCTTCGAGAAGGAAGATCGATACGTAATCGTATTGAAATTGACGCTGGATGAGTTCGACAGCTCTTCGTAGAAGGTCGTCGAGGGAGGGCGTTGAGATGACCGCGCGGGCCACCTCCGAGGCGGTCCGGATCTGGCGTGTGCGCTCCTCGACTCGCTGCTCCAGCGAGCGGTATGCATCGCTCAGCTCCTCCGCCATCTGGTTCAAGCTGTGCGCCAGCGCCCCGATTTCGTCGTCGCGATCTTCGGG
>CAZQDE010000180.1:0-2241 GCA_964591485.1 uncultured Anaerolineaceae bacterium | reverse complement strand
GAAGTAGCTGCGCGCCTCCTGCTCGCTAGGGAGAAATGCGTCCAGGCCCCGGAGCAATGTCGGGAGCTCGTGGCGGAACGAGGGGTTCATGTAACGCACGGAAGGATCGAGTGTGATCCACTTCGTCCCTCGCTGGCGAAGGGCGTAAGGGACCAGGCTATGTGTGAGGTAATCGGCAGGCGCAAGATGAGCGGCCTCGATTGTACCCGGGAGGCCTTTGAGATCCTCGGGCCGGATGGTCAGTGGGCCGAAGCGGCTTCGTTCGTCCTGGCCTAGAGTTGACGAGGTATAGCCCACGAGCGGCTTGGGGAGAGGTAGGCCAAGCCTGGCGTAGTGGATACCCGGACTGGTGTCGACGCGTGTCACTGGGTTCAGGTAGGCGTAGAAGGTCACGCATGGGAGAGGCTCGGGTAGGACCATAACCGGAGAAACATCGATCTCGGCTGTGCGGAGTTCATCGAACCATGCAACCGGAAAGCTCGATCCCACACGGCTCAGCACGCTCACCCGCTCGGCCCAGAGCTTGGCACCCACGGCAGCGTAGATCGCATTGCCGCCAAGGGCTCCGTTGATAGCTATGCCATCGTGGGTGATACAATAATCCTCTCGAATTCCCCCGACGCTGAGAATCCGTTTCTCCGTCTTTCCCATCGGCCCGATTATACATTGCACAGGAGGGAGGCATCGGTGAGGAACCCGCTCTGGCAACAGATCGAAGACGCGCCGGGCTATCTGTGGGAATCCTGGCCCAATCTGCTGGAAAGGGCGAGGGCCCTTGCAGAGGGCGCGCATCCGATCCAAGAGGTCCTGATCTGCGGATGCGGCGATTCCCATCATGCCGCCATGGGCCTCGAGCTGACCCTCCGCTGGTCCCTCGGAACTCCGGTCCGAGCCTGCGATTCCATGACCGCGGCGCGCTACCTGCTTCCCGAAGGAAGGCCGGAGGAGGGCCTATGCCTCGTGGCGATATCGGTCTCCGGGGAAGTAGCCCGCACGGTGGAGGCCGTGGAGGCGGCGGAAGAAGTGGGGGCGGCGACGCTGGCGTTCACGGCCAATCCCGAGAGTACGCTGGCCTCCAAAGCCGGGCGATCGCTCGCCATCGATCTCCCTGATTTGCCCACCGCTCCCGGGCTGTTGAGCTATTTGGGCACCCTCATGGCCGGCTTTGCATTTGCGGCTGTGAGGGCTCGAGAAGACTTGGGGCAAGCGCTGATGAGGGTGGTCGGAGAAACGGCAAGCCTGCTGGAGGACTGGATCCCCGGAGAGGTCGAGCAGGGGATCGCGCTGGCGCAAGAGATCCAGGAGCAGGGCATGGTGTACTTAGGCAGCGGTCCGGCGGCCGGTGCGGCGAACTTCGCGGCGGCGAAATTGATCGAAGCGGCAGGCGAGCCGGCCTGGGCCCGGGAGGTCGAGGAGTGGGCCCATCTTGATTACTTCTGTGAGCCTGCCAGCATGCCAACCTGGCTGCTCTCCGCGAGCGGGCGGTGCGTTAGCCGCGAGACTGAGGTGGAGGCGGCCGCCCAAACACTCGGCCGCCGATGGGCCTGCAGTCGCTGGGAGGGCGGCCGGGGATGGCCGGGTTGGCTCCGGGAGGCCATCTCGCCGCTAGCTTTGTGGGCCGGCCCCGCCGCGCTGGCCGCCAGACGTGCGGAACTCCTCGGGGAGCAACCCTTCCGGGGTTTTAGCGGAGGCCGGGAAGCGCGCGAAGGCGGAGGCGCAAGCCGCATTCGCTCCAGCCAGCGGCTTGCTGTCTCTGCGCTTGAAGCCCCCGATCGGTGCGCGTGATCCCAATCTTAAATCAAGCGGAACGAATGTACCATTTGCGGGGATTTTGAAAGTATGTATAATGGATTTCGCAGCGCCACGATGGGGGCTGCTGATTGCTTGAGCGCTTTGGGTTCCCCTGCATGTCTGAGACTGAGATCCTTCTAATTGAGAGCAATCGTGCCAGCGCCCCCTCCTTTGCCCCGGCGCTTGAGCGCAAAGGCTACAGTGTTCGCATACATCATAAGTTAGATGGAGCTATGCAGGCGGCCAAGAAATCGCCGCCTGGCGTTGTGGTCTTGGATGCCGCTTCAATGCGGACGAGCGGCAAACGGCTCTGCCGCAAGGCCCGCGCTGAATTGGATGGCGTACCCATCATCCTGGTTTCTCCGGAAGGGACCACGCCAGATCCTCACAGCGGTGCGAGCCTCACGCTGGTGCAGCCCTTCACCGCCCGCAAGCTCATCAACCGCGTCG
>CAZQDE010000179.1:0-2258 GCA_964591485.1 uncultured Anaerolineaceae bacterium | reverse complement strand
AATCCATCCTGGGGCTGCTTCAGGAGCGCATTCCCGGCAATATGCTCGCCCAGGCCCCTCCTCCGGATTTGACCTCGGTATACTAGCTCAACAGGCCGGAACCAGATTCATGTTGGCTGTGTAGTGCTTTGCTGTGCTATTGCTCATTAAGGCTGGTGGGACAGAATGTGCAGAATGTGCGTGTCATCGAAGGCAATCCATGCCCCGTAGCAAAATGAGAAGAAGCTTGGGAACAAGGATGGATGGTCATAGCCTTTACTCATATGGGCATGGCGGCATCCAATGACCAGTCGGGAAAGCCTGGACCAGGCGGCGGTTGCCACCCTCGCCGAGGAGGGATCATTGGGATCGAAAGAATTCGATTCCCGTTGTCCTGGTCCTTGGTCGCAAATGAGCTGGAATGCAGGGGCGATCGCGGCTGCCTTACATTCTCTTTAGGAGGCTTGACAGAAACATATGGAAGTGGAGCTATTCCGTCGAAACTGGCGAGGCCTCTTGCCGGCTGCAATCCTCCTCTCGCTGGGATGTGTCGCTGCTCTTTTGCTTTGCAGGGCGACGGCAATTGGGCTGTGGCTAACGGATGATTCGATTCTCTACGTCATCGGGGCGGAAGGCCTGGCCACTGGGAGAGGCTTCACGCGAATTTCGGGAGGAGGGGAGATCAAGCCCATCACCGGATTTCCCCTAGGATACTCTGCAGTGCTGGCCTTAGCGGGCTTGCTGGGTCTGGATTTCTACGAAGCTGCACGCGTGATGAATATCTTCCTCTTCGGCGGGACCGTTCTGCTATCGGGATATTTGGTCTACAAAGAAACAGGGTCTGCCTTATGGGCCGGTCTGGCTTCAATTCTCCTTCTTTCCGCTCGTTTGATGTATTTCATCTATGGGTGGCTCATGGCAGAGGCGCTGTTCGTATTGTTGTTCTTGATATCTCTGCTTGCGCTTCAGAGATATCTGGCGACGAAGCATACCCGGTGGCTTCTCATGGCTGCTTCCATTGCGGGGATCAATGCTTTGGTTCGCTATGCGGCATTGGCCTTTATTCCTGCACTCGGGATGGGGATATTGCTTGGGGCCTTGCCGGATTGGAAAAAGGGAGTCCGCCAATCCCTGACTTTTATGGTCGTTGCGTCCCTACCCTTCGCGATGATGGCTCTTGCCAATTATCTCTTCGCGGGCACGGCGGTCAATCGCACGAGCCTCTTGGGAGATGTGGAATTTAGGATCATCATTAGATACATTGAACGGCTTTTCGCGCAGCTCATGCCCATTCAGATCCTTCAAGATCTACGATTGCGTTACAAGATTGCTATCCTCTTCTCACTTTTGGGCCTCGCACCAGCAGTCCAGGCTTGGCAGGCGCTGCGGCCGCGGATGGCTCCAGCAGAGCAGAGGGGCGAATCCCATGGCAGGGGCGCGCTGCCACTTGTCATTGCGCTATGCATGGCAATCTATCTTCCGGTGGTCTGGCTGACGATCGCTCCCATTACCGAGGGAGGCGTTCATGTTGATCGGTATCTCATTCCGGTTTTCACAGGCAGTGTCGTTTCCTTGGCGATATCCTTTGCGAACGCGGTGAGGAGCTTAAGGCTGCCAAAATGGGGGTTGGCGGCGCTGCTCGTTGCCTGGTTGCCGCTGATTGGAGCCCATACCGCTCAAACTGAAGCCTTCCTTCATTCGTCGATCCCACCATTCAGCGAATATTGGGGAACAGAACGATATGAAGAGGTGATCGAGGTAGTGCAGAAATTCAATCCCGAAACACCGATCTACTGCAATGAAATCTATCGCCTCTATTTCCTAACGGGGCGATATGCATATCAAATACCGATTTTCTATGACTCCTTCAAGCAGGAAGAGCGGCAGGATTTTGAGATTGAGTTGGCGAAGTTTAGAGATCGTATGCGGGCAGGGGCGGTGCTAATTCTCTTCGAGAGCTACGATCGACAGCAACCGCGCTTCCCGCCGCGCGAAACGCTTACCCAAAGTCTTGTCCCCTATCGAGAACTCGAAACGGCGATTGTCTATCTCTGGAAATAGACCGTGTATCCCCTCAAGAGGGACGGTCCTTTGGGCATGTGGCAGGGCACGCCTGCTCCATGGCTAAGCATCATGCGAGTACACAACACGCCATAACCCGCGGCCCCATATTGAGAAATCTTCCCGAAATCAGCCGGGCCTGGGAGCCCGGCCTGCTTGTCAATCATCAACTCATGCTGCCCGTACGCGTTGCTATGGAATGCATCTGGGAGAGCAGC
>CAZQDE010000178.1:0-2304 GCA_964591485.1 uncultured Anaerolineaceae bacterium | reverse complement strand
GCGAGCGACTGGGTGCCGATGACGACCCGCCCGCCGTATTTCCGCATCTGTGCCAGCAGCTCCTGCCAGGGCACGCCCCTGAAGGTCTGAAACTCGTCGATGAGCAGCATGACGGGCTTGCGATTCTCCTCACGGGCCTCCCCCTGGCGGGCGATCTCGCGCAGCAGCACGTTGAGGATCAGCGAGCCCACGAAGCTGCTCAGCTCCGGCCCTTGCCGGCTCATGCGCGTGTTCACGATCAGGACCTTCCGGGAATCGATGATGTCCCTCAAATCAAGCGCCGAGCGCGGGGCGCTGAACAAATGGAGCATGGGCTTTTCTTCAAAACGATGGGCCTTGTAGAGCACGGATTGGATGATCGTCTCGCGGGTGTAGGGCGTCAGCGCCCGGTAGTATTGGTAGAACCAGCGCGAAAGGGGCAGGTAATGGGGGCTCCCCTGCAGCTCCGCCTCGATGAAGCGTTTGCGCGTGGTGTGATTCACGTTGAGGAGCCCGGCCAGCAGCGACAGCCCGAGGAGGTCATCAGGCGCGCGGGTCGCGTTGGCGGCCACCAGCAGCTGCACCCCACGTCTGAGCACATTCTGCATCCTGGGGCCCCAGTAGTCCGTCCACAGCGCCTGGCCGATATCCACGACGGAGTTGGTGACCGTCTCGACGTCCCAACCGGCGCGATGGGGATCGAGAGGGTTGTAGGTGAGGGCGAACTGATCGTCGCCCACATCCATGAGGACGAGACGGTGCTTGTCCGCGGGGTCGATCATGCCGCGCAGCCGATCGGCCATGTCGCCGTGGGGATCCACGACGACGATCGCCGGGCGGTCTGCGTCCTGCATGCCGGCCAACGCCAGGTGGGTCATCAGGTTGGTCTTTCCCGTTCCGGGCTTGCCCACGAGAAGGATGTTGCGGCGCAAGGCGGCCGGGTTGATGAAGACCGGCTCTCGCCGATCCTCCGCCTGGAAGCTGCCGCCGATGCAATAGCCGCCGCTCGCATCGCGGGGATCGGGCGCCCTCACCTCCACGGCGCGGACCGGGAGAAGGCCCGGCGGGACCTCGTCGTGCACGATCGGCGGGTGCCAGAAGCCGGCGAGCTCTCGGTTCCCGAGCCACATGCTGCATACCCCTCGGGGGCCGGGGGAGCCCTGGCTTGCCGCCGTTTCGAGGGAGTCTTGCGCCAGGACAAGCCGATTGCCGCCGGCCATTGCAAACGCATCCAACGCATCACCGATCCGGCTCAGCAGCTGCTGACCGCGCATCGGCGTCTTCGCCCAGGCGCCGGCCCGGATGGAGACCTTGAAGAAGGCATCCTGTTCGATGATCTTCTTGCGGACGATGGATAGATCCGCCCCCTGCCATGCGTCGTACGCGTGCTCGAACAGGCTCCAAAGCGCCGCCCCGCCCGCGATCACGACCGGCCCGCCGAGGATCACCGGCAGCCAGGAACCCCCGACGGCCAGAGAGGACAGGAGCAGGCCCAGCAACACGACGCCCAGGAATGCGAAACCTCGTGGGGCGTCGAGGATCACCGGCGCATGGTGGACGACGGGAGAGCCGGACGGATCGGCGCCCGTCTCGCCGGCGAGGAACCCCCGTTGGGTCTCCGTTTTCAAGCGCCTCTGGAGCCGGGCAAGCCAATCGGGCCGGCCCCTCTCACGGATCAGGATCTGGAGCCAGAGCCTCTCCCCCTCCTGCAGGCCGAGCATGGCGGAAAGCAGCTCCTGAATCGTGTCGCCATCGTGAGCGCTTTCCCAAATGCGGAGCGGCAGGTAGGGGGCTTCCGCCAGGGTGAAGGAGGCGCGGTATTCCGCGGTCGTCGCTCCGACGCCGACGGATACGGGGTCCTCCTGCAGGAACGCGAGGCGGGCCCTGGGCCAGAGCGAAGTCAATTTGGATCCGAGCAGGCGAACGACGCTTTCCGGCCCTCTGACGAGCATGGCCCTTCGATGGCCTGAACCCCAATACTCGAGGGCCACCGGCGCCGGCAGGGAGGCGATGAAACGATACACGACATTCGCATCGGCTTCATTGTGGGACGGGACCCACAGCTCCGCGACGCGGATGGGCTCCTTTCCATCGCCTGCGTCTATCAGATTCAGCTGACAGCCGCGGGGGTCTGCTGCGCCCGGGCCGCCGGTTTGGTCAAGCGGCGAATCACATGTCGGGCAACGCATGCCGTTCGCGGAGGCTTCGTCGGGTGTCCATTCGAGCAAACACTTCGGACAGCGAATTGGGGGCTCAGCAATACGCGAGGCCAAGGAGGACCACCTTTACCTGGAGCGCCGCGGATGATCCGTGATTTCACCTTCA
>CAZQDE010000177.1:0-2308 GCA_964591485.1 uncultured Anaerolineaceae bacterium | reverse complement strand
AGCTGGCCTCTAGGTAGATGAGCACATCTGGCTGGGTTATGCGGGCCCACATCTCCGGGACGTAGGAATGCTCCTGGGCGATCTGATGCGCCCTGTATCCGGCGGCGCGCAACCCTTCGGCCAGCGTCGTCTTTCCTGCGCCGCAGGGGCCGACGATGGCAATGTGGGGGGAGGAAGGAGAAGGACCGGTGTCTCCTGGCCTGCCCATCAGGAGAGCGGCATGCGGGCGGTCAGCCGGCGGGCTTGATCGCCCGTTCGAGGGAGCGTGGCAGCCACGAGGATGCTCATGTCATCGCCGGGGCGGCCGCGATCGAGTTCGAGCGCGCGCGCCAGCAAGGCATCCGCCCAGACTTGAGGGTTGGGCGGGCCCTGCGCTGCGAAGTCGGCGATCGTTCCGGGGATGTCGAAGGTCTCACCGTGGCGGTCGCCAGCGTGCATCAGCCCGTCGGTGTAGACGATGATTGCTAGATTGGGCTCGATCTGCACCTCGGTGATCGACGGCCGGGTGCCGCGGCGTGTGCCGACGGATTCGGTGGGCGAGTCAAGCAGCGCCATCTCACCACCCCGCACCAGTATCACGGGCGCCGGGCTGTTACGGGTGATGACGAGCGTTTGGGTGATCAGATCGATCGAGAGGATGTTCAGCGTCGCCTGGACTTTCCCCTCGCGATAGGTGTAGAGATAGTCGGAGGCCGCGCGCGCTGCCGCGCCGTCACGGACACCCTCCGCAAGCAAGCTGATAGCCTTACGGGCGACGACGTTCGAGATGCGCTTGGCGGGCTTGCCCGACCATTGCCCATCGACCAGCACGAAGGAAAGACCTCCGGAAGGGCGCTCGATCATCTCGATTGTGTCCCCGCTGGCCGAGGAGGCGTACTTTGGGATTTTTGCGACTGCCACTTGAGCTTCCATGCCAGCGATTCTACAATGCAGGGGGATGGGTGTCCAACCTGTAAAGCGTTAGCAAGGTCGAAGCTCCACATTTTGGGCTACAGTTGGCAATAGCATCATTCCCAACAGGTGTGCATTCACGGGAGGGGTCCGTGGTCCAGGATTCGCAATCGGCGGTCCAGCTGCAGGCTGTGATCGAGAAGGCCATCGCGAAGGTTTCCGAGCTGGATATCGCCCGGCCAGTGGCGATCGTGGCCGAATTCCCGGCGCACCTGCCTCCTGTATTTGCGGAGGAGGCGGCGATCGTTGGCGCGCTCGCGGAGGTCTTGGAATCGCTGCTCTCGAGAACGCGGCGGCAGGAAGTCCGCATCCGCGCGCAAGTTGCGCCTGCAGGACCCTCTCGAGTCGAATTCCAGAATCTGCCGCCGGATGCGCCGGCCAGCCCCTCGAGTGGACCCTGGGCCCTCATCTCGATCTCGGATCTGGAAGCTCCCGAATCGGAGGCGGTGGAAGAGCGGCCGGATCAGGACGAGCCGCTGAATCTGAAAGGCTGCCAGGAGGCCATTCGTCCTTTTAGGGGCATCGCCTGGAGCGAACAGACGGCCGAACCAGGCTGGCGGGTGTGGATCGCCCTGCCGCTCGGGAATGGCGGGCTGGTGGAGCTCGATCTCGCTCGCATCCAGCAGGCCTTGCAGGCCCGCGCAGCCGAGGGCTCGCCCGGCACCTTGCTCCTGCATGTGGTAGACACATCCCTTCGCACAACGCTTTCCCAACTTCTCCAACGCGAGGGCTATCAGGTGGTCGAGGCCGGGAAGACCTCCGAGGTCTTGGGCATGGCCCGCGCTGTGCGGCCAGACTTGATCATCCTGGATTTGCAGGCCCGGACCCCCAGCGCGCTCGAAGTGGCCTTGCTGCTGCTGAAGGATCGCGATCTCCAAGCCACCCCGGTGCTCTTCCTGACCGAGGTGGCCGAGGCGGGCGCAGCGAGGCGGGTCGGCGTGGTGGACTTTCTCCCACGGCCGGAAGGTACGGGTGCCATCCTCAGGACCATCCAGGCCATGCTGCGCACAGGTTTGAAGCCTGCCACGCGCGTCATGGTCGTCGAAGCCGATGACGCCCTGCGTGAGCAACTCCTGCTCCGTATTCAGGCGCAGGGCCATCCAGTGGCCGAAGCGCGAAGCCCCGAGGAAGCCTTAGCCCTGGCTGAGCGCGTGCCCATCGGCGTGGTGCTGGCCAATGCCCGGCTGGCCCAGGAGCGGGATTACTGGCTGCTGCGCCAGTTGAAGGCCTTAAGGCAAGAGATCGATGTGTATGTGATGGCCGAGGCGCTCTCCGAAGAGGAAGCACGCACGGTGATCCGTCGCGGAGCCGCCGGCGTCAGCCAGACTGGCAAGCTGCCCGATCTTCTGAAGCGGGA
>CAZQDE010000176.1:0-2407 GCA_964591485.1 uncultured Anaerolineaceae bacterium | reverse complement strand
TTCGATCGCCAGGGCTTGATTTTTCCCGGGCCCGAGGCTACATTCGCCTTCTTGATATCGCACAGATCCATACCCACAGCGCGCTTATGTCAGATTGAGGCTCGTCCATGGCAGAAAACAACAAGGGCATTCCCCAACAGGCGCAAGTGGTGATCATCGGCGGCGGGGTGATCGGCTGCTCGGTGGCCTATCACCTGGCCGATATGGGCTGCGAGGACGTGATCCTCCTCGAGCGCAACCAGCTCACCTCCGGCACGACCTGGCACGCCGCCGGGTTGATGTGCACATTCGGCTCCACCTCCGAGGTGAACACGCAGATGCGGCTGTATAGCCGCGCCCTCTACGCCCGCCTGGAGGCCGAGACCGGCCTGTCCACGGGCTTCAAGCCCATCGGCTTCATCGAGGCCGCCGCCGATGCGGACCGCCTGGAGGAATACCGCCGCGTGGCGGCCTTCAACCGCTACTGCGGCGTCGAAGTGGAGGAGATCTCGCCCGGCGAGATCAAGGAGCTTTTTCCGCTGGCGCGGGTGGATGACCTGCTGGCCGGGTTCTACGTGAGGGGGGACGGCACGGTGAATCCCGTCGACGCCACCCTCTCGCTCGCCAAGGGCGCCCGCATGAAGGGCGTCCGCATCCTGGAGGGCGTCGCCGCCACCGGTGTGCTGCAAGAGCATGGGCGTGTGACGGGGGTCCAGACAGCGCAGGGCGACATCCGGGCTGAATTCGTGGTGAACTGCGCCGGCATGTGGGCCCGGCAGCTCGGCGAGCTGTCGGGGGTGAACATCCCCAACCAGGTGGCGGAGCACTACTATGTTATCACCGAGCCGATCGAGGGTCTGCCGCCCGGCATGCCCGTCCTCGAAGACCCCTCCAGCTACGGCTACTACCGCGAGGAGGTGGGCGGGCTGATGGTGGGATTGTTCGAGCCGGTCTGCGCCCCCTGGCGGGTGGAGGGTATCCCGGAGACGTTCTCCTTCGGCGAGATCGCGCCCGACTGGGATCGCATGGAGCCCTTCATCGAGAAGGCCATGTCGCGCGTGCCGGTCGCGCTCGAGGCCGGCATCAAGAAGATCTTCTGCGGTCCGGAGAGCTTCACGCCCGACTTCGCGCCCATCCTCGGCGAGGCGCCCGAGTTGAGGCACTACTTCGTCGCCGCCGGGCTGAACTCGATCGGCATCATCATCGGCCCCGGGATCGGCCGCCTGATGGCGCACTGGATCGTGGAAGGGTATCCGGATGTGGACATCACTGGCTTCAACATCGACCGCCTGCACCCCTTCCAGAATACACCCCGCTACCGGCGGGACCGGACCGCGGAGACGCTCGGCCTGGCCTACCAGTGCCACTACCCCTTCAAAACCCTGAAGACCGCTCGGGAGGCAAAGGTATCGCCCCTCCATGAGCGGCTCGCAACCCGCGGCGCCTACTTCCGAGAGACCAGCGGCTGGGAGGGGGTGGACTGGTACGCGCCCGAGGGCCAGCAGGCGGTGGTGGAGAAGCACGCCTGGGGGCGGGAGAATTGGTTCCCCTACTGGGAGGCCGAGCACCGCGCCGTGCGTGAGAACGTGGCCCTGATGGACATGTCCTTCATGTCCAAGTTTCTCGTGCAGGGGCGCGACGCGGGGAAGGTGCTGAACACCATCTCAGCCAACCAGGTGAACGGGCCTGCCAACCGCATCACCTACACCCAATGGCTCAACGAGCGCGGCACGCTCGAGGCCGACCTGACCGTGACCAAGCTGGCGGAGGACCGCTTCATGGTCGTGGTCGCCGACACGATGCATCGCCACGCATTCACCTGGCTGCAGCGCCACATCCCGGCGGATGCGCACTGCTTCGCGACCGACATGACCTCCGCCTATGCCCAAGTGAACCTCATCGGGCCCAGGGCGCGGGAGTTGATGTCGGCGCTCACCAGCGCCGACATGTCCAATGCGGCTTTCCCTTACCGCCACGCGCGGGAGATCGAGGTCGGCTATGCGCGTGTCCTGTGCATCCGCATCAGCTATGTGGGCGAGCTGGGCTACGAGCTGTACATCCCGACCGAGCAGGCCCTGCACGTCTATGACCTGATCGTCGAGGCCGGGGAGGCCTTCGACCTGCGGCATGCCGGCCTGAAGGCGCTGAACAGCCTGCGCATGGAAAAGGCCTATCGCGATTACGGCCACGATATGGACAACACGGACAACCCCTACGAGGTCGGTTTGGGACGGTTTGTTAGATTGGACAAGGCGGAGGATTTCATCGGGAAGCAGGCCTGCATCAGACTGAAGCGGGCGTACGACGGAACCAAGCGGCTGGTGCAGGTGCTGGTGAAGGATCCGGAGCCCTTCCTGTTCCATGCCGAGGTGGTGCTGCGCGATGGCCTGCCCGTCGGCTACGTCACCTCCGGCGCCTATGCCTTCAC
>CAZQDE010000175.1:0-2411 GCA_964591485.1 uncultured Anaerolineaceae bacterium | reverse complement strand
GCGCCCGGCTCGCAGGGCGGTGTGAAGACTTCCAGGTCGTAGTCTTTGATCAGCGGCGTCTCTCCCACGGCCAACTCCTCTTTAGTATTCCTTCCGTTTTCCAGGTTCACGGCCCCGATCATAAACTCGCCAGCACCAGCCCGAAGATCCAGCCGGCCAGCGTGCTGGCGACCGTAACCAGCGACACATAGACGGCGGTCTTCTTGCGCCCCAGAATTCGCCCTGTCACCAGGATGCTCTGCAGCGAAAGTTCCGGATCGGCTAGCAGGTAGGCCAGCAGCGGACCGCGGTGCATGCCCAGATCCAGGAACATGCGCGCGATCGGCACTTCAACCAGTGTGGGGAAATACATGAACACCCCGAAGAGCACACCGATCAGGTTGGCCCACACCGTGTTGCGGCCCGCCAGCGTCTGGATCCAGGTCTCGGGCAGGATGGCCTTGACCATGCCGGCGGCGAACACGCCTACGATCAGCAGCGGGAAGATCTGCTTCACGAAGCGCCAGGTTTCCCACAGCCACTCGGCGATGGCGTAACGCTCGAAAGAGCGCGCCGCCACGACGCCGACCGCGCCCAGCAGCAGCAAGACACCCACGAAGCGGCCGGTGATTTCGATCGTCAGGCTCCCCTCCGCGAAGCGCGGCGCGGCCACGAGCACGGTCAGCGCCACCAAGGTTATCGCCAGCCTGGTCCAGCCGTTGAATTGTTCCAACACGTTCTCCAGGCCCAGGCAAGCCACCGGCGCAATCAGAATCAGCAACATGATAAGCAGTGCACCCTGGAAATTCAGGTTGATGCCCGCCAGGGCCTGGGTCAGCGCCTCCGGCATCGTCACCGGCAAGTGCAGGCTGAACCATGTCCCCGTGAGCGGCTCCACCTGCAGCGTCCCAACGATCAGTACCCCGATGAGCAGCAGGAAGAGAGCCCACACCACTCGGGGCACGCGCGCCTCCTGGTCGAATATGCCGCTCTCGGCCATGGATGCGCTTCGGCGGGCCTCCTCGGCCCGGAAGAACCAGGCCATGGTCAGCCCGATGCCAATGCCAAAGACAATCGATAGCACGATGCGCGCTAAGGCGATATCCATGCCGATCGCCGCCCCGGTGTAGGCGATGGCCAGGATGTTGACCGCCGGGCCGACAAAGAGGAAGGTGATCGCCGGGCCCAATCCCGCGCCGCGTTTCCAGATGCCCGCGAAGAGCGGCAGGATGGTGCAGGAGCACACCGCCAGCACGAAGCCCCCTACCGCCGCCGCCGGGTAGCTGATCCAGCGGTTGGCCCTGGGCCCCAGATAGCGGGTGATGGCCTCCTTGGGAATCATGGCGCTCATGTAGCCGGCGATGATGAAGGCCGGCATAAGGCAGAGTAGGACATGCGCTGCCAAATAATCCAGCAGGCTCATCCAGCCTGATGCGATCATGCGTCCCAGCGCGTCGAGAATGATATTGAGATCCATGGTTCGTCCTTCGCTCACATCAGAGCCCGCGCGAGCTGCCCGCCCTACGCGTCCATTATCTGGCTGCCCTCACGCTGCAGGTATTCCTCAATCCAAACCATAATGCGCTCCGGCGCGGCCGACCGCCCGGCCGAGACCACGCGGCCGTTGATCGCCAGCGCCGGCGTGCTTATGATGTCGAACTCCAGGAAGCGCCCGGGGTCCTCGATCTTCTCGATCTCGATTTCCAGATCGGCGCGCTGCTCGCGGAGCCGCTCGGCCGCAACCTCGGCGGAGCGGTATAGCCGCCTGCAATTCCAGCACCCGGGTCCCAACACCTGAAGCGTCAATCGCATTCTTCGCCCTTCTCCTATTGGGCCTGCATGGCGGTCTCATCGCTACCCGGGATATGCAGCGCCGGCTCGCAGCGCGGGCATTTGCACGGCCGCGCCGGCGCGTAGATGGGCCTATCGACCGCCAAATGGATTCCCTCCGCGGCGGCGAGGGCTGCCACATGTTCACGCGCCGCCTCGAGCAGCGGGCCGACATCGGGCTCGGTCAGGGCGTAGAAAATGTTCAATCCTTCGCGTCGATCGACGACCAACCCGGCATCGCGCAGCTTGGAAAGCTGCTGGGAGATATAGGCCTGGCGTTTGCCCAGGATGCTCTCCAGATGGCACACACAGGCCTCGCCCTCCTGCTGGAGGATCTCCAGGATCTGCAGCCGCACCGGATGGGCCAGGGCCTTGAACAGCCGTGCCATGCGTTCATGCCCTCGCATCTTCCTGCTCCTTGGCTATATTCCACATTCCGAATGTATTATATATCGCAAGGGCCTACCTTCCAGGTTCATATGTCACCCCCACGGGATGACACTTGCCATCTGCTCCAGGGCACTCCCCCCTCCTCCGACCCAATGAAAAGACAAGCGCGCGGGGCCATGCCCGCGCGCTCGCCACGCAAGACCGTTCACGCC
>CAZQDE010000174.1:0-2417 GCA_964591485.1 uncultured Anaerolineaceae bacterium | reverse complement strand
ATGAAATCGGGCGGCGGCATTACTCCTACAGCATGCTGCGCACCAAGCTCGCCGTCTTGCTGAGCGAATGCCTCGACACCTAGGCTTGCGCAGCCGCCTGCCGGAACGA
Source organism: uncultured Anaerolineaceae bacterium (assembly GCA_964591485.1). Taxonomy (GTDB): domain Bacteria; phylum Chloroflexota; class Anaerolineae; order Anaerolineales; family E44-bin32; genus E44-bin32. The sequence continues at coordinate 2,308 of CAZQDE010000174.1, read as the reverse complement.
AGCCGGTTGTCCCTCTGGGGTCCGTCCCCGCAAAGTCTTGAAAGGAGCCATGATGGTTGAGCCTCCGCAACTGGCATCCTCGCGCAGGCCCTCGATCCTGCGTAGAATCTTCCTCTCCCCGGATGAGCCCCGTCTGCGGGCTGGTTGGCGACTGTTGATCCACACGGCCCTCCTGCTGCTGGTTTATTTCGCCCTCTCGTTCTTGGCGCTCACCCTGCTGGGGTCGAATCTCCTGGATCCGGCCAGGCTCCAAGGCCTCTGGCTAGGGCTGGAGTTGCTGGCAATCCTAGGCGCCACCTGGGTCGCCCGCTGGCTGCTGGACCGCAGGAGCTTCCTCTCACTAGGCCTCAGGCCGGACCGCCATACCGCCGCCGACCTCGCCTTGGGCTTCCTCTTGCCCGCGCTCATGATGGGACTCATCTTTCTCTTCGAGCTGGCTGTGGGCTGGTTGAAGATCGAGGGTTGGGCATGGCGAACCCTGGGCTCCGCGGATGCCATGCGTGGGATGCTGGATGGCCTGCTGTTATTCATCCTGGTGGGCATTGCCGAAGAAGTGCTCAGCCGCGGATATCACCTGCAGAACCTTGCCGAGGGCCTTAATCTCCACTGGGCCCTGCTGATTTCCTCCGGGGTCTTCGCACTCCTGCACCTGGCGAACCCAGGGAGCAGTTGGCATTCCACCCTTGGGTTGCTGGCAGCAGGCTATTTCCTGGCCTATGGGTGGATCGTCACCCGCCAGCTATGGCTTCCGATTGGCTTGCATATCGGCTGGAATTTCTTTGAAGGAACTGTGTTCGGATTTCCAGTTAGCGGCCTAAACACATTCCGTCTGATCGAGACCTCGGTCTCCGGCCCCGAGCTCGTCACGGGCGGAGCCTTCGGCCCCGAGGCGGGGCTTATCGTGCTACCCGCGATGCTGCTCGGCGCGTGGATCATGCAGGTCTACGGACGTCGCCGGAGGCCACACCTCCAGGAGACGCCGCCCGGCAGCCGGGGCTAGCGTGACGCTTCGGGCGGGTAGACGCCGGTCTCGGGGCAGAAATCTTTCCAACCGAGCCGGGAGGCATTCGCGGAGCGGAGCCTCCGCAGCGAGGATCCTTCCAAAGGCCCCGTCATGGCCAGGCCACGCATCCCATCCCGTGTTGATGCGGTTTGCACGTCTTTGAGCGTCGCACCTTCCAAGAGGGTGAGGCCGAGCTCCATTGGGGCGGTCATAGGCCATCGCATTTGCGCTGCGCGGACCGATGACAACCCAGGACAGGCGTGCCCCCCAGCTCGTCGTACAGCAGAAGTGTCTTGTTCAGTTCCCGCAGGGAATAGGCCTTGGCGTGCCCGCCCGCTATGACTCCCAGAACCCAGCTCTTGGCCTCCAGTCGGTCGCCCCTCCAGGCCTCTCCAAGAACAGCCACGCGGGGGACGGATAGTAGCTGGCGCAGGGATCCCGCGAGCCGCGATAACTCTTAACCAGTGCCATCGTGACAACGTTTCATGTGCCATCCCTACCTCTTCCATTGCCTGCCGCAATATTGGGGCAGTGGCACCCCCACGCGCCTCAGGCCGGTTTGCCTCTTGACACGTGCGAACATCTGTTCTATACTGCACCCAGGATCCGCACATTTGTTCGCATGGAGGTCGGCCATGACTACTCTTACCCGCACGGCGCGAACGGGCATTAGCGCCCAGATCCACGAAAGCCTGCGCGGCCTCTTGCGCCGCCTGGTATTGCCACGCGCCTCTTTCTTCGGCCTGCTAATGGTCGGCGCGCTGCTTGCCTTCGAAACATTCAATTACAGCACCACCGAGTTCGCACTTACGGATCTCCTGGGCGGCCTGCAATTTGCGGGCGTTCGTTGGTCCACCCTGCTGGCGCTCGCCTTCTGCGGCATGGACTTCGCCGGTATTGCCAAGCTCTTCGCCCCTGGGGCTTCCCCAGAGTCGAAAATCGAGACCTACTATCTCCTGGGTGCCTGGCTCTTGGCCGCCACGATGAATGCGCTGCTCACCTGGTGGGCTGTTTCTCTCGCTCTGCTGAGCCATGCCGGCCTTGGCAACGAAATCCTTGGCCGCGAGTCGCTGCTGGCGTCCGTCCCTGTATTCGTGGCCATCCTCGTTTGGCTCATCCGAGTCCTGATGATTGGCACCTTCGCCATGGCAGGCAGCCGCCTAATTGGCGCTCAGCGCTCACTTCACACACCGGCCGCACGCCAGCCGCGATCGACCGATCAGCAGGCCGGAGGCTCTCGGCCGGTCCGCCCTGCCCCAAAACCGCAGGTCCGCCACAATGGCGCCCAGCGCCTGCCCAATATGC
>CAZQDE010000173.1:0-2432 GCA_964591485.1 uncultured Anaerolineaceae bacterium | reverse complement strand
TTGCTGCGGGGGTCGCACAGGGTGTGCAGATCCTGCAGGTGAAGGAGAGACGCAATGGTGCTCAAGCGATTGGACGAACTCGAGGATCAGGCCCTGAAGGCGCTGGAGGAGGTGTCCGACGAGGAGGCTCTCCAGGCATGGAAGGTCCATTTCTTGGGTCGCTCGGCCGAACTGGGCCGCATCACCGAGAGGTTGCGAGACCTGCCCAAAGAAGAGCGTCCGGCGGTGGGCCGTCGCGCCAATGAGGCAAAGCGGCGCCTCGAATCGGCCTATCAGGGTCGCCTGGAAGCCTTGCAGGCAGCGGCGCTCGAGCGCAGCCTACGTGAGGAGCGGCTGGACGTGACCCTCCCGGGCAGGCCGCTGCCGCGCGGCCGAATCCATCCCGCACACCAGATCATGCGCCGGGTGCTCTCGATCTTTGTCGAGATGGGTTTCCAAATCTACCGCTCGCCTGAAGTCGAGACTGAAGTCCACAACTTCGAACTGCTGAACATCCCCGCCCACCATCCGGCACGCGACCTGTGGGACACGTTCTATACGACCCAGCCCGGGGTCCTGCTGCGCACGCACACCTCCCCAGGTCAAATCCGGGTGATGCGCGAGCGGGCTCCGGAGCCTATCCGGGTGGTGCTGCCCGGGATGTGCTACCGCTATGAGCAGGTCACGGCCCGCTCCGAGATTCAATTCAACCAGGTGGAAGGATTAGCGGTCGGCAAGCACATCACCTTTGCGGACCTCAAGGGCACGCTGGTGACCTTCGCCCAGCGCCTCTACGGTACGAAGGTAAAGACCCGATTCCGCGCCGCGCACTTCCCGTTTACAGAGCCTTCGGCGGAGATGGACATCGAGTGCTTCGTCTGCGGCGGCGAGGGTTGTGTGGTATGCAAGAAGACCGGTTGGCTGGAGGTGCTGGGCTGCGGAATGGTCCACCCGATCGTGCTGACCAACGGCGGGTATGACCCAGAGGAGGTCTCGGGCTTCGCGTTCGGGCTCGGCACGGAGCGGCTGGCGATGAATATCCACCGCATCCCGGATATCCGCTATTTCTGGGGCAACGACCTGCGATTCCTGGAGCAATTCTAAGGCTGCGCAGGGCCTGTGGCGATGGGTGAGAGAGTTCAGGCTTAGGAAGGAGCAGGGCCGATGAAAGTGCCACTATCATGGCTCAAGGAATTCGTCGATATCGACCTCAGCGTGTCTGAGTTGGCGCACCGGTTGACGCTGGCCGGGTTGGAGGTGGAGGAAGTGCGCTTCGTGGGCCTGCCGATGCCGGAGGAGTCCATCCCAGGCCACACGTCCCCGGGGCGGTCGATCGAGGCCAATGTGACCGGCCTGGCTTGGGATCGGGAGAAGATTGTGGTGGGCGAGATTCGGGAGGTGATGCCCCATCCCAACGCAGACCGTCTGGTGCTTTGCCGGCTGTTCGATGGCGACCAGGAACACACGGTGCTGACTGGCGCGCCCAATCTGTTTCCCTACCTGGGGCAGGGGCCGCTGGATCCTCCCCTTAAAGTGGCCTATGCGCGGGAGGGGGCTCGTATCTATGATGGGCATCAGCCGGGCGCCCAGATTTTCACGCTTAAGCGGGCGAAGATTCGCGGTGTGGAATCCTATTCGATGGCCTGCTCCGAGAAAGAGCTAGGCATCTCGGAGGAGCATGAAGGGGTGATCCTGCTGGATGCCGATGCCCCCACCGGCATGCCTCTGGCAGACTACATGGGGGATGTGGTCCTGGATATCACGCTGACGCCGAATATGGCCCGCGACGCCAACATTCTGGGCGTGGCGCGTGAAGTGGCGGCGCTAACCGGGGCGAGGCTGCGCGAACCCTCCTTTGACGTTCCGTGGCAAGGACCGCCCATCGGTGGCCGGGTGGCGCTCGAAATCGGCGATCCTGAGCTCAACCCGCGCTTCGTGCTCGGGCTGCTTGAGGGAGTGCAGGTGGGACCCAGCCCATACCGGATCCAGCTCCGCTTGCGCATGGCAGGCATGCGGCCGATCAACAATATCGTAGATGCGACCAATTATGCGATGCTCGAAATTGGTGAGCCCCTGCACGCCTTCGATTATGACCTGCTTGTAGCGCGCGCCTGCGGCCAGGCGCCAAGGATCATCACCCGGCTTCCCGAGCCGGGCGAGCGCTTGGTCACCCTGGATGGTGTGGAGCGCCAACTGGATGAGTTCACCATCCTGGTGGCAGATCAGGCGGGTCCGCTCTCGCTGGCGGGGGTGATGGGAGGCGCAGAGACGGAGGTCACCGAGAAGACCCGCAGGGTGCTGCTGGAGGGCGCCACCTGGAATCCGGTCCACATTCGTCGCACGGCTACCTCGCAGAACCTCATCTCCGAGGCCTCCTGGCGCTTCGAGCGTGGCGTCCACCCGGCCATGGCGGAGAGGGGTGTGCGCCGCGGCCTGGCGCTGATGCAGCAGCT
>CAZQDE010000172.1:0-2436 GCA_964591485.1 uncultured Anaerolineaceae bacterium | reverse complement strand
GCAATCATTCACCCCAAAGTGGGCCCGGCAGGATTTGAACCTGCGACCAACCGGTTATGAGCCGGCCGCTCTAACCACTGAGCTACGGGCCCGTATGCTCATTGTAGCAGAGGCCCAGGGGGCGCGGTAGGGGCCGGTTTGAAATTGGCCCCTGCCTAGAAAGAAAACCTCTAATGCTGGCTGCGGTTCCTGCACTGCTGCCGCATTAATGGGCACGAACAATAGGGTTGCCTGGAGGCCAGGGGAACCCAGGTCCCGCCCGCGGCCCCTCGCACTGTGATTGCGGCAAGCTCTCGCTGCACACCAGGGGCGTCGGCGAAGGCGTGGGGGTGGGCAAGGGCGGGGGGGAGGTGGCCCGATTGCAGGCCGTGAGGAGCGTGGACACGAGGAGAACGGCGAGGGCCAGAAGGCCGCGTTGGGGTCTCGTCAGGTCGCTCCTTTCTAAGCATGTGTGGTGTTGGCCCACCCGAGGGTTCCCGCCCATCTGTCCTAATAACGCAGGAGCGTTCTGCCTTGTGGTAAATCCCGCGAGTCCTGGAAGATCCAACCCGGCTGCCCTTGCGAATGTCCGGCGGCAGGCGCCTTCCCGCAATGAGCTAGCCTGAGAAGCGGGACGCAAAAAGCCGCCCTCAGGGCGGCCAAAGAGCGGGCGACCGGACTCGAACCGGCGAATGTCAGCTTGGAAGGCTGATGCCTTACCACTTGGCGACGCCCGCTTTCGGGTGCATTCTATCCCGCGGCCCGTCCATGGTCAAGCCATTCCCTGTTGAGCATGCCCAGATGGGGGTGATTACGCAGGCTCCCGCTTAGAATGGAGGAAGCTTGAGGGCGTCCCGGCTCGCGGCCGCCCCGTTGACGACCAGGATCTCTCCCCCAGAGCCCTGTTTTAAATGCACCGGGGCTTCGATGCTGAATTCGCCCGGGATGTCTGTGGGAGCCCCCACGGCAATGCGCCGTCCCTGCCTCAGGGCCTCGATCAGCGCCTCGCGATCGAGCAACTGTTTGTCACCCCAGACTTCTCCCCGGCGAAGGTAGCCCTGGGTCAGGCTCAGGCGGCCATCCGCGCCATAGCGGGCCGCAATGAGGATCGCATCCCATTTTCGGGAATCCTTGGAGAGTTTCTTTCCGCGCACCGAAACCTCCTCCTAGCATGGGGTTATAAAGGTCAGTCGGGGTGGGCGGACTTGAACCGCCGACCTCCGCGTCCCAAACGCGGCGCGCTTCCATCTGCGCTACACCCCGGCGGCGGTGAGTATAAATCTCGCTCCAGCGCAGGTCAAGGAGAGTGCCTATGGCGAATAGTATCCATCTCGATACGGCCGAGCCCGCGGCCGGCCTGCTCATCATCCGACGGCCTCAGCTCCGCAATGCCCTGGATTGGGAGACTTCGTCCAGGTTCATGCAAACAAAGGGAAAGTCAAAGTGAACCCCCTGACCGGCGAACGCCTGGCCCGTTGGCTGGAGGCCCAGTTCGCCAATTTCCGCGAAGATTTGCCGCTTTGGACTGGCCTGGCGCGGACGCTGCCCGGGCTCATACTCGAGCTGGGTTGCGGCACCGGGCGGATCCTGCTGCCGCTGGCGGCTCAGGGCTGCCAGATCCTGGGCGTGGACAGGGAAACCGCTATGCTCCTGCGTTTGCGAACGCGCCTCGCGGATACCCATCCCCCTGCTCAGGTGTTCCTGCTTCAGGCGGATGCCCGTGCCCTTCCGCTCAGAGGCCGCTTCCGGCTGATCCTTGCCCCGCTGAATGTGCTGGCCCACTTAAAGGACAGCCAACTCCTCGAGCTGTTCACTTGGGCCAGTGCAAACCTTGCCCCGGATGGCCTGCTTGCTGCAGAGCTTCCTGCGCCAGGACATCTCGCCGAGCCCTTGGAACAGGGCGAACCCATCGACACCTTCCTGGACCCTCAGACGGGCAACCCGGTGCAGGTCTCGGCCCGGACAGAGCTCTCGGCAGACGGACACCGACTCGAGGCCATGTGGTTCTATGACGAGCTGATGCCAGATGGATCGGCGAACCGATATCTTCTCAGACATCGCTACTGGGTGCGAACCCCTGGCCAGCTTCGGCGACTGTGCCGAATGGCCGGCCTCAAGGCCGTGCAGATCTTCGGTTCCTATGAGCTGGATCCCTTTGGCCCTTCCTCCCCGCTCCTCTTGTTCCTGGCCGCCCCGCAGCAAATTTCTGACCCTTCGGCAAGGTGATCTAAGAAACACAAGCCCCGACTTCGTAGAGCGACGCCGGGGCAACTACGCCAAGTCCGGGATATGGGATGGCTTAATCGAGCTGGCGCACGACCAGCATCACCTTGCCCTGCACCTCCAGGGTCTCGGGATTATCGATGATTATTGACTGCATGGTGGGGTTCGCGGGTTGCAGTCGCACGCGATTCCCTTCCCGGTAGATGTACTTCAGGGTGGTCTCCTCGCGATCCT
>CAZQDE010000171.1:0-2440 GCA_964591485.1 uncultured Anaerolineaceae bacterium | reverse complement strand
TAGATCCAGCGGAACATCATCTTGCCCCAATGGTTCACGGCTGACTCGCGCAGCAGCGAGAAGGGGCCGAAGCCGGGCAGCGGGAACTTCCCAGGCAGGGGCTCGACGTCGTAATTGAAATCGATCAGGATGCCCTTCTCGAAGCCCGACTCGATGAAGCAATTGGCGTGGCCATCGAATTTGGGGAGCGGCTCCAGCCCCTCGATTTGGCGAAGCACGTTCTCGATCAGCACATCGAGCATGAAGTGGGCCACGGAACCGGCCTTGGAGGTGGGAAGATTTCCGGCGTCGCCGATCACCCATACATTTTCCCAGTCCTTGGCTTGCAGGGTGTGCTTATCGGCGGGGACGAAATTCAGGGCGTCACCCATCCCGGAGAGCTTGATGACTTCGGCCCCCATGTTCACGGGGATGCTCACCAGCACATCGTAGGGGATTTCTCGCTCATCGTAGGAGACAATGGCCTGCTTGCCATGGTCGACGCGCTCGATGTTGAAGTCCGCCTGAAGGTGAATGCCCTTTTGCTCGAGCAGGTCCCCAAGGATGGAGGCGGCGCGAGGTTTGGTGAACGCGCCCGGGAGCGGGGTGGCAAACACCAGTTCGACCTTGTCGCGGATGCCGCGCTCGTGGAAGAACCAATCCGCCAGGAACAGAAATTCCAGCGGGGCCACGGGGCATTTGATCGGCATCTCGGCGATGTTCAGGACCAGACGGCCGCCTTTCCAGAACTTCAGGAACCGGGATAGGGCCGCTGCGCCTTCAAGGGTGTAGAAGTCGAAGACGTTCTGGTGCCAGCCGTTGTCGAGCAGCCCCTCGGTCTCTGAGGGCATGATCTGCGTCCCGGTGGCAATGATCAGGATGTCATAGGCAATCACACGCCCATCGTGCTCCAGGCGCACCCGGTTCTTATCGGGCTCGATGATCTCGATCGGCGAGTGGACGAACTCCACGTTCTGGGGGAAGAAATCACGCTTGGGCCGCACGACGTCTCGCGGCCCGTAGATGCCGAAGGGAATGAAAAGGAAGCCGGGCTGGTAGTAGTGGGCTTCATCTTGATCGACGACGATGATCTTCCATTCGGCCGGGTCGAGGTGGTGGCTCATCTTGTTGGCAACCATGGTGCCACCGGTGCCACCTCCAAGGATGAGAAAAGTCTTCATTTGAAAGGCTCCTTCGGGTTACCTTCATAGTCTTCCAACTGCTGTGAAACGGTCTCGGCGATGCGGGCCTGGGAGGTCAGCTGGTCGGCGAGCACGGCCCGCAACAGGTCCAGCGCATCGATGACTCGCCGGTCGGCAAGGGTGTAAATCACCATGTTGGCCTCACGCTGGGTCCGCACCAGTCCGCGTTCGCGCAGCATGCGAAGTTGGCGGGAGGTGGTGGGCTGGGGGAGTCCCAGCGATTGGCATAGTTCACTCACGTTCCTGGGGCCTTCGTCCAAGGCGTAGAGCAGGAGGATACGCTTGGGATCCGCCAGGGCCGCACAGAGCCGGGAATGCAGCAGGTTGATTTCCTCTTCAATCGATTTCATGCCGCCATCGCTTTCCAAATATGTGCATAAGCGCATATACTGATATGGAAAGTGTATCGGGTGGCTATCGAGACGCTTAGTGACACGCGTCACAAAGGGTTCGTGACATATGTCACAACTGTAATCTGGAGGGATAGGGGTGGGTTACATTTCCCATGCGATGGACGCCCAAGATTGTGGCATCCGGAGGGGCTAGGGCTCTTCCGAGAGAGGAGCTACATGCCTAGGTAAGCGGCCTGCAGCGCATCATCGGCGGCGATCTGCTTCGATGGGCCTCGCAACGCGATGCGCCCTTCTTGCATCACATAGGCGCAGTCGCTGATCGAGAGGGCCAAATGCACGTATTGCTCGACCAACAGCATGCTAAGGCACTTGGACTTCAATTGGCGCAGGGCCTGGAAGAGATTTATGACCAGCGCCAGCCCCAATCCCGGCTTGTGATGTGCCGGTGGGTGGCCGATTTCCTGACCGTTCAGGCGGATCGATCCCTCCCAGGGACGGACATTTCCCATGAGGGTACACGACCTCGCCATGGGCGCAGGCGGAAAGAGTCAGGTCCATGGCTGCCAGGAGCAGCGGCGAGTGGAACGCAAAGCGTTGGATTGAAATGCCTCCTACTTGAAAATTCGCGGTTAGAAAAAGCAAGGGAAAGGACTGCGATCTCACCTCCTGCAGGTGAGGAACCCTGTTGCGACGTGCTGGTTCCATTGTCGTATGGAAGCATGAAACCGGCGTAAACGTTGGATCATGAAAGATCAATAAAGTGGAAAAGGGGTCTGGTTTACCCGCTAGTGAAGCGGTAGCCCACTCCGCGCTCGGTGAGGATACGGCGGGGTTTTGATGGATCGCGCTCTAGCTTGCGGCGCAGCCGGCCGATGTAGACTCGCACGTATTCCACCTCGTCGCCAT
>CAZQDE010000170.1:0-2443 GCA_964591485.1 uncultured Anaerolineaceae bacterium | reverse complement strand
AAGCACAGCCGAGCTTAGTCATTCATGGAGGGGGCTTGACTTCGGGGCGGCGTTGACCGCTGGTTCAGGGCTGAGCCGGGAAGGCCATTTTGCGGAGGACTCTCTTATCAAATGCTTATCCTAGATTAAGGCGTCATTCATGGTGCTCCGGAAGAATGGGGCTTGGACGCGGTTTCACAAGCGCGTGAGGCACGCTCTCATCGGAATCGCGCCTCCACATTATTCGTCACTGCCTTGTCAGGCGGACGAGCCAATGAGCTGAGCCATTTTGCATAATGCCTATGCACATTCACTGCGTCGGCCTCAACCATCATTCAGCCCCCGTGTCGCTGCGCGAACGGCTGTCCTTCGACAGGAGGCAATTGCGGGCCACGCTAGCCCGCTGTGGCTGTGGAGGCCGCGAAAACGCGGCGCCCCTCTCGGAGCTCGTCATTCTCTCCACATGCAACCGTGTGGAAATGTACGCCGTGGCCTCATCGCGCGACGAAGCCCCGCTGATCGAGCTCCTCTGCGAAGCGAGCGATATCGAGCCAGGCACCCTCAGCGAGCTACTCTACAGTTATCAAGATCTTGAAGCAGTCCATCATCTCTATCGCGTGGCCTGTGGCCTCGATTCCATGGTCCTCGGCGAGCCCCAGATCCTCGGGCAGGTGGCGGACGCCTATTCCCAGGCATTGACTGTTGGCTCGGCGGGGCTGGTGCTGTCGCGCGCATTCCAGGGAGCGATCCACACAGGCAAACGGGCCCATAGCGAGACCTCCATTTCTGTCAATCCGGCGACCGTGAGTTCCGTCGCCGTCCACCTCATCGCCAGCGTGGTCCCATCCCTCGAGGAAGCACGCGTGCTGGTTGTCGGGGCTGGCGAGATGGCCGAACTAGCCATAGAAGCCCTCCGCAAGAGATCGGTCAGGCATATCTCTGTAATCAATCGAACCGTCGCCAGGGCAGAGGACCTTGCCCGGCGCTGGACGGCCGAAGCCAGGCCCTTCGAGGCCCTCGAACTGGAGCTGAGGAAGGCCGATATCGTGATCAGCTCCACGGCCGCGCCGCATGCCATCTTCTCAACCGCGATGGTCTCCCGGGCGATGGCGCTCAGACCGGAAAGAAGCCTGATGCTGATCGACATTGCCGTGCCGCGGGACGTGGAGCCGGAGGTGGGCGAGATCCGAGGCGTCAGGCTGTATGACATCGACGATCTGGAATCCCAAGTGCGCATCTCCCTGGACGAGAGACGTTCACAGGTGCCGAAGGTAGAGACCATCATTAAAGAGGAGCTGGAGGAATTCACGGCCTGGTATGAGAGTCTGGCGATCCGGCCAGTGGTCAAGGCCATGCGGCAGCAGGCCGAGCGCATCCGGCGGCGAGAAGTGGATCGGACCATACGCCGGCTGGCAAGCCTGGATGTGGAGGCGAGAGAAGAGATCGAAGCTCTGACCCGAGCGCTGGTCAAGAAGCTGCTTCACGCTCCCACGATGTGCCTGAAAGAGCAATCCCGGAATGGCAACGCAGCCCAATATGCCCTGATCGCCCGCGAGCTGTTCGGCATCGATGCGGCATCCGACGAAACCATGGAGCGTATGGGTTGATGGCTCTCCATGCTCGCATGCTCGTCGTCACCTGCCGTCCATCGGCATTAGCCCGCTGGCAGGCGCAGGCCGTTCGGGAGGCGCTGATCCGGAAATTTCCGCAATTGAAGCTTCAGATCAGGACCATCACCAGCGAGGGAGATCGCCGATGGGATCGTCCACTCCCCGAGATTGGCGGCCAGGGCTTGTTCACATCGGCCCTGCAACGAGCCATCCGTGAGGGCCAGGCCGACCTCGCCGTGCATTCTCTGAAGGACCTCCCTGTCGAAGAGGCGCCAGGTCTCTGCCTTGGAGCCGTTCTGAGGCGAGAGGACCCGAGGGATGTGCTCGTCTCAACCCATGGATCCCGATTCGAGGATCTGCCGAGGGGAGCCGTTGTGGGCACTTCCAGCCTCCGCCGACAGGCCCAAATTCTCGCGATGCGCCCTGACCTGCGCATCAAACCCATACGCGGCAACGTGGAGACCCGCGTGCGGAAGGTGCGGGAAGGAGAATACGACGCGGCGGTCATGGCCGCGGCCGGTCTTCTCCGCTTGGAGCTACAGGAAGAGATCGACGATTGGTTCTCTCTCGATCGTATTCTCCCCGCACCCGGACAGGGCGCGCTGGCCGTGGAATGCCGCAGCCAGGACGATGAATTGCGCGAGTTTCTCATGGCGCTGGATTCTGAGAGCGTCCGCGCCGCCGTCACTGCTGAGCGGGCTTTTCTCACCGCGCTGGGAGGTGGGTGCTCGGCGCCGGTAGGTGCCTTCGCGCAAGCCGGAAAGGGGGATGGCGTAGAGATGAAGGCTGTGGTGGCGAGGCCGGATGGCAGCCGCCTTTTGCGAGCAGAAGGCCGCGGCTCAGATCCCATTGAG
>CAZQDE010000169.1:0-2459 GCA_964591485.1 uncultured Anaerolineaceae bacterium | reverse complement strand
CATCGCGTTCCAGAGATCAGATGTCGAGGTGGGCAAGGCGTCTCCCCCTTACTTAGGCTGGCTACTTGCGAGGTGGCAGCTTGGAAAGTTCCTCTGCCTGAGCTTTGCGGAAATTTCCGATGTCAGTGTCTGCAAGAAGCTTGACCTGGCGAATGGCGAGGAGCCTGAGTTGATCGTCGGCGATCTTGCGAAATTGGATGATCAGCTCTTGCTCCTCGGTGTCCAGGTCGTCTGGTATCAACTTGGCACATATGTTTGGGGGAATGAAATAGGTAATAGGTTTATCGAGCGCGGCGGCGATAAGAGCCAATGTCGTGGTGCCGACCTCTGATTTTCCCGTTTCGATATCGGAGATGGTAGCGCGGCGCCGATAGATCATATCGGCCAGCTCTGCTTGCGTGAGACCAGCCTCCTCGCGAGCCTTCCTGACGAGTTCGCCCATTGCAACGGTAAATTTGTTGGGGACGGGTTCCTTGTCCCCAAGCAGATCGGCAAGAACTTCGAGAAGAGAAGGCATAGGAATACTTGACAGGCCGTACGCTATACCGTACAATATGGTACGATATCGCGTACAGTTTACGATGTTTGGGCTGATAGTCATGATACAGCGAAAGGCGAAGCCGGGCAAGAGGGCAGGGCGATGAAGGCTAGAGAAATCGTAGATTCGGTTGTGGCATCCAGGGTGGGGGATTACTCCATAGCCTTCAAGCTGCTGGGATTCCTGGTCTTCTTGGCAGAGGAAGGGCCAGATCCATTTCTGGCTGGGAATCTGCTTTCCCCTCGGACCTACCATCGCTGGCTGGAATCTTTGCGTCGATGCGGGCTGGGGGGGCTTGCGTTGGATGCTCGGCTCCGTCAGCTGGTCCGCGAGTACGCGCATTCCCGCTTCGGAGGATTGCCGATCGATAGTGCGCGATCAAAGGTCTTGGAGGCGGTCGGATCGATGGTCGGGGAGGGGGAGGCGCTGTCGCTGCAGGCGATTGGCCGCCAGGCAAGCGCCGGGGTCAAGGGCAAGCGAAGCGAGGCCATGGGCCGCGAGGCGCAGCCGAGCGCCCTTGACGCGGGCGCGGCTGGCGGCAGCCTGCGGGAAGCGACGGCGCTGAGCCCGGAGGGTGCAAGGTGACCTCGCCGAGTGGCCATGATCCCGGGCTGGAAATGTTGGCGCCTTACTTCGAGGGCTACGGCGAGCCCGACGAGATTTGGGAAGGCCAAGTGGCCAAGAAGGCGAGGCGGGAGGCCTATGCGGCTTGGCTAGGCACGCTGGCTCCGTGGAAGGTCTTTGTGACTCTGACGTTTGCCAAGGATCGGCCAGTGGATTCGGCAAAATCCTTTTTCAGGCGACTGATTAGAGAACTCAATCGGGATCTGTTTGGAAAGCGGTATTCGCGCGTCGTTGGTCACTCTTACTTCTCCTATGTGTTGGCAAGCGAATATCAGAAGCGCGGGGCGATCCATTTCCATTTTCTGGCGGATCGTCCCTTGAATTTCAGATTGCTGCATGACCAATGGAACGCCTGGGCGGGTTTCGCTCAAACAGCAATTCTGGAATCGCCGACGCGCGCCGTGGAATACGTTGTCAAGTACGTCGTCAAGAATGATGACATTGAGGTTTACCGATCCGGGTGGAGGGGGGAGCCGATCGCGCGGCCATCCTGGTGGGATTGGGCATGTGGTGAGGCCGATTGGCTGGCGGTCGGCTCGGGTTAGGGGCGGGCTCCCCGGGAGGGGCCCCGACGGTGAGAGGCGGGGTTTGCCTGGGGAGCCGACCCGATGCCATCGGGCAGAGGCCTGAGGCAATGGGAATGGGATGGTAGTCGGCCAAGTAGGAGCCCACCGAGGCTATTACTTGACGGCCGAGGTGGGCCTATTTGCAGAAGCAAGTTGTGTTTGATGAAGGTGAATGAAGCGGTCGAGAAGTTCTTGATATCGATCCAGGCCGATGGGGTGAAGGACTCCACGGTGAATTGGTATCGCGTCCGCTTCCGTCGATTCTTGGACATGTATGGTGATCACGACATTGGGGAGATTGATATTGATGATGTCCGCTTGTACATCGTGAAGATTCGCGAAGAAGATGTCTCGGCGCATACGTTCTTTTCTTGGGTTCGCGTGGTGCGGAGGCTGTTCAAGTGGCTCTACGAAGAGAGGAAGATTGACGATAGCTTCCATCGGCGGATCAAGCTTCCGAAGTTGCCGCAGCCGGTGCCAAAGGCGGTTGAGATCGAGGATGTGGTCAAGCTCTTGGATGCCTGCGAAGGCACACCAGGGGAGGCCAGGGACCGAGCGGTAATCCTGTTCCTGCTCGATACGGGCTGCAGGGTCGGGGGTCTGTGCGGATTGAAGGTCAAGGACTTGGACTTGGCAAACCTGCGGGCAGAGATTTATGAGAAGGGGGAGAGGGGAAGGCTGGTATTGTTCGGCGAAAGGACGGCTGAGGCTTTGCGGCGTTGGCTGACCTC
>CAZQDE010000168.1:0-2490 GCA_964591485.1 uncultured Anaerolineaceae bacterium | reverse complement strand
TCCTGCTTGACGATACGTATGTGGACGCTATAATCGAAGCCACAACTGGAGGATGCCGATGGCATCCGGCAAAGATGGGCGTGGAGAGCAGTAGCCCGGCACAGATCACCTCAGAGAGCCGTCGGTCGCTGCGAGGCGGCGTGGCAAGCCGGGCGAATCCGCTCCACCAGCTCAGTGTTGAGCTCATCGCCCCCGCAGGGGCCTTGAAGAGGCCGTAAGGGTGGCCGGGAGCGCCCGTTAGCGCGCTGTCGAGGTCGCTTTTCGGCGACGAATGCAGGTGGCACCACGAGCGCCCCCTCGTCCTGCGGATGAGGGGGCGATCTTTATCCACAGGAGGTGCGAGGTGATTGATCTACGATGGATACGCGAACGGTCCGAAGAAGTGAAGGCGGCCATACGCACCCTGGGGGCGGAGGCGCCGATCGACGAGATTCTGTCGCTCGACCAGCGCCGCCGGGAAGTCTTACAGTCGCTGGAGGAGCTGCGGCATGAGCGCAACCGCACCTCCAAACGCATCGGCAAGCTCAAGGATGCGGCCGAACGGGAAACGCTGATTGCTGCGATGGGAGAGGTCAATGCGCGCATCAAGCAGCTGGAAGGCGAGTTGCGCGGCATCGATGCCGAATTGGAGGCCGCTCTCTATCAGGTGCCGAACCTGCCGCACCCCAGCGTGCCGGTAGGTGCCGATGAGTCTGAGAATGTGATCGTGCGGCAGGAGGGTGAGCCGCGCACGGCAGAGGATTTCGGGTTCGAGCCCAAGCCACACTGGGACCTGGGGGCCGAACTGGGGATCATCGACTTTGAACGCGGCGTAAAGCTTTCGGGCAGCCGCTTCTATGTGCTGTTCGGATTGGGCGCACGCCTGCAGCGGGCCCTAATCCAGTGGATGCTTGATGTCCATATCTCAAAGCATGGATACACCGAGGTCTACCCTCCGGCCATGGTGCGGGAGATTTGCATGTGGGCCGCGGGCCAGCTTCCCAAGTTCGGGGAGAATATCTATCACGATGCTGAGGAAGACATGTGGTGGATCGGAACAGCGGAAATTCCGCTCACGAACCTGCACCGCGAAGAGATCCTGGATATCGCTGAACTCCCCAAGAAATATGTGGCCTACACACCTTGTTTCCGGCGGGAGAAATTCTCGGCGGGCCGGGATGTGCGCGGGATCAAGCGCGGGCACCAATTCGACAAGGTGGAGATGTACCATTTCACCACGCCCGAGCGCTCCTATGAGGAATTGGAAGAGCTGGTCCAGAACGCGGAGGACATTTGCCGGGCGCTCGAGATTCCCCACCGCGTAGTGCAGATGGTCACGGGCGACCTGGGATTCACCGCTGCCAAGAAATACGATGTGGAGGTGTGGGCGCCGGGATGCGGCGAGTGGCTGGAGGTCAGCTCCTGCAGCAATTGCGAGAGCTTCCAGGCCCGGCGGGCCAAGATCCGCTATCGGCCAGGCCCCGATGCGCGGCCGGAGTACGTGCATACCCTCAACGGCTCGGGGCTGGCGTTGCCGCGGACGGTCATCGCCGTGCTCGAAAATTACCAGCAACCAGACGGGAGTGTGATCGTCCCGGATGTGCTGCGGCCGTGGATGGGCGGCGTGGACCGCATTACACCCGCATGAGCGCCTGGATGGAAATCCTCTTCACAGTGTTGCTCGGTCTGGGGATGCTCATAGGCCTGGTTGGGGTCGTCATTCCCGTATTACCGGATATCATCCTGATCTGGCTCTCGGCGCTGCTCTATGGCCTGCTGGTTGGCTGGGGCGACAAGGGCCCCTGGCTTTTCGCGGGTATCTCGGTGTTGGGCGTCGTGGGGCTGCTCGCCGAAGGCTGGGTGAGTGGAGTCGGGGCGCGCAAGGGGGGCGCTTCGATGCTGAGCATCCTGGCGGGGCTGGGTTTGGGTTTAGTGGGATTGCTGGCCGCCGGTCCGCTGGGCCTGGTAGTAGGGATGCTTCTGGGCACGTGGCTGGTCGAATACTTGCGTGAGGGTGATCCGGTGAGGGCGTTGCGCGCGACGGTTGGCCTAGGGGTGGGCTATGGTGCCTCGTTCGTGGTGAAGCTGGCACTCGGGCTTCTGATGGCCGTGCTGTGGGTGGTGTGGTTGATCGTGGGCTAGCCCTTGGAGGGGTCGAAGAACGTCATCCCGACCCCAAGGCGTTCGAGGCCCTGTTCCGCCCAGTGGACAACCAGAGGCGAGGCATCGTCCAAGGCGGCAAAAAGCGGGGGGATTGCGGCGGGATCGTTCATGGAAGCCAGAGCGCGGGCGGCCTCGATGCGGACGGCAGGGTTGGGATTCCGCAGGGCCTCGGTCAGAGGGGAAAGGCCGGCATCTCCAAGTGCGGCAAGCGCGTCGGCCGCGAGGCGGGCCAGCAGGCGGTCGGAGTCGGCCAGCGCTTCGAGCAACTCCGGAACGGCCTGCTCACTCGGTAGGCGGCGCAGCCCGAATGCTGCGCACTGGCGCACGCTGGGGTCGGGATCCTTCAAG
>CAZQDE010000167.1:0-2518 GCA_964591485.1 uncultured Anaerolineaceae bacterium | reverse complement strand
GTTGCGCGCCAGACGATCCAGGACGTTCAAATCATCCTCGTCGATTCGGGATCCACGGACGCGACCCTGGCGATTGCCTCCCATTATCCGGTCGAAATCGTGCAGATCCAGCCGGATGATTTTACCTTCGGGCGCTCGCTTAATCTGGGATGCTCAAGGGCCCGCGGAGAATTCATCGTCATCGCCAGCGCCCATGTCTATCCGGTCTATCCCGATTGGCTGGAACAGCTGCTCAAACCGTTTGAAGATCCCCAGGTGGCTCTGAGCTATGGCCGCCAGAGAGGCAACGATTCGACCAAATTCAGTGAGCATCAGCACTTTGCCAAGGTGTTCCCTGAGCGCTCCAATCCGCGGCAGGATCATCCGCTATGCAATAACGCGAATGCAGCCATCCGCAGATCGCTCTGGGAGCAGCAACCCTATGACGAAGCGTTGCCGGGACTGGAGGACGTGGCCTGGGCCAGCTGGGCGTTGTCGGAGGGCTACCATCTCGCCTATAGTGCCGAGGCCGAGGTCGTGCACGTCCACAACGAGACGCCGCGGCAGGTCTTCAACCGCTACCGGCGGGAGGCCATGGCCCTGCGCCGCATTCAGCCGGGCGCCTCTTTTGGATTCTGGGACTTCATTCGCCTGCTGGGGCTAAACTTGATATCGGATTCTTGGCAGGCAGCGCGGGAGCGGAGATTGCTGCGGGAGGCCAGGGAGATTCTCTGGTTCCGAACCCTGCAATTCTGGGGGACTTATCAAGGGTTCCGTCATAAGGGGCCCGTGGAGCAGGCTATTATCCGCTCACTCTACTACCCCAATGACAAGGATAGAGGCAGAGCGCCATCCGGCCGGACGGCAGAGCCCATCGACTATGCTCATCCATAGGGTTCAAGCTTCATGAATGACTCAAGCGCGACGGGCAAGTCGGCGTGGCTACGTCTCGTCATACTTGCCATTTTGGCGTCGATTGCCGTCATCATCCTGACGCCATGGGGGGTCGAGGTCAGCCATGATGGCGTGCTATATCTGACCGCCGCAGAGGGCCTGCTGACTGGTCGGGGCATAAGCTGGATCTCTGGCGAAGGTGCCATCAAGCCTCTCACTCATTTTCCGCCGCTATACCCCAGCCTGCTCGCAGCCATCGGATTGACTGGCTTTGATATCGTCTTCGCCGCCAGAATGCTTGCAGCGGCGCTCTTTGGCATAAATGTATTCCTGACGGGTTGGATCGTGGCTCGTGCGACCCGGTCGGAGGGATGGTCCCTTTTCGCGGTCTTGATTGCTCTGACTTCGCCCGTCTTGCTTCGCCAGCATTTGCGCGCCATGTCTGAAGCTCCCTTCATGGCTTTTTCGCTCCTCTGGCTGATGAGCCTGGGTGCCTACCTGCGCAGGCCCTCGCGCCGCCGCCTTCTGGCTGCATGCGCCGCCGCATCTGGGGCTCTCCTTACACGCTATATCGGCGTCTCGCTCGTTGCCGCGACGGGCATGGCGTTGCTACTTCTGGAACCTGATCTGTGGCGGCGGCGTTTCGGCCGGGCCGCAGGCGCCATGGCGCTGGCCTATCTGCCCATTGTCCCCTGGTATATTCGCAATTGGGCGCTCACCGGAAACGCCACCAATCGAGTGCTGATTTTTCATCCGCCCGAGGTCGCGAGGCTCAAGCAGGGCGTAGCCTCCATGTCTGCTTGGCTGCTGCCTGAGCAAGTTCCCCTGTGGGTTCGGCTTGGCTTCCTGGGCTTCATGGGCATCCTGGTCTTGGGAGCGCAGGTGCTCATTTGCCGGCTTCAAACGCGGGGTAAGGCAAGCCCTCAGGTTCAGAACGCCATTCATACGCTGGCGCTTGCGCTGGTGGGCATGATCTGCTACGGGGCTGTGCTGATCGCCTCGCTGACCTTCTTTGATGCCGCCACCCCGATCGATAATCGCTTGCTCTCACCGATCTATTTGCTCGCCCTTATTTATGGGTTAGTATCTCTCTGGCTGGTACAGAGGCGGTTAAGATTGGGGCATGGATTTGCGTTGTCCCTGGGCTTGGCGGGAGCCGCCCTGGTCGCACTGAATCTGGCACGAAGCGCAGCTATCGGAGAGCAGATGAGAGGCGAAGGCGCGGGCTTTACGGCCCGGCGATGGCGCACCTCGGAGACGGTCGATCTTGTGCGGAGGCTTCCGGATTCTGTGGAGGTGTACACCAATGAAATGCTGGGGCTTTCCTTTCTGGCCGGCCGGCCGGTGTTCCCGGTGCCGGAGAAGATCGATCCGGTGAAAGCCCAGGAACGCGCGGGGTTCCCCGAGGCGCTCGCAGCGATGCGGGAAGACCTGCTGGGCGGAGAGGCCATCCTGGTTATCTTCCCCCCGCTTTCTAAGAGGGTCGAAATGCCCAGCCTGGAGGAAGTTGCGGGTGGCCTGAGCGTGTACCAGGAGACGAGTGATGCCCAAATCTACGCCGCGCCGGGGTTCGAGCCCCTGCCATAGAGCTGGGTATTGGGTGAGAGGATCATGGGAAGCATCACAGAAAGCAAGCCTAAGATTG
>CAZQDE010000166.1:0-2550 GCA_964591485.1 uncultured Anaerolineaceae bacterium | reverse complement strand
GGCGCCACAAATCGCCACTCCGACAGATAGCGGTCGATGGCCTGCCGCGCCAATTCCTTTCCAGCGCTCCCCAGCCAGGCCGCCACCAAGGCATGCTCGCGTCCCTCCTCAAGATTCGAAACGATCTGGCTCGGCGGCGTCTTGGCGTCCATCTCGGAAAGGAAGCGCGCCAGCCGAATGGCGAACAAGATTTCGGCCCGAATATCGCCGCGAAATCGCAGGCGCCGTATGACCTCCTCGGCGGTCTGAGGTGGGAGACGGTAGAGCCATATGGCATAGTAGAGAAAATGGCGCTGCGGGGTCTCCCCCAGCTTCCAATGCTGCGGGGGCTCAAAGGCGGATATCTCCTCGAAGCGTTCGCGCAGCCAAGCATCCCATGTAAGCGCCGGGTGGATGGCCTGCAGCAGTCCGTACTCGTGGAGGCGTTCCATGATGGCTACCAGGTTCACCTCCTCGAAAATGCTGTCCAATTCCCCCCGGATACGTTCGCCGCTGACGCGATCCAACAGGGGCAGAGCCTCCTCCAGAAGCTGCAAAGTGCGGCGCTCGATCTCGAAGCCCAGCCGCACGGCCAGGCGGACCGCCCGCAACATACGCGTTGGGTCATCGACAAAGCTGAGCGAATGCAGCACACGAATCTTTCCCTCGCGAAGGTCGCGCCGCCCGCCCCAAGGGTCCATCAGCGTGCCATAGTAGCGGCCGTCCAACCTCAGCGCCAGGGTATTGATGGTGAAATCCCGGCGGTGGAGATCCAGCTTGATGCTCCCCCGACGAACAGATGGCAATGCGGTTGGATGGGGGTAGAACTCGGTTCGAGCCGTCACAAAATCGAGCGTGGCCGGTAGGTCCAGGGGCTCCTCGCCGCCCTTACCCAGAGCCTGTCTGAGCCGCGTATCCCCCAGATCCAGCTGCCACTTGGCCGTGCCAAATCTGCGGTGGCTGCTGACCCGCCCGCCAAGGCGGTCCGCCAGCCCCTTGGCGAGACCGATGGCATCCCCTTCCACAACCAGGTCGAAATCGACGCTGGGTTCTCCGAGGATCAGGTCACGCACGAAGCCGCCCACAACGTAAAGCGCATCATTGCGCTCCTCGGCCTCCGCGGCCACCAGCCTCAGCAGCCCCAAGCGATCCTTCGGCAGGGCTTTCTCCAACTGCTCGCGCAGCGAGGGCTCAGGGAAGCGAGCCTCCATGGCCCCCAGCGAGTTGATCAAATCTGTGCGTGTGGCGATTCCCACGATGGCTTTCTTCTTCGGGTCGATAACCGGGATCTGCCCCCACCCGTGCAGAATCATCAGCCGCTGCAGATGGTCTACCGAATCCTCAACTTGGACGGTTACATTGCCGGCCTCCATCACGCGGCGAACGGGCTCATGCCCCATGCCATGAGCCATCGCCCGGTCCACAGCCCGGCGAGTGAGCAGGCCAATTACCTCTCCCTCCTCGACTACCGGGTAGCCCTCGTGCCCAAAGCGGCGCATGCGCTCGGCCGCCTCCGCGATGGTCACATCCGGCTCAAGGAGTTGAGGATCGCGCGACATGATCTCGCCCACGGTTACAGGCGGCTTCACCATGCGATCCAGGACCGCCAGCAGCTCCTCGCGCACTTGCTGAACATCCTTTTCGCGAATCAACGCCGCCGCCGCCCGATCGTGCCCGCCGCCGCCGAAATGCTCCGCCACCCGGCCCACATCCAAGGCGTCCGTCGTGGAGCGAGCGACCAACTGGACGTTCCCATCCAATCCCACGATCACAAACAAGCCATCGGGGTCGAAGACATCCCTCAGCTTGTGTGCGAGCGTGGAGATTTCCTCAGCGAGCCCTTGCGCCTCTCCGCATGCAATAACAACGGAAAGGCCCTGATAGCCATGCGTCTCGGCACTCTCAAGCAGCCGATCGTAGAGGGCGCGCTGGCCATTGGAAAGGGGATGATCGAGGAAGTCTGCCGCCAAGTTTAGGCTTGCGCCCATCTCCACCAGCCAGGCACTGGCTCGCAAGTCCCGGGGGTGAGTTCCGGCATAGGACAGGGAACCGGTGTCCTCGTAGATGCCGAGCAGGAGCAGCGTCGCCTGGAGCATATCGGGCTCGGCGCCCGCCTCTTGGATTTCCTCTACCAGGAGCGTGGCCGTGGCACCGACCTCCTCAATGTGCGATGTCCAGGAAGGGTTCGGGCTATCGGAGGGGGGGTGGTGATCGATAATATGGATGCGCGTACCGGGATGAACGCCCTTGATCGATGGGGGCGACTGCGTATCCACGACAGTCAGGCGTTCCACGCGACGGCGTGGCAGATCCTCGAATTCGAGGAAAGGCAGCGCCTCGCCATAGAGGGTGACGAAGGCACGCACATTGCGGTTCACGCGGCGCGGCAAGACCGGCGTGCACTCCCGATCGAGGAGCCAAACGCCTAGCAAGCTGGCGACGGCGTCGAAATCCGCCTGTTCGTGCGTGCAGACAACGTGCATGCCCTGCGCCCTCCGCTGTCCTTCATGAAGGAAAGGACGGCATCTTCGCTGGATTATACAATGCAAGCACTGAGTGGCGCCCTGCTCC
>CAZQDE010000165.1:0-2566 GCA_964591485.1 uncultured Anaerolineaceae bacterium | reverse complement strand
CCAGGCCGCGATTGCGGGGCAGTCTCACAACGTGATCCGCGCCCAGTTCCCTGGCCACATCCGCGGTTCCATCCATGCTGCCATCATCGATGACCAGGATCTCCACCTTCTCAAAGCCATCCACTTCCCTGGGCAGGTCTCGTAAGGTGGCCGGCAATGTTGCGGCTTCGTTATAGCAGGGGATCTGGATAGTCAGCTTCATAGGTTCAAGAGCACTTTAAGATCGATTCACGGAATGTTACCCTATTTCTGGATCCTCGGTAGATACTCTCGCCTTGGATGTCAAATGGCACCAAACCGCGCCCGATTACGGCCTCGTCCATACCCGACAGGCATTCGACCCTGCCCAAAGAAGCTACCTCCGCTCCTCGCTTGCCATGCCATCGCGGAGAGGGCCCGCCCCCTGCATTACCATGATGATGAAGAAAAAAGCAGCCGGGAAGAATGCGCGATGAAAGCCTCGCTCCAACCAACCATAGAGCCCAGATGATGAGTATGATCCGAGATAGAAGAGAATCACCACGAGTATGCCCATTCCTATGCATACGATTGATGGGGCAAGAATGTGCAAGCGCCGCCATTCAAGGGAAGATTTCCAACCCAACAACATCACGATAATGCCAGCGGGGAAAAGCAACCCCCAAATTCCCAAATTGAAGAGCGCTCTCCGTGCGTAGCCCAAAATAAGGCGTAAGTCGCTCCAGCGAAATTCGCCTTGTGTAATCATGGCGATCGCTTTTCTATACTCGCCGGCGGCCTGGCTGCCAGCTTCGCCATATATCCGGAAAAATGCCAGCCAGGTGGCGATAAAGAATGCGCCTGGAAGAAGCCAGCTCAACCAGCGAATCGAGCCTTGCTTGCAGATCAGCCAAGCACTTATCACGCCAATAATCACGATCGTCACGTAAAGAAACCCATCGACTCGCGTCCAGCTCGCCAATCCCAGGAGCAATCCGCTCATGACCTGCCATTGGCTAGAGCTCCGATCAATCCCTTCAAGGGCATAAAGACCGCCCAAGACCAGATAGGTCGTCATGGGCAGGTTTGCATATCCGAAGGTCATGTGGTCAAAGATAATAGGTGTCGTCCCTAGAAGGATCATACCCAGGATGCCCACCGGGGTCTTGACTCTCCTCCGAGCCCAGAAAACGTAGCACCCCAGCAACGCCGATGCTAGGAAAAGAGGGAATATAAGCTTGGATCCCGGAAGGATATCGCCCTCAAGAAGTCGGAAAACGCTGATCATCAGAGGAATATTAAGGGGATAGCTCAGCGCATGAGCCCCCCAATGCTCTCCGGCAAAGATGGACCCTTCTAGGGCAATCCCATAGCCTTTTATGCTCCATATGGCAATCGCATCCCACGTCCAATAGGATCGGCCCACTGCATAATACCCCCCAAAGACAAGGAGCACTGCCAGAACGCCCAGGGGCAGCCAAGTCCCGGCAGCATCGCCGCCTTCTCGCCTATGGCGGGGATCACTCCGCCTCATTCGTAGATGGAGAATGATAGCTGGCAGAAGCAAGGCCGCGTAGGTTCCGATGACAGCCGCGACGTTAAGCTCAAGACCAGCCCATGAAACCAGGAAAAGTGCCCAGGTATGAATGCCCGCGCCGAGCGGAAAGGCTATGCTTAGGGCCTCAAGGAAACTATCCTGACGGATGATCAGTCGGGAAAGGATCCACCCCAGGAGAATCCAGCCTCCCAAGATGGTGACATTGATCATCAGGGCTCCTATCGCGGCCATCTATTATTCGTTTCTCTCGATATATCCTGGAGGGACAAAAAGGCCGTCTCCTTCACGGAAGGGAATATACGCCTTGATCTGGAGCGCGGCTTCCATTGGCGGAAAACCGGAGACCGCCAGGATGCTCGTCTTTTGCCCCGTCAGATTCAAGACGCAAGCCTCCAGCGGAGGATGACAGTTATCCACCTTTCGGGGAAAGAAGAAGTATTGCATAAAGGTGACATAGCTAAGCGGCCCTCCCAATCCCCGATGCGGAAGGATCACTTTCGCATCCGGCTCGGCGGGCACCATTTTCCGCACAAATTCGACATAGGCGCGGAAATCCTCCCCAACTTGGAATAAAGCGCTTCTCTCAATCGCCGAGCGATGCCGATTGGCCCAGACATCCAATCCCCTGCGGATAAGCGTGCGGTCCAGATGCAGGCCGAACTGTATCAGAATTGATGCAAGCACGATCGCGGTCACCCATTGAATGCGCTGTGTGCTCGGCCAAGATCGTCGGCCCTGATCATCGAGCCGCTGCAGGGGCCTGGGCGGTTGATCATCCATCAGGTACCTCTCTCGCATCTATATCCTGGGCGAACATGCAGAATGTGCGCGGTCTCTCGATCCACGCCATGGACTCATTGGCACAAGACAAAGCTTTGCAGCCGAGCCGCGTATGGGCTCTCAACATGCTGCCGCAATGTGCGCGGCTGCATAACGAGGGGTGGTTTCTCCTTCATCATCCTGGCTCATCTGGAGTCCATATACAGGCGATAGCCGGCCCGCTCAAGCACGATCGGCATCCCACGAAACGTCTCCCATTCGTCGGGGCAG
>CAZQDE010000164.1:0-2587 GCA_964591485.1 uncultured Anaerolineaceae bacterium | reverse complement strand
CCGGTGTGTTACAATCCGCCGGATGTTGTTGCTTAATAAGGAGAGCCAATGGCCGAAGAGACGGCAGTAAAGGATGAGCTGGTAGTCAGTCTTGAGTACACGCTCCGAGTGGAGGGTGAGGTTATCGACGCCACGGATGCCTCGCAAGGCGAGGCGATCCAATTCATCCAGGGTGGGAAGACGATCATACCGGGGCTGGAGCGAGAGCTCTATGGGATGACCATTGGCGAGAGCAAGCAGGTCACGGTCTCTCCCGGTGACGCCTACGGCGAGGTCGACCCCGGTGCGTTCATCACGCTTGGCAAGAGCGATATCCCCGATACGATTCCGCTCGAGGCGGGAACTGAATTGGAGCTGCGCGACCAGAGTGGGGAAAGATTGCTGGGGCGCATCGCAGAGATCACAGGAGACCAGGTGCGCCTGGACTTCAATCACCCCCTGGCCGGCAAGACCCTCGAGTTCGAAGTGAAAGTTGTGGCCTTGCGGCCAGCCACTCCCGAGGAGCTGGCCCATGGCCATGTGCATGGGCCGGGAGGACACTAGCGCCGGATGAAGCCCGCGCAGGGAGAGATCTGCCCAGGACGGGCTCGAGCCGACTGCTGGATTCTCGCCTCGGGCTCGCCGCGACGGCGGGAGCTCCTGGGGCTGACGGGATGGCAGTTTCACGTCCGCGTCGTGGGCGTGGACGAGGCCTCCATACGGGGGGAAGCGCCGGAGGCGTATGTGCGCCGGGTGGCGGCCGCAAAGGCGCAGACCGCCGCGAGTCTCCATTTGGAAACCACGCTCATCCTGGCGGCGGACACCATTGTCGTGGACGATGACCGCTTGCTTGGAAAGCCAGCCGATGCCTCCGAGGCGATGGCGATGCTGATGGCCTTGAGGGGCCGAACACATCGCGTGCTCACGGCGCTCGTTTGGATTGTGCCAGGAAGACAGTCGCCGCTCGTGGAAGTTTGCGAGACGGAGGTTCCGATGCGAACGTACTCCGAGGCCCAGGTCCGGCGCTACGTCGAGAGCGGGTCGCCGTTCGATAAAGCGGGGGGCTACGGCATCCAGGATGCCGGATTTCAACCCGTCGATATCAAGGCGCTCGAAGGCTGCTTCGCGAATGTGATGGGGCTGCCGCTCTGCCATCTGACCCGGGGCATGCGTGCCCTGGGCAACGAACCGCCAGAGGACGTTCCGATGCAGTGCCAGGCGCATACGGCCTATGACTGTAAGGTATCAGAGCGCATTCTGAAAGGGGCCGAGCGATGATGCGATCGAGGCGGTTCCTCGTGGTGCTTGGGCTTATTCTTCTTGCGACGGGCTGCATGCGGACTACGGACGGTGCCTTTCCAGGAGTCACGCCCTCTTTGCCCGAGCCGGCACTCACCACCGAGGCCGCACCCGATCCCGATCAGGTCGCCCGCCAGTTCCTCGAGGCCTGGAAAGCGGGCGACTATGAGAGCATGTATGCCCTGCTGAGCCCGCTTACGAAGGATGCGCTTCCCTTCGACGACTTTGCGGGCCGCTACCAGGATGTCATGCGCGCCGGCGCTTTCCGAAGCGTCGAATACGCCATTGTTTCGTCGCTGGTGCAGAGTCCGCAACGGGCCGAGGTGCGCTTCCGGGTTACGCTGGATAGCGCGGTGGTCGGTCCGATCACGCGCGAGAACCGCATGGACCTCACGCGCGATCGCGGCGAGGCGTGGCGCGTGGCGTGGGCCGAGACAGCCATCCTGCCGGAGCTGGAGGGCGGCCGGCAACTGAGCCTGAGCACGATCACCCCGACACGGGCCAATATCTACGACCGGGACGGCGACGCTCTGGCAGCTGAGCCTAGCGCCGATCAGGCCAATGTGGCTGCCTTGTGGCTGGTGCCTAACGAAATCGGCGACGAGGAAGCGGAGGAGTCGCTGCTCACCAATTTGCGGCGGCTCTTTGACCTGGCTTCCACCGACCCAATCCTCGAGCGCTACGACGCGATCCGCAACACCAACTTCTTCGTTCCGCTGGGCGAGGTGCCCTATGAGAAGTACCAACGCGTGGGTGGGCTGCTGGCATCGCTCGGCGGCGTTTACGCCCGTGCGTACGGTGCCCGCTACTACTATGGCACCGGATTGACGCCATTTGCCGGTGCAGTGGCGCCGCATGCTGTCGGCTATGTCAGCCAGATCCAGGAGCAGGAACTGGAGGCACGCCGTGCCCAAGGGTATCAGGGGGATGAATACGTCGGACGCATCGGTGTGGAGGCGGCCTTCGAGCAGGAATTGCGCGGCGTGCCGGGCGGCACGCTCTCCCTGCTGGACTCGCATGGAAACTACATCGGCTCGCTCGAGCAGCGCGATCCCCAGCCGCCCTTCGCAGTCTACACAACCTTGAACCGTGACCTGCAAGCCGTGGCGCAGCGGGCAATCGAAGGCTTCGCCGGTGCTGTGGTGGTCCTGGAACGCGACACGGGCGCCGTCCTGGCCATGGCATCCTCGCCAGGATTCGATCCCAACCTGTTTATGGGTGGCAATCCGCTTCTGGGGAGTGAGACCCTGCAGATGTTGAACCAGGCCGACCAGCCCTATGTGAATCGGGCCACGAGCGGCCTCTACCC
>CAZQDE010000163.1:0-2772 GCA_964591485.1 uncultured Anaerolineaceae bacterium | reverse complement strand
CGGGAGCCAGAGTTCCACGTTTGGGTCGGCGAGCAGGTTCCGGTACCAATGTGTCTTGGCGCCGAATCCGGCCGTGCAGTAGACCTCATCCCCCACATCAACGTAATTTACGGGCGCGTAACGCGTCAGGCCGGTCTTGCGGCCCTTGTGCTTAATGACCATCACCGCCCCGCCAAGTCGCGTCGGGTTGCCGTACTGCGCCAGGCCCAGGCGCCAGAGCGCCAGCATGAAATGATTGAAGATCTTGAATATGCGCCGCAGCCGGATTTCGGCTTCAGGTGTCAGTTCCATCGCACCTCCAGGAATGCTGGGCCGGATTTGTGGGCTCGCCTGCTATCCATGCTCGCGCAAGAGACGACGAAGCAGCTCCCGCAGCTCCACAGGGATGACGACCAGGAGCTGGCCGTCGACGGTGGCCTCCGCTAGCAGGGCTTGCGCCCGCAGGCGGCCCATGACGCTCTCCGGCTGATGATGGATCCACAATTGGCTCTCTTGCAGGTCGTTGCCGAACTCCTTGTCGAACGCCTCCCAGGGCATGCTTCCTCCGTTCTCAAGAATCATGCGCAGGGCGATCTTCTCGGTCTTATCCAGATCCTCGACGATCCATGCCAGGGCCTGAAGGTCGCGCAGCTCCTGCACAATGCGGTCACGGAGCTGGGCCTTGCGTAAGGTAGACCAGCCGCCCGTGGAGATGACATTGCGGGCAATGGCGGTAAGCGTGTCCTTGGTGTAGAGGCCCAGTGCCTCCTCCAGAGTGGGGTGGGCCGTGGTGAGCTGATTTCGTAGGCGGGCGCGCTTGTTGAGCTGGCGGCGGCGTTCTCTTTCGATGAATCTACCCCTCCAGGCAAGCCAGGCTTCCTGCTCCTCGATCTCTTCCAGTGTCCTGTTGGCCAATTCATAGTCCGGCAGGACCTCAAGAGCCAGATCCAGCAATGTTCTTGCTTGGTCGTACTCGCCGCGATGGGCATGGATGCGTGCGCGTGTGGCGGACAGGATCGCCATCTCCTGGACGCGCATGCTGGTTATCTCGAGCAGAGGCTCGATCATCTCCTGCGCTTCGTCGGGCTTGTCCTCGGCCAGCAGATACAGGGCCAAGTTGCAGCGCGGAAAGATGTAGAGGGGGTCGATCTCGATTGCTCTTTGGAAGAGCTCGCGCGCCCGCTCCTCCTCCCCCCGCCGGGCGTAGATCGTCCCCAGGTTGTTGCAGGCCTCCTTCGCTTGAGGCTCCCATCGCAGGACGCGCTGGAAAAGCCTTTCGGCTTCTTCCTCGCGACCTTGCTGCTCCGCTTCCGTCGCCCGCTCGATGAGGGTATTGACCTCCTCCGAGTACGGCAGGTCCCATGCGTCCGTGATCTCGTAGGTCTGCAATCTGATCTCGCGCCACTCGCCATCTTGCCAGACCCGCAGTGTTTCATCTGGGGCGAGTTGCCCGGCTCGCTGAAGGGCGAAGAGAGCCTGCATGCGGGCTTCATCGTCTGCGGCCTGTCCCAATCCGATGCGGCGCAAGGCCTTGTAGGCTTCCGGCGTGCCCAGCGTTTCAAGAATAGAGATGCCGGCTGGCGGGTTCGCTTCTTCCAAGATGATCTTCTCGGCGAAGAGCACGAGCTGGGGGAAGCGAGTTGCGAAGCGCTGCACCTGCCGGTGGAACTTGCCCTCCGACATTTGGCCCCGGCGTTCAAGTAATTTGAAGAAGGCCATGAGCTGCGAATCCGGGAGCAGCTCTGTGGCGTGGAAGTAGGGGAAGCGCTGTGCGAATCCCGGCCCGGGCTGGCCAGCCTCAAACGCTTCCAGCAAGTCCTGGGCAAGGGGTATATGCTCGGCGAGATCTTTCAGCCGTTTCGCGGCATACTTATGACCCAGGTTAGCCTCAGCGATGGCCAGGTGCAGTTCTTCGCGAAGCGTGAATGCCCGATCGATCTCTTCGCCGGGGAGACGCAGGGTGAGCAGTCGATAGACTTCCTCGTCGTCCTCCACCATGGCGGCCGCCTCGGCCATTTTTACGCGCAGGCTGTGGTCGGTAGGCTCGAGTTCGCGCAGCCTGCGCCAATATGCGTGGGCTTCTGTTCCACGGCCCGTCCATGCCAGGAAGCGGATCATGTTTGCCAGGGCCTGGATGTTCTGCGGGTCCAGACTCAGCGCATGGTGAGCGCTGCGGATGGCCTCCTCAGGATTGCCGCCGAAAAAGAGGGCCAGCGAGAGGTTGTTGTAGCAGGGCGGAAAATCGCCCAGGATCTGAATGGCCCGGCGGTTGAGACTGATGCATTTTGTGAAGGCGCCTTCATGGAGGGCGATCTGTCCCTCCTCGAAGAAGCGCAGCCCTCGCTCGGCCCTATCCGAGGTGAGATCGAGGCCATAGGCCACGACAAGAATTCGCTCCTCGAAGGCCTCCATATCTCTGCGGATTTCGGCCCCCCAGGGATGTTCTGGATCGAATTTGAGGGCCTTTCGGAACGCGTCCAGAGCCAGCGCGTAGAGCCCCAGGTCGGCGAAGAGCGTCCCCAGCGGAAACCAGAAATCGGGGTCGCGGCGGAGCTTCTGCGCCTGGCTGTAATGGACGGCGGCGTTCCAGAGGTGCTCAGCCTTTGTGTAGGCGTATCCGAGCGCGAAATGGAGATCGGGATTGTCCGCATGGTGGGGCACGAAGGTTTTCAGCAAGTCGGCGGCATCCTGCTCGTGGCCATCCTGTATCAGCCTTTCGGCGTGCTCGATGGCCTCTTGAAGGCTGGGGTTCGAACTCATTTTCTAGGCCTTTCTTGTCTTGCCATGGGCTGC
>CAZQDE010000162.1:0-2837 GCA_964591485.1 uncultured Anaerolineaceae bacterium | reverse complement strand
AGGGGCGCCTTGGGCGGCCTCCACGTTTTTTTCTCCTGTTGGGCTGATCCCTAGATAGAAACCCGCCTGCGCGTCGACGCAGGCGGGCTGGTGCCGAGGACCAGAATCGAACTGGTGACACCTTGATTTTCAGTCAAGTGCTCTACCGACTGAGCTACCTCGGCAGCGAAGGGAATTCTACTGCGCACAACCAGGGCGGTCAAGGCGTCAGGCTCTTGGGGGGCACATCCAGGGATTGGATCGCAAGCCCCTCGATCTCGAGCGATTGCGGTGCCTCCAGCGGGAGCACGCCGAAGCGCGCGCCGCGATCCGGCGAGAGCACCGCGTATTGATTGTCGATCCAGGCCACGAAGCCGAGCGGACCCGGCAGCTCCAGATCGGATCGTAGCACGCGGCGCCCGTCGACGAAGAATTCGCTCCGCCCCGGACGCCATTCAATAGTGTAGCTGTGCCAGGCACCGAGATGCAGGTCAAGTGGCTCCTCCTTGGCCAGGATCAGACGCTGGCCAGCGCCCACGACAAACCGTCGCAAAATGGGCAGCCGAGACAGGGGGAAGCCGATGAGCATGGCCGGCATCAGGAGGATCCAAGGGATCGAGCACATGCGCAGCGCCGCCGCCTTCCAGCCGTGACCTGGCAGCCCCGGAACAAGACGCAGGTCGTGGGGCGGGGAGCCATAGAAGAACCAGACGGCCTGTGGCGGAGCAGGAATCCTGCGGGCGGCGCCGGCCTGCCCGAGATTCAGAGCGAAAGGGTCGTTCCAGAACCCGAAACCCAGGGTGCCGCGTGGATTCAGGATGGAGGTGCGCGCCCGCAGGCGCATTCGCACGGGTGGCCGCCAAGGCAGTCGCCCCCGAGGGCAAGAACGGTAGTCATCGATTTGCGCCAGCGCGTAGCCTTTGCTCGCCGGCGGCAGTTGGAGCGACCAACTATCAGGCCCGACCCGCCGGACGGCACCGCCTCCGGAGGCGCATGCCTCCGCTTGCCAGCCCTCATTGTCCATGTGGCGATTATAGGTTTTGGCAAGGGCGTAGGCAATCAGGTATAATCCCTCGACCCCATCCGGAGAGTGGTTATGGAGATCACCTGGTACGGGCTTTCCTGCTTCCGCATCATCGAGCGAGGCAAGATCTCGATCGTGACGGACCCCTACAGTCCGTCGGTCGGGTTGCCCGAGTTGAAGCTGCGCGCCGATGTCGTCACCATCAGTCATGACGCGCCCGGCCACAACCATGTGAAGGGCGTCAAGGTCGCCCGGCGGGTGATCACCGGCCCAGGGGAGTACGAGATCGGCGGGGTCTTCATCACCGGTGTGCGCATGCCGGTCCGGAAGAACGGCAAGTCGGGTGGCCCGCCGAACACGCTGTACGTGTTCGATTACGATGGGCTTACGGTGGCACACCTGGGTGACCTGGCGGCGGTGCCTTCTCAGGCACAGATCGAAGATCTGGGCGCAGTGGATATCGCCCTGGTGCCGGTGGGAGGGGGTAGCGCCCTTTCGCCCTCCAAGGCGGCCGAAGTGATCAGCCTGATCGAACCCTCAATTGTGATCCCCATGCACTACAAGACCTATAAAGAAGGCCCCAAGCTGGGGACGGTCTCGGGGTTCATCAAGGAAATGGGGCTGGGGAAGGCCGATCCGGTGGAAGGGCTCAAGGTCACCAAGAGCTCGCTCTCCGAGGAGACACAGATCGTGGTGCTCAAGCCGGCCAATGGCTGAGTCCAGAAGGTTGGAATGAATGCCCCTCAGGTGGAAAGGGTAGGCTGACAATGGCGCTCAAGTTGCTCATGACGTGGGACATGATCCCCGGGCGCGAACAGGAATACTTCGAATTCTTGGTGCGCGAGTTCGTCCCGGGCCTCCAGCGCCTGGGCGTGCAGCCGACCGAGGCCTGGTACACAACCTATGGCGATGGGCCGCAGATGCTGGCCGGATTCGTGGCCGAGAATCACGAGATTATGCAGCGAGCATTAAGCACTGAAGATTGGACCGAACTGAAGGAAAAGCTCTTCGAGTTCGTCACCAACTTCAACTCCAAGGTGGTCAAGGCCACCGGCGGGTTCCAGCTTTAGGTTTGGGGGCTCAAAGGATGCAGAAGCCCCGGCGATCGCCGGGGCTTTCGGTTCTCCAGTGAGTGTTGCCTATTCTTCGGTACTCGCGCTCTTGGTCTCAGCGCTGGCGCTCTCCTTGGCCTTGGGCTTGCCGTTCTCTCGGCTTGAGGATTGGCCCGAGGGGGAGCGGTGATCGGTGGCGTAGAAGCCAGAACCTTTGAAAACGATCCCGACCGGCAAATAGACTTTGCGCAGCGAGAGCTTGCCGCATTCCGGACACTTCTTCAAGACGGGGTCGTCGAAATGCTGCTGACGGTCGAACTGCACCCCACAATTCTCACAACGATACGTATAGATAGGCATGGTCACCCTTCCAGTGCACAGCAGACATTATAGTCGCGGGCCTATCCGCTTACAAGAGCAAGATAGTCGAAATGCGTTAGTGGAGCATTAACGAAAGGGCGATATTCTGGCAGAAATCGTCGAGGGGGGAGGCGTTGACGGCGAGGGGAGGCGGCGGTAGGATACTTAATGCCAGAAGGCCGGCTGGGCAACCGCGGGCGGCTCAGGCCGCTCGAGGAAAGTCCGCGCTCCACAGAGCACGGCGCCGGGTAACACCCGGGCGGGGCAACCCGCGGATAGGGCCACAGAAAACGACCGCCCCAGGCTCAGCGCTCCGCGCTGAGAGGGGTAAGGGTGAAAAGGTGGTGTAAGAGACCACCGGCGCCGACAGCAATGCCGGCGGCCAGGCAACCCCCGCCGGGAGCAAGGCCAAGCAGGAACGA
>CAZQDE010000161.1:0-2895 GCA_964591485.1 uncultured Anaerolineaceae bacterium | reverse complement strand
TGGCGACATCGAGCACGATCGCCATGGCCATGAAGAAGAGCCCCACCACCTGCGGATCGTTCTTCGTCCCCGTGGCCACAAAGAGCACGGCAGGTGTGGAGGCGTAGGCAAGGACAGCAAGCAGGCTTCCGGATTCACTCAATCCGATCCGCCGCCCTACGGCGTAGACGCCCAGAAGCATGAGCAGGTAGCCGGGGATCCCCGAGGCCTCGACGAAGGCGTCATGGTGCAGGAAAATCGCAAACCAGGTGGCAAAGACCTCGTAGTTCGCCGGCGAATAGATGCGCGTGACGGGCGTCTCAAACACTTCGATGCGTCCGGACTGCACCCAATGCGCGACGTTGGTCAGGTGATAGGTGAGCGAATCCCAGGTGAAGGGTGGCAGCGCCCATGTCAGAAAGAGCAGGCGGATGGCATAGAAGATGAACGTCGAGCCCGCAATCCACCGGAGCCATAGGGGCAGTCTCTGCCACCAAAACCCAAAGCCGGCTGCCATCCGGAGCGCACCATGCCAGCCTTCCACAAGCTGCGCCCGCGTTCTCGGCCATACAATCAGCACGCAGAGCCCCAGGAGACCCGTAAACCCAATCCACCCGCCACGCAGCCCGCCCAAAAGACCGAAGATCATCAGCATCAAGGTCGCCAAGAACATGCAAAGGAACCCATAGGTCAGGGCGTTCAGATCGGCGACGTTCGTGCGCAGCGACCTGTAGACCAGATAGCCCACCGCCAGAATGAACAGTGTCGCTGCCGCCCACGCCAAGAAACCCATCAACACGATTGTTTGACTCCTCCTTTCAGGCCCAGCATTCCCCCTGCGCGCGTGACAGTCTTCGCTCCGTGCCCAAGAATCATGAGTCATTCCTCGCAAGGCTGAGAATGAACTCGGCCAGCCCCTCCCAGCTGGGTGGTTTCTCTCCTTGGAACCTCGCCGCCCGCGCCCTCGTATTCGCCTGAAGACTCTCCTCGATAGCCTCTGCCAAAGCGTGGGCATCCCCTGGCGTGACAGACCAGAGCCGATCGGAGCCGATGCCAGTCAGACCATTGGCAATCTGTGTGGACGCCACGATGGGAAGATCATATCCCAAGGCAATGTTCGCCGCACCACTCTGCGTGCCCCGCAAATAGGGAGCCACGAACACATCCGCTGCCGAGAAATAGAGGTTCACCTCCTCATTGGGGATATAGCGGTTGTCCACAAGGACGTCTCCGCGCAACCCTTTCTCCTCAATGAGCCTCTCAATGTCCGAGCGATCGCCCCAGATCTCTCCTGCGATAGCCAGGTGCAGCGCCAAGCCGCGCTTCAGGAGCAACCCCACTCCTTCAATTAGGGTCGGAACACCCTTATATGGCCGCACGAATCCAAAGAACAGCACCAGCGGCCTATCGGGAGGGACGCCCAGCCGCTTCTTGGCCTGTTCGCGGGGTATGCGCTCCCCCGCGAAAATCTCATAAGGGGGGTGTGGATACACATGGGCATTTTGAAGCGATGGCATAAAGTTCATGAGCCGGACCCGCTCGCGTTCGGACAACAGAATGAGGCCATCCACGCTTGAAAATACTGCCCGTGTGAGCCATGGATCAAAGAAGCGAGCCTCATGCGGCAGGACATTGTGCACAATCAGCAGGATTTGGACGCGATGATGTCGGAGGGTGCGCATGATCGTCAGATAGCACGGGGCCAGGAAGGTTGTCCACCATTGGAAAATGGCGATTCCGGGTTTCATCCGCGATATCCGCTGGCCTGCCGCGAGCCAGCTCAAGGGATTGAGCGAATCGAGTTTGTATTCCGCCTCAACGCGAAGAGACTGCCTGCTGGGATCGTGATCGGATGCGCCGGGGTACAGCTGCCGCGGGTATAACCTTCGAAAGGAAATTACCTCGCAGCTAGCGGAATCACCCAATGCGCGTGCCAGGCAGGTCGTGAAGTGCGCGATGCCTCCTCGGTAGGGGTATACAGGCCCAATGAGAGCAGCTTTCAGTCTATTCCCCATCGTATGGCAAACCTCGGCTGCTTCCTCGGAAAGGCCACAACCTGGTATCCCGGCCGTCCGAAGCGATGAATGGCTGCCAGCAAGCGCAACCGCCCGGTCATGAGGAGGGGCGTTCCAGGTCCAGCTTCTTCAGGCGATAGCTGGCTTCCTCGCTCAGATGGCGGTTCTTCGCGATAAGATCGCCCAAGACCCCGAGGAGGAACGCCTGGAATCCCAGCACCAGCAAGATGGAGGCCAGGATCAGCGATTGAACATGCCCCCCGCCCTCGCCGATCAAGAAGAAGTAGAGGTACCGGATCGAGAGCAGGGTCCCAGTCAGAAAGAGAAGCGCTCCAAGCCAGGAGAAAACCCTCAGCGCCTCATACATCACGAAGATGCGCAAGATGGTAATCGCCGATCGCAGAATATAGGCGGGAACACTGCGTATGAGCCTGGATTCGCGCAGCTTCTCGTTGGTCTTGACCGGAACTGACTCAACAATCAGGCCCTTCTTGCCAGCCTGGATGATGGTCTCCAGGGTATAGGTGTAGCCGGAGAAGATGACTAACCGCAGGGCGGCCTCGCGTGTGAAGGCGCGGAATCCACTTGTCGCATCCGGAACTCCTGTACCAGATGTCCAGCGGACCACCCAACTGCCCAGCTTCTGGAGGAGCTTCTTCGTTCGCGAGAAATGGGGGATGCTCTCCACCTGGCGATCCCCTATGACCATATCCGCATGGCCTTGAAGGATCGGTGCCACAAGATCGGCGACGCACTCGCCCCGGTATTGGTTATCACCATCCGTGTTGACGATGACATCCGCGCCCAGCCCTAAGGCCGTCTCTAGTCCCGTGGCAAAGGCGTGAGCCAGGCCGCGATTGCGGGGCAGTCTCACAACGTGATCCGCGCCCAGTTCCCTGGC
>CAZQDE010000160.1:0-2916 GCA_964591485.1 uncultured Anaerolineaceae bacterium | reverse complement strand
GTAGTTCCCCAAGAGTCCTCCAGTTCGCATATCCGGCGTTTCTCCTACGCTCTTGCGTGCAAGAAGGCGGCCACGCTTGCGGCCGCGATTCCCAGGTCGGCAAGGCCCTACTCCTGCGGCACGGCTTG
Source organism: uncultured Anaerolineaceae bacterium (assembly GCA_964591485.1). GTDB lineage: Bacteria > Chloroflexota > Anaerolineae > Anaerolineales > E44-bin32 > E44-bin32. Next base: position 2,788 of record CAZQDE010000160.1, on the reverse strand, counting down.
CCGGACCCGGTAGAGGAGTCCGCCCTTCAGGGCATCGGCATGCAAGCCTGCTTCCTGCAGCGCTTCGAGATGGCTATTCCTTATGCCTGTCGCAAAGAGCTCTAGCCCCGGTGATACGCGAATCGGTTGAGCCGTGAGCTTCAGATCACCATCTCCGCGTAGATAGAGAACGACGTCAGGAACATCGAAGTCATGGCTTATGAAAACGCCCCTTTCACGCCACCCCTCGACGAGGTCGTAATACAGCAAATACTCAAAGATATTGTAGTCAGCGGAAATGATCACGGCATCGCCACCCACAGCCTCCAGCATGGCCATCGTCTCACGCTGCTTGGCCAATCTCTCGTGCTGATCCACGGTATCCAGGTTCCGGATAAGGAGAACGGCGGGCATGCACGCGATGAGCACCTTCCCGAGGAGTTGGGCCTTTTCGGGGAGCCTGCCGAGAATGTACGTCAGAGCCAACGCGAGGTAGATGGAAATCAGAAGATGGTTGGGCAGGAAGTATGCATCAATGTCCGGAATGCGATAATTGAGCGCATACACTCCATTCGCAAGAAAGTAGATTCCCAGGAAAGCATGCAGGCGAAGATTCCGGCTGCCGAACAAGGCAAACGGCAGGAACAGCACCAGCGCCCCGAATTGCCGCCAAACCTCCCGCAGGAAGAAGGGCATGCGGTCGGAGAGCAGCTCCCCAGGCGAATAAGCGAACATGCCTCCCCGAAACTGCGCCCCTGTGATGAACCATAGGAAGCTTTTCCAGTCGCGTGCATGCATCTCGAGATATGCGGTCGTTGGATCAGCCGTGCGCCAAGGGAAATAGAGATACTGCATGGAGCCTAGGAGGATGAGCCCGGCGACCAGGAGTATGCAGCGCGGGTTTATGAGCACGCGGCGGTCCGTGGCCCAAACAAAGTAGGCGAACGCCGGAAGGAGCATGAGCATGAGCAGGTGGTTGCCAAAGGAGAAGGCGTAGAGACCACAAGCAGCGATGAAATAGGAACGCCTGCCCGAATTGCTCCAGCGCAAGAGGTAATAGAGAACCGAAGCGACGAAGAGGATATGAAGAGTGTAGACCTCGGCAAAGAGCGCATGTTGCCAAAAGGTATATGTGAATCCGAAGGTCAGTGCGACGGCCGTCGCCAACGTCCTGCTCATTTGCAATTCTCGCAGGATGCCGTAAAGGAATACTAGGCTGGCGCAGGCAAAGATCGCTGAAAGCAAATTGGCCCGATAGGCCACCGTGCCCAAAGGGAAAAGGTGCGTAAAGAAGTGATTGATAAGGATATAGGTGGGGTATCCCGTGGCATGCGGCGTGCCAAGCACGTAGCCGACGAATTGGAATTTCGCCGTATCGCCTGAGTGACCCACGCCGGGCAAGAGGGTCGCGGCATAGACTGCCCCAGAGATACCTGCGATGAGAACGGGGGGCACAAAGCTCAACCGCGATATTCTTCCAATGGCGCCCTCGATGGGAATATTCAGATCCCGGGAACTCATCGCATCAGCGCTGATCCTGCGCCCGAAACCAGGCTACAGTCCGCTCAAGGCCCCGCCGCAGATCAAACACAGGCCGAAAACCCAGCAGTCTTCCCGCTCTCCCGACCTCCCCCAGCGAGAAACGTATATCCCCGGGCCTCGGCGGCCCGAATACAGGTTCGGGGCTTCCAGGGATCAAGCCTCGAATCAGCTCCGCCAAGCGCAATATGGATATATCCTCTCCGCCAGCGATGTTGATCACCTCGCCAGCCGCTTCTCGGGTTTTGCACGCCAAGACCATCGCGCGCACCACATCCTCCACGAACACAAAGTCTCGGCGTTGTTCGCCGTCGCCAAAGATCGTTGGTGGGTGGCCCTCAAGAAAGGCCCGGATGAAGGTGGGGATCGCCGCCGCGTAGGGCGAATCGGGCGATTGGCGCGGGCCGTAGACGTTGAAGAAGCGCAGTGAGACGACCGGCAGCGCAAAGGCCGTCGCATACAGCCACCCCGCCTGCTCCATGGCTAGCTTCGAAGCGGCGTAGGGGGAGAGGGGTCGCGCAGGAGCCTCCTCATCGACCGCTTCGTCCGCTTCACCGTACACCGCCGCCGAGGAGGCCAGCACGACTCCCTCGACCCCGGCCGCGCGCGCCGCCTCCAGCACGTGGAGCGAACCGATTAAGTTCGTCTCGTAGCAGCCCAATGGGTCCTTCATCGACCCCGGCACGGAGATCATCGCGGCCAGATGATAGACCCGCTGGACGCCCGCAATGGCGCGCGCAACCGCCTCGCGATCGCGAATGTCCCCTGGGATGAAATCCACCTCCTGGCCTTCCAGATTGCGCATGGTCCCGGTGCTGAGATTATCGAGCACGCGGACATGCACGCCATCCCTCAGGAGTGCCTCCACAAGGTGCGAACCGATGAATCCCGCCCCCCCCGTGACCAATGCCATGGCCATCGTCTCAGACCCCCTGGAACCCAAAGATGGAGCCAGTCGTGCGCAGGATGATCCAGAGGTCCATCCACAGGCTGCGGTGCTTGATGTAATACAGGTCGTACTCGAGTTTCTCTGCTGATCCTTCCACAGACGCTCCCTTGCCGTAGTTGATCTGCGCCCAGCCGGTGATCCCCGGCTTGGTAAGCAGGCGGGCCCGGTAGAAGGGAATCTGCTCCTCAAGCTCGGCCACGATCTCAGGGCGCTCCGGCCGCGGGCCGACCAGGCTCATCTCACCCTTCAGCACGTTCCAGAACTGGGGGAACTCATCCAGATGCGTCTTGCGCAGGAAGATGCCCACCTTCGTCGCTCGCG
>CAZQDE010000159.1:0-2923 GCA_964591485.1 uncultured Anaerolineaceae bacterium | reverse complement strand
CTCTACCGATGAAGACCCGCAAAAGCGCATATCCATCGGGCGCTCGATGGGGGAACTTGGTTGAGGTCCAGGTACAGGCCAGCGCTTCGCGCCCCTCGACGCGTGGAATGATGTACCCATGGCCGTCCAACGGCCGCGGGAGGTCGCTTGAGCGAAACGCAAGAGATACCGTAGCAGTCGAGACGTACTCGATCGAGGCCAAGAGCCCAACAAGCTCCTCGTCCATCCCGGCAAGCATCCCGGCCGCGGCCGGGGCCGGCGCGGCGAGAATTACTGCGTCGGCGCGCAGTGGCGGCCCGTCCGCTGTCCTCAATTCGAAACCCTCTTCCAAGCGGCGTATGGCCTTCACGCTCGCCCCCAGGTGCACCTGCGTCTGCCGAAGATTGGCCTGCAGAGCCTCCACCAACTCGGCGAGGCCCGTAAGGGGCGTGAGAAAGATCGACCGGCGTCCGTTCGGGGATGAGCGCTTGCGCCGGAGGGCCAGCGCACCCCGGGTCAGGCTGCCGTAGCGCAGCTCCCACTCGCGCAGGAAGGGAAAGGTCGCTTGCAGGCTCAGGCGGTCTCCATCGCCGGCGTAGATTCCGCTCATGAGCGGTTCGATCAGGCGCTCATACACCTCACGCCCGAGCCGGCGAGTCACGAAATTCCCCAGGCTTTCATCCCCTTCGTCGGGGTGAGCCGGTAGGACCAGATCCAGCCCCATGCGGACTTTTCCAGCCGCGGAGAGCAAGGGAGTCTTCACCATGGGCCAAATACGCGTGGGCACCATCATCGCCAGCCCATCGGGCAGCTCCACCAAGCGGCCCTGGTGAAGCACATAGACCCGGCGCCGCGCCTCGTCCGTCCCCTGCAGGCGGTCCTCCATGCCCAACTCCCGGCAAAGGTCCACGGCCCATGGCTTCGTGGAGACAAAGGTGTCGGGTCCGCCCTCGATCACGAAACCATCTGCACGTTCCGTGCGGATCTTGCCTCCCAGTCGATACTCACGTTCGACGAGCACGACCTCCAAGGATTCCGTGGCCTTCCTCTCCAGCACGTAGGCCGCAGAGAGCCCCGCGATGCCCCCGCCCACAATCACCACCCTCATAGCCAACCCCGTCGCGCCGCCAGGCTGCGCACGCGATCCGCCAGGCTACCCATCATGCGTGGATCGGTGCCTGGCATCTCGATCCTCTCCAGCCTGCCGCCTGCATCTTCCACCAGCCTACGAAGTTCGATGTCCACGTCGTAAAGTACTTCCACATGTTCGCTTACAAAACCGATGGGCACGACGAGGAAATCCTCCACGCCGCCGTCCATGAGCTCCAACAGAAGATCGCCGGCATCCGGCCCGAGCCAGGCATCCTTTGTCATGCCCGCGCTCTGATAGGCGAAGCGGCCTGGCTGCGATGGAAACCGGCGCTGAAGCTCTCGAATGGTCACCTGCAGTTCGTCGGGGTACAGATCCCCTTCCTCCACGATGCTCACGGGCAGGCTATGTGCGGTGAAGACCAGATGCACCGCCGGTCGCCTCTCGGCCGGAAAGCGTTCAAGGCCTTCCTGAATACGATCCTCAAGCACATCCAGGAAGCCTGGATCGTCCTTCCAACTTGTGATCGCCTCGATCTCCATGGTCACACCATGGCCTTCGATGGCTTCCTCCAGGCTGGCGAAATATGCGCCGACGCTCATTTTCGAGTAATGCGGGGCCATCGCAATACCCACCAGCCTTCGCCCACCCGCAGCCGCGATCTCCCCCACGGCCTCCCGGATGTAAGGGTACCAATGTCGCATCCCGATGAACACCTGGAATGGATCGCCCAAGGCCTCCTGAAGGGCCTCCGCCTGCGCTTGCGTGTTCTCCAAGATGGGCGAGCCGCCCCCGATCTGCTCATAGCGACGCTTGATCGCCTCGATCGCCCTCGGCGGAAGCGGGCGGCCGCCACGCACGTCAAGCAAGTAGGGTTCGACCTCCTCAAGGTTGTTCGGACCCCCATAGGCCATCACTAAGACCGCGATGCTCTCCGTCATAAGACCACCTTGCCGGGTTCCTTCAGGCTGAATGCATGCACCATCTCGACGACGGCTTGCACGTTTTCCACCGGCGTGGCTGGAAGGATCCCGTGACCCAGGTTGAAGATGTGGCCCGGCCGATCCCCAGCCTCGCGAAGGACCCGCCGAACCTGAGCTTCCAATACCTCGCGGGGCGAAAAGAGCGCCAGGGGGTCCAGGTTGCCCTGAATCGCCAGCCCCTCCCCGATCTCCTTCCAGGCCACATCAAGAGGGATGCGCCAATCCACGCCCATGACCGTCCCGCCGGCCTCTCGCATGGAGGAAAGCAGCGCAGCCGTATTCGTGCCAAAGTGGATTGTGGGAACCCCCAGCGCCTGAACGCGGCGCAAGACGGTTGCCGAATGCGGAAGGACATAGGCACGATAATCGGCCGGGCTGAGCGCGCCTACCCAACTGTCGAATAGCTGGACCGCTTGAGCGCCGGCTTCTATCTGCGCGACCAGGTAATCCGCCAGCGTGTGCGCAAGGCGGCCCAGCAAAGCGTGCCAAGCATTGGGCGCGCTGTACATCATGCCTTTCGTTCTTTCGAAGGTCCGGGTGGCTCTCCCTTCGATGAGGTAACTCGCCACCGTGAAAGGCCCGCCCGCGAATCCGATCAAGGGCACCTCCGGCGGAAGCTCGGTCCGCAGAATGCGGATCGCCTTCAAGACATATCCCAGATCCCCTTCGACATCTACGGGAGGTATCCGGGAGACATCCTTATGGGACCGCACGGGATTGTGAATGACCGGCCCATGTCCGGGAGCAAACTCCAATTCGGCCCCCATGGGTATCAACGGCAGCAAGATGTCCGCGAAGAGAATCGCCGCGTCCACCCCCAGCGCCTTAACGGGTTGCAGCGTCACTTCCGCCGCAAGTTCAGGCTGGCGGC
>CAZQDE010000158.1:0-2975 GCA_964591485.1 uncultured Anaerolineaceae bacterium | reverse complement strand
TGTATGGCTCTAATCATGGAATAAAAGAGCCCCCCGTCATTTAGGGGAAAGGATGAGGTTGCTGCCGGGCAAACCCTGAGGACGACCCCGAACACAACGCAGAGGGCCATGATTACAGTGCTTCGCCGCATTTTCCTCCGAGTTCCTTTGATTGCATCGCCTTGCGATTCATTGCCACATTTCGCCAGGTCGCCAGCTTGTGCCTTGTCAAGTGGTGCAAATTCCATATGCGTCCTGCAGTCTAGAAGCGTGTGGGGCTGCTCATCAATTAATCTCACCCGGGTCAATGGCATGGCCGCGGGCTCTGCCACGAGCCCCATCTTGATTGCCTATAGTTTACGCATAGATTTCTTGCTGAAGCAATGCCTTCCCACCCGCCACTCGTCATTTGCCACCCTCAATATAGCTCCCATACGACGATCGACAGATGCCTCGTCAGGAAGAGCGCCAACCACATTTGTGAGCCGATTGATCTCTTTGTCTAGCCGGCCCAGCGGATTGCTCGAGCAAATGCGCGTCCAGTGCTTCGGCCGACAGGCCAAATAATAGAGCACGTTATCTTGGGCCCTGGCCACCAACTGCGTAGCCTTCGCCCGGTGAAGCTCAATGGCTTTCGCGGCCCAGCTCAACAACCGCCCTGCAGCTTCGCGGCCCGGCTGCCCCGTCTCGCAGCTGCCACGACGGCCTTGCGGCCCTTGAGGATTCATGCTAGTAAATATCGGACGAGGTGCACCCATTGGAGTTGCGAAGTCGCGCCGGTCAGTGCCTTGCTGATCGCAGTTTTAGGTGGATAAGAATCTTTGGACACGAAACGACATGAGCTTAAGCCAGACTCCTCCTTTCTGCGAATAGCAGTTGGGCTGCGTGGCCCTGGTAGTAGAGCTCTGCCGGGGTGCGGTAATCCAGCGCCTGGTGGGGGCGCTCAAAGTTGTAGAAGTGGAAGTATCTCCTCAAGCTCTGGCGGGCCTCCCGGGGGCTGGCATAATCATGCAAATAGACCTCCTCGTATTTCACACTCCGCCACAGCCGCTCAGTGAAGATGTTGTCCACCACCCGGCCGCGGCCATCCATGCTCACCAGCGCTCCAGCCGCCAGGATCCTTTCGACAAACTGCAGGCTGGTAAATTGACTGCCCTGATCCGTGTTGCATATTTGCGGGGCGTCTCATGCAGCAGGGCGCGGTCGATCGCTGACAGGACGAAATCAACCTCCAGGCTCTGGCTAAGCTCCCAGCTGACTACAAACCGCGAGAACCAATCCAGCACCGCCACCAGGTAAAGCCAACCACGCTGCAGGCGAATGAAGGTGATGTCCAGGCCCCATACCTGGTTGGGCCGCTCGATGACCAGGTCGCGCAGCAGATAGGGATAGATCTTATGCTCCGGATGGCGCTGGCTCAGCCTGGGAGCGGGATAAATGGCCTGAATACCCATTTCCCGCATATAACGCTGCACCGTCGGACGGGAGATGCTCATCTCCTTGCGCAGCAAGGTGGTGATCTTGACATGAGGAGGAGAAGCTCACCGCCCTCGAACCTTCGATGTCGGAGAACTTCCGCGGACTGCACCCTGCTCGCGTCCCCCAGTACTGCGGGCTCCTTGCTATTCATGCGCAACGTAGGGAAACTTTCCAGCCTCCGACCCGAATCCAGTTTTCGATGGATACCTCGACCCTGCTTTAGCAGGCTCCTTCCGGATATTGCATGACGATACGGCAACGGCGCCGTTAGCCGGAAATGACCGCTTGCGAGGAATCCTTTGGGCGGTGGGTGGACTTGCCGGCCGAGGCCAGATCCATCTGCAGGTTCAACCCATGCCCGGTATCCCTTGCCTGTCTCCGCCCTATCGCACGCAGCGCGAGGGCGGACCATCGCCAAAGCTCTCCCAGGCGCACGGCTCACTCTGGCCCGGCAGCCGGACGGCGCTCGGATCCACGATCCGGCATGCCTCTTCCTCGCAGCGCCGGACCTCGAAGTGCAGATGCGGTCCGGTCGAGCTGCCCGTGTTCCCGCTCCTCCCGACCAGGTCGCCCGCGCGCACGAGGTCGCCTGCCGTCACAGCGATCGAGGATTGACCCGTAGGCGCGGAACTCTTCCCGTTGGAGCCACAGCACAGGTGGCCCAGGATCACCTGCCAGCCGTCATTCTCAACGACCACCGTCCAGCCCAGGTAACCGTTCCAGCCGACATAGGTCACCTTCCCCCCGAAGGGGGTCCACACCCGCCGCCCCTCTTCATGGTTCGTGGCCCAATCGATGCCTGTATGGGCGTGTCCATCCCGGCCTTGCCTGTCTCCGAAGCAGCTGCTCATCCGGACCGGACCTTCGACGGGCGCCATGCAAGCAAACGAGGCCGGTCCGCGATGACCATCCACGGCCCAATCGTACGAGCCGCCGGTGAAGCTTCGGCCACCCGGCAAGCCCGGATCCTTGCCGGTTGGCTGAGGGGTTCCCACTATCCATCCCCAGGCCGGGTCCTGTGCCCACGCGGGCATCCCCTCCGCCAGCACAGCCGCCCCTGCCGCCAGCAGCATCGCGTACAGGCATCCCAGACACGCCAGCGGGAGGAGGGCGGCCAAGAGTATGCGCTTCATCGGGCTGCCTCAGTAGACGCCCCATGCCTCCGGCACGGCGATCCAGAGGCGCAGGGATCCCTGCGGCGTCACCAGCAGGCCGTGCCCGGTTCCGAGCCGCTGCAGGCCCTCCGCCATGGCGTCGCTCAGCTGGAGAGTCTGCTGCAACCGTCCCGCCTCGACCGGCCGCTGCTCCATGAGCAGCGTATTGCCCACCACGGAGAGGATCCGCTTGCCGCCCGGCGAGTCGAGGAATTCGCCCACCTGCTGGGTCGCCATCCACAGCGCTGTGCGGCGCTTGCGGAAGCGCCGGGCCATGTTCTCGACCGCCCCGGCGCCGCCGGGGGCCTCCAGCAGCTTCCAGACCTCGTCGAGCATGACGTGCTGGGCGGCCTCCGGGCATGC
>CAZQDE010000157.1:0-2982 GCA_964591485.1 uncultured Anaerolineaceae bacterium | reverse complement strand
AGACACCGCTGCCGCCTTCTACCTATATCAACGAGGAACTCTTTCAGAGTTTGACCGGCTTCCCGGTGCAGCTTCTAAGAGCCCTGGCCGCCGTCTCCATCGCATATTTTATTTTGAGGTTGTTGCGGGAATTCGAGTATGAGATGAGGAGTGAAATCGCCCGAATGCAGCAGGAGCGCCTGGAGGATGCACAGCGCAGAGAGGCTCTGCGCGGCGATCTTATCAGGCGCATTGTCTCTGCGCAGGAGTCAGAGCGCCACCGCATCGCCAGGGAGTTGCATGACGAGACCGGAAAGGTCCTGACGGCTCTTGGGATGGGTTTGAGAGGCCTCAGCGCGTCTCTATAATGCGACCCTGATGAAGAAGCCGAGAAACTGGAACACCTGGAGCAGCTTGTAGAACATTCCCTGGTGGAAATCCAGCGCATTATCTCAGATCTGCGCCCCTCCCACCTCGATGATCTGGGGCTCCCGGCCGTCTTGCGCTGGTACCTCGGCGAGATCTCCAAGCGGGCCCCTCTGGATGTGGAGTTCGAGGTGCGCGGCCATGCTCATGAAATTCCTCAGGAGGTCAGCACGGCGCTATTTCGAGTGGCGCAAGAGGCCCTGACCAATGTGATTAAGCACGCCAATGCGCGGCACGTGTGGGTGAGGCTGGAATTTGATGGCACGTATTCGCCAGTAGCACTTCAAAGTTGAATCCAAGGAATAAATCAGGGGCTGCCCGCTCGAGCAGCCCCTGATTGTACTCTCGCCAGCGCTATATGTTGCTAGGGCCGCACCATGCCCGCCACGCTGCCACCCAGATCCTGGATGCTGTCGTAAAGCAACTCGAGCGTGTACTTGCCATTATGGGCAAAGGCGCCCGGATCCTTAGTGGCGTACTGGTAGTTATAGGCAGCCTTGAGCAGACGCGGAGTCCAGGCCTGATAGCGGTTGCCATAGTTGGCTTCGCCTGGGCCTGGCTGTCCGTCGCCATCCGTATCTGCGAAGAAGTACGGGTAAGTGTGGGCGTCGTACACGATGGGATTGCCGGTACCTTCGGCATAGGCCTGGATGGCGGCGTGGAGCGCCTCGCGCATCGTGGCGATCTCGCCCGCCAGCCCTTCGGCGGAATCGCCGTCGTCGTCGTAGTCGACGGTGGAGATGCGGATGTTCTCGAGATCCTCCACACTCTCGATGCCCTCGTGGCATGCGCCGCACTGCTCCGCCTTGACGGTCAGCTGGTGCGTGTCATGGCAGGCGGTGCAGGTGCTGTAGGGCCCGACGTGTTCGAAGCGACCGACGTAGGTCTTGCCGGGGTACTCATAGCCGCCTTGAACTTCGGTCCCGAAGATGATGGCTCCGGCCGGGAAGTAGTGGGTGTTGATGAAGCGGATGCTCTCGGATACGGTATCCGCGGGCAATCCGGCCAGGGCCCGATCCACGGAGGCGCCAGATTCGCGCCCCTGATGGCAGTTCATGCACAGGTTCATGTTGGCGTCGCCGCTATCGACCGTGGCTCCGCTGGGAAAAGTCACCGGGCCGGCCTCGTAGCGCGTCCAGGTCGTCAGGTCGTTGTGACAGGTGGAGCATGTGAAGCCATTCGAGATCGGCTGGGTGATGGACACGCCCTCAGTGAGATAGACGGGCAGTCCCTCGGCGGAGTGGCAGCGGCTGCAGCTGGCCGGGACCGTCGGCGGTTCGTCATCATCCCAGTGGCGGAAGGCCTCCTCCGAGCCGGCGAAGTGGCCGTGATTGATGCGATGCGCACCGGTCAGGCCTACCGGAGCGGAGAGGACGCTGTTCAGGTCCTCGGTGGAGTCCCAGAGCAACTGGATAATGTACTTCCCGCCATGGGCAAACCCGCCCGGATCCTTCTGAGAGACCTGGTAGTTATAGGTCGCCTTCAGGAGCCGGGGCGTCCAACTTGCATACTTGTTGGGATAGGTTGCCTCGGCTTCATCCGCAGCCCCGTTGGCATTCGTGTCGATGAAGAAGTGGGGATACGCGAAGGGGTCATAGACGACGGGCGTGCCGACCACTTCCGTGGCGTAGGCCTGGATGGCTGCGTAGAGCTTCTCCTGGAGTCCGACGATCTCGTAGTAGATGCCCTCTTCGAGATCGCCATCGTCGTCGAAGTCCACCAGCGAACCGGGCATACGCACGTCCTTCAGGTCTTCGACCTCCGAGACGCCGGTGTGACAGGTGGTGCACTCCGCCACCTCGACCTCCAGTGTGTGCGGGTCATGGCACTCGATGCAGGTGTCATAGGCGTCCACGTGGGGGAAGTTCTCGTCGTAGGTCTTGCCTTCGTACTCGTAGCCACCCTTCGCCAGCGTGCCGTACTTCGAGGCCGCGGCGGCGTAGTAGTGGATGTTGGCGAAGCCCAGATCCTCACTTACGACATCGTCCTCCACGCCGGCTTCCTCGATGCGGGCGTTCACGCTGACGGTGGATTCGCGGCCCTGGTGACATTGCATACAACGGGATTCATTGCCCAGGCCGCTGAGTTCCAGGCCGGAGGGCATCACCACGCTGTCTATCTGCATGGTGGCGTCGTTGTGGCACGTCACGCAGGTGATGACCGAGCCAATGGGTGCCGCCTGGTTGACCACGCCGGCCTCCGAGCCGTCGGCGCCGATGAAGTCCAGATAGCCATACTCGCTATGGCACTTGGCGCACGAGATGGGGATCTCCTGCGGGTCGTCCTCGTCCCAGTGGCGGAAGGCCTCCGCGGAGGCATCGGCGTGACCAGAGCCCTTCCAGAGTTCCAGGAAGGGGACCTCGACGGCCTCCTCCGGCTCCATCGTGATGGGAACTTCAACCGTCTCGACGATTGTGATGGGTGTCGGCGTCTCGCAGGGGCTGCAGGCTGCGAGGATCAAGGCCGCGCCCAGCAATACCAACACGATGAAAGGAATCTTTTTCATGTTCATGTTTGAGTCCCCTAAAAAAAGGGTCGCCGGAAATACGCGAAATCAGGCCAATGAGGGTAGCATAG
>CAZQDE010000156.1:0-3046 GCA_964591485.1 uncultured Anaerolineaceae bacterium | reverse complement strand
CGGAGCCGCATGGTACAATCCGCTCGGCCCTGGCGCCGGCGGACAGGCACTTAGAGACTCCCCGCTGCAGGCGCAGGGTCAGTTGGGCCTGATGCACATACTGCTGATCCACCAGATCTTCATCCGGCCGCAAGACGCGGGTGGCACCCGCCATTACGAGTTCGCCCGGCATCTCGTCCGCCGCGGCCACCGGGTGACCGTCATCGCCGGATCCCGCAGCTACCTCACAGGCGAGCCCATCCAGGCACCCAAGCGAGAGGTCATCGAGCCCGGATTCGAGATCCTGCGGGCTTTCACGCTGGGCGGAGTCCACCGCAACTTCCTGACCCGAACGCTGGGCTTTATATCCTTCATGCTCTCGGCCGCCTGGCTCGGCCTGCGGGTCAAGGGCTTGGATCTGATCTGGGGCACCTCCCCGCCATTGTTCCAGGGCCTCTCGGCGTGGTTTGTGGCCCGCATGCGGCGGTTGCCTTTCCTGTTCGAGGTGCGCGATCTCTGGCCCTATTTCGCTGTGGCCGCGGGCGTGCTCAGGCAGCCGTTGCTGATCCGGCTGGCGGAGTGGGCCGAACAGACGCTGCTGCGCAACGCCGACCGGGTGCTGGTAAACTCCCCTGGATTTCTGGACCATGTGCAGTCGCGGGGCGCGCGAGGGGTTGATCTCATCCCCAACGGCGTCGACCCGCAGGCCTTCGATCCGGAGGCGAATGGGTCGGAATTCCGCAGGGCTCATGGCCTCGAGGGCAAATTCCTGGTGGTGTACACCGGCGCCCACGGCATGTCCAATGACCTGGACGTCGCCATCGAAGCAGCAAGACACCTGCGGGGCGACGACGAGATCAGGCTGGTGCTGATCGGAGATGGGAAAGAAAAGCCTCGACTGGTTCAGGAAGCGGAGCAGGAGGGGCTGCGGAACGTGCTCTTCCTGCCGCCGGTGCCCAAAGCCGAGATCCCAAGGGCCCTGGCCGCCGCCGATGCTTGCCTGGCGATCCTGAAGCCGATCGAAGCCTATCGCACGACCTATCCCAATAAGGTCTTCGACTACATGGCGGCCGGCAAGCCGGTGGTGCTCGCTATCGATGGCGTGATCCGTGAGGTGGTCGAACGCGAGGGAGCGGGCGTGGCGGTGCCCCCTGGGGATGGGGCGGCGCTCGCCCGTGCGATCCGCGAGCTGGCGGCCGATCGCGAAGCCGCGGCGGCGATAGGACGGCGTGGCCGGGCAGCGGCCGAGACGAGCTTCAACCGCAGGCGGCTGGCGCAAGAACTGGAAACCCTGTTGGAAGCCATGGTCGCGCCCCCGATATCCCCTTGAGCAGCTTGCGCGATTCGTGGCAATCGTGGGAACCTAGGGGAGCCATCCGGGCAGGGAGGCCTTCCTCGAGAAGCGGTCATCGATGAGAAATTCTGGATCCTCCAGCAGCGAGATCAACCTGCTCTTCACCAGCGTCGGCCGCAGGGTCGAGCTGATGAACGCTTTCCGCGAGGCCTATGCCCGCCTGGGCTTGCGGGGAAGGCTCGTGGCGACGGATATCGACCCGCTGGCGCCGGCGCTGCAGAATGTCGACCGGGCCTATCTGGTCCCCAGGGTGGATGACCCCCGCCTGCCGGGGCGCCTGGTCGAAATCTGCGAGCAGGAAGACATCCGACTCATCTTCCCGCTGATCGATCCAGATATCCCTCTGCTGGCGCGCCATGCCGAGAATTTCCGATCCGTCGGGGCTCAGGCGGTGGTCGTCTCTCCAGATGCAGCCGATCTCACTCGCGATAAATGGAAGACGCATGCCTTCTTGGACGAACTGGGCGTTCCCGCGCCGCGGACCTGGCTGCCGGAGCAGCTCGAGGGCGGGGCGCCGGGGTTTCCGCTCTTCGTCAAACCGCGCTTCGGCAGCGCCGGCAAAGACGCCTTCCGGGCCGACAATCGTAAGGCACTGGAGTTTTTGCTCGACTATGTCGCCGATCCGATCGTGCAGGAGTTCCTTCCGGGCCCGGAAGTGACCTCCGACGTGGTCTGCAGCCTGGAGGGCGAGGTGTGGGCGGTGGTCTCGCGGCAGCGCATCGAGGTGCGCTGGGGAGAGGTCGCCAAGGGCGTGACCATCTTCGAACCCGAGATTCAATCCGCCTGTCTGAAGATCGCCAAGGAGCTTCAGGCGATTGGCCCGATCACGGTGCAGTGCATGGCGCGGGAGGGCGAATTCCTGTTCACTGAGATCAACGCCCGCTTCGGCGGGGGTCATCCGCTGGCGCTCCAGGCCGGCGTGCCCTCGGTCGAATGGTACCTGCGCCAGGCGGCTGGCTTGCCGGTCGAGGTTCCGCCCCTGGGGACCTATCAGCGCGGCCTGTATCTCACCCGCTTCGACCAATCCTCTTTTCTCACCGATGAAGACTTGGACCGGGCTTGAGGCGGTCGTCTTCGACCTGGACGACACGCTCTACGCCGAGCGCGACTTCGTGCGCAGCGGCTTCGAGGCCGTGGCGGTCTGGGGGGAGGGGGCTTTGGGCCTGGACGCCGCCGAGAGCCTGGAGGAGATGCTCGCGATCTTCGAGCAGGAGGGGAGCGGGCGGGTGTTCAACGCCTGGCTGGCCGCGCACGATCTGCCGCTCGAGCCCTGGCTGGGGCAGGCCATAGAGGTCTACCGGGGGCACAGGCCGAAGATCAGGCCCTTCCCGGATGCCGTGCCTGCGCTGGAGCGGCTCTCAGGCAAGTTCCGGCTGGGGCTGGTCACGGAGGGGCCGGCGAGGGCGCAGCGCAACAAGCTGGAGGCCCTCGGCCTGGGGGACTTCTTCGAGGCAGTCGTGATCCTGGGCTTCGAGGATCGTGAGCGCTGGAAGCCCGACCCCTATCCCTTTGGGTTGCTGCTAGAGCGGATGGGTCTGGAGGGTGAGCAGGCACTCTATGTGGGCGATAATCCGGCCAAGGACTTCAAGGGCGCCCGCGCGGCCGGCATGGGGGCGGTGCGCCTGCGCCGTCCGGAGGGGCTGCACTTCCAGGCCGAGCCCCAAACGGCGGACTATGCGCCGGATGTGGAAGTCGAGTCGCTGTCGGCGCTGG
>CAZQDE010000155.1:0-3160 GCA_964591485.1 uncultured Anaerolineaceae bacterium | reverse complement strand
GCTTTCAGGCGGCGGCTTGGGCAGCCCTGGAAGGACCTTCGCCGCTGCTCGCCACTATCATGTCGCGACCCCATCCTGTGGCCGACCGGATGAAACGGGCGCCGGGTGTGACCCTGCTGAAGATTACCCCCGCCAACCGGGAGTCGATTGTGGAGGACCTTCTGCGGCGGTTGGCTTAGGTGGGCGAGGGGATGCCGCATCTATTCCGTCTGAGCCCTTCCGACCTGACCTTCCTGTGGGACGAATGCAAGCGCTGCTTCTATCTTAAAGTCGTGCACGGCTTCGGCCGTCCCCAAGCCCCGTTTCCCAAGATCTTCTCCCGCATCGACCGCCTGATGAACCACTTCTACATGGGGAAGTCCAGCGCATACATCAGGCCGGATCTGCCACCTGGACGGATCGAGTATGGGAAGCGGTTGGTGACGTCTCGACCGACCCGCGTGGAGGAGGGCAGTACGGCCGCGGTGATCCGTGGCCGCTTCGACACGGTCATCGCCTATGTGGGCGAGGTGAGTTGGATCGAAATGCCCAAGGACGAGCCTGGATTTCTGCGATTTCTGCGCGAGGTGCTGGAGGTCTTGGCCCAGCCCGAGCCGCCGCCAGCGGATCCGGCTTGCGAATATTGCGCCTATGGGCGACGCTCGCGGCTGGGAGCGTGGTGACGAGATGGGCATGGCCGGTTCTTCTTATGCTGCAGCAGGCCCTGGGGCGGCGACCCCTGAGCAGCCTCGCCGAAGCTGGTTCTGCCGCTGGCAGATCATACAGCGGTGGGGAGGCTTCTTCGATTGCCTGGGCAAGGTCCTGGGCAGGTTCCCATGACAGCCATGCAACCTACTCTCGGATTCGAACCCAACCCTTAACTACGGCATCCAGCTCAACATCGGAAATCTGATCGGCCAGTTCCAGAAAGGCCTCTGATGTGGCTACCTGGTACTTGTATTGGCGATAGTACTCCTGGAGGAACCTGAAGAAGTTCGCATCGCCCATTTCGTTCCGGAGCTCATCCAGGAAGAGCGCGCCCTTCCCGTAAACGATCCAGGAGTACATCGCATGGCGCGGCGGAAAATCATAGACCGAGAGATCGACTGGTTCCTCTCCGGTTATCGCGCCATGTCTAACCCCTTCTCGGTAATCTCGAAGCACATTCTTGTTGAAGGCCGCCTTCGCTTGATTCGGACCATAAACTTCTTGGAAATAGATGAAAGCCGAGTACTCTGCCAGAGCTTCGTCCAGCCAGGGCTCAAGATGCACATCGTTCCCGACGACACCATACCACCACTGATGAGCAACCTCGTGCACCAAGCTGTATTCCCAATCTTTCTCCCCGTGGGCGAAGAACACCAGACCGGGATACTCCATCCCTGCTCCGCCTCGGATATCCAATCTATGCAGGGTCACTATATCCACCTCAGCGTAGGGATAGCGGCCGAACAGTCTATCGAAAGTCTTAAGCGCATCGACGACGACTCGCAGCTTGGCGTCTGCCAATGAGTCATCGGGGGAATGCCAGAGACGGACGGTGGTGCCGGACACATCCGCTCGTTTCTCTTGTAGCGATTTCCCGAAGGCGATCGCGAAGTCCCTCATTCCGGGAGCCAAGAACCTATGTGTCACGGTTCCATCGGGATGGGCTATGGTGCTCACTGCGCTCCCCGAGGCTGCGACGCGCATGCTGCTTGGCGCGTTGAAATCGATGGTGTAGAGAGCGCTCTCGCTATACACCGGGTCCCCGTTGAGGGCTATGTCCATTCTCCATTCCTTCTCCTCGTAGACAGCAAGCAGAGGATGGCCGGAGGCGATGCTCCTCCGTCCATCGTATTCAGGGGGCAACGCCACACTGAAGTTCAATTCGAGCTCGGTGGCCTCCCCAGGGGATAGAGCCTCGGGCAGGTGAACGGCAACCGCAGTGTTGGCAGCGCTGTATTCGATCTCCACCGGTTGGCCATCCACGGTCACATTTCCTACGCGCATACGGTCCTCAAGGATAATCCCGCCTGTGATTGGACGAAAGTTGGCAAATAAACGAAGGACGAGCCTATCCAGCGCCGTATCTTCGTTGTTAGTGAAGAAAATCCTCTCTCGACCCCTGATCACGCCTTCGTTTGTATCCACTTCTAGGCTGATCCTGTATCGAGGCATAGTTTCCATCAACACGACATCACCCTCGCAACCCCGGCGCATGGCGATACGAAAGTCATCCAGGCCGACCTCCTGCGGGAGAGCAATATCGAAGAAGGGGGTCAGCGTAGGGAGGGGTGTTGGCGCGGGGAAAGGGCTGGGCGTTGGGAAAGGGGTTAGGGTGGGAGATCGCGTGCTGGTGGGGCTTGGCGAAGGCGTGACCGTGGAGGTGATGGGAGAAATCGGCGCAATCGTTGTTGAGGGCATGGGCTCAAGCTTCGCAGGGCCGGCGCAGGAGCTCGAGAGGATTCCTATGACAAGCCACATATCGAGCTTCCTCATGAGCTTTCTTTCCTCCTGAAGGGAGTCTCAGTCTTCGGAAAGGTATCCAGAGAAGACGAGGCCCGTATACCCTATTTTCCTAGCAAGGGATTCCTGTCTTTCTGAAGCAATCCACAAGGGAACAATAACAATAGTTCCAATACTCATTCCCGAATCGGTCCCAGCAGTGATCCCAATACTCGCCACACTCCCAAAGAACGCCGCCCTTGCATGCATAGCAGGTGTATCCAGGGCGCCACCCGCAACCGGTGCAATCAAGCAGAGGTCGCGGCGGTTCTGTCTGTGCGCTCTCAGTTCCAGCGGCGGGCAGCACCGTCAAAGCTATCGTTGCAAGCACCGCGGCGATAAGCACTACCATTGTCAGCTTGTAGCTATTGCTCTCCATGTTGCCCCTCCTAATTTCTGCGGTTTCAAGGAGATATCGCCATATATTCCCTTGATGATTTATCCATTTGATTCACTCCTCACCCTCGCCACGAGCAGCGACGAAGCTCTGCGGTTGCTCTGGCTAGGAAAGTCAAAGGCCGCCAACATATCGTCAGCGGCCTTCATTGACACAAGTATTGCCCCCCGCCCTTCTTGATGCTCAAGATGATTTGGCTGCAATTATTGTTTGTTCATTCTAGCACAGTCCATTCCTCTCAACCACTACCACTCTCGTCCTAGGGCGCTTCTGTTCCTTGATCGTCGATGTCACCTG
>CAZQDE010000154.1:0-3207 GCA_964591485.1 uncultured Anaerolineaceae bacterium | reverse complement strand
AGCTTGCGGCGCAGCCGGCCGATGTAGACTCGCACGTATTCCACCTCGTCGCCATATTCGGGGCCCCAGATGCGCTGCAGAAGGTCGCGGTGGGTAAGCACGATCCCAGGGTTGCTGGCCAAGAGGCAAAGCAGGTCGAACTCGGTGGGCGTCAGCTCGATCGGGTCGCCGTCCACGCTGACCTCACGCCGCTCAAGATCGATTCGCACACCTGCACGCCGCAGGATCTTCTCTGCCACAGGGCGCGGCCTTACCGACCAGGAGGCGCGGCGCAACACGGCCCGAACACGCGCCAGCAACTCCTCCACGCCGAAGGGCTTTGTGAGGTAATCATCGGCGCCCATCTCGAAGGCGGCGATCTTGTCGCCCTCTTCGCCCAGCGCCGTGAGCACGATGATGGGGACGATAGAGTTCTGGCGGATGCGACGCGTTGTCTCGAGGCCATCCATATGGGGCATCATCAGATCCAGGATGATGAGGTCGAAGGGCTGCGCGCCGAAGAGAGCCAGTGCCTCCAGCCCATTGGCCGCCACCTCCACCTGGTAGCCTCGCACCTCCAAGTTGCGCCGCACGAAATCGCGCAAGGGCTTCTCGTCATCCACGACCAACACACGGGTCTCAGGCATAATCCTCACTTCCGAGCTCGGTGATTGGGAGGGTAAAGGCCACGCAGGTACCGCGATCGCGGTCTTCGATCCAGATCTCACCCCCGTGGGCGCGGACGAATCCTCGGCAGATCGAGAGCCCCAGTCCCGCGCCCGATGCGTCCCTTGAAAGGAGATCGTCCAGGCGCACGAACGGCTGGAAGACAGTCTCGGCGTGCTCAGCCGGGATGCCCGGCCCTTCGTCCTGCACCCGTACGGTGAGCTGACCATCTTCTCTTTGGACCGAGATGGTCACGGGCCCTTCCGGCGCGGCGTACTTCAAGGCGTTCTCCACCAGATTGCGGATCACGGATTCCACCTTGCGAGGATCGAGAAGCAGCATGGGTAGATTGGGTGGCAATTCCACCTGCAGGCGCACCTGTGGCCCTGGACGTGCCTGTTGGATGGCGCGCTGGATGATATCTTCCAGACTGCAGGCAGTGGGTTCGATATCGAGCGAGCCGCTCTCAAGGCGAGAGAGATCCAGCAGATCGCTGACCAGATGACTGAGCCGGTCGGTCTCCTGGCTAATGACACGCAGGAACTCTCGCTGGCTGCTCGAATCCCAGCGGACGTCCTCGGCCAGCAATGTGGTGGCGTATCCTTTGATGGCTGCCAGGGGAGTGCGCAGCTCATGCGATACGGTGGCGATGAGCGAGTCTTTCATGCGCTCGATTTCGCGGTCATGGGTGACATCCTGGATGAGCTGGCCGCGCCCGATGCGCTCCCCGTGGGTATCGGTCACATGGAAGGCCTGAAGGCGGAGTGTGAGCTGTAGTCTGCCTCGCGGCATCGTCCACTCGGCGGTCTTGCTCTCCGGTTGCTCCAGAGCGGCCTCGATCAGCTCCCGGGTCTGCTCTGGGTCTGAAGAGCTGTCAATCAGTCGCTGTCGGATGTCGGCGGCGAGTGACCCCAGAGCCTGTTCCGGGGTTAGACCGGCAAGATCGAAGAGCGTGCGGTTGCAATACAGCACATTCCCGGCAAGGTCCTCCAGGATGAGACCGTCGCTGAGGCTCTGAATTAATGCCTCCAGCCGGCGGGTCTGCTCTTGCAGGCGCTCGTCGCTGCGGGCGTACAGTGTCGCGTTCTCGATGGCCATAGCCGCCTGATTGGCGAAGGACCAGACCAGTTCCACTTCTCGTTCTGTGAATTCATGGGGTTCGCGATAGTAAACCACCAGCGAGGAGGGTGGCGCATGCCGTGCCAGCAGCGGGACGGCCAGGATGGCCCGGTAGCCCTCCGCCCGGGCCCGCGGCCGGAAGATGCGGAAAGTCGGATCGGTCTCGGTATCGCTGACCTGGATGGGATGACGGCTGCGAATGGCACGCATGCTGGGGGAGTTGGGCTCGGAAGGGTCGATGGTCAGGCGGGAGATATAGACCTCCGAGAGCCCGCGACTGGCCTGGATGCGGAAGGTTTGCGTGGCGGGATCGAGCGCCAGGATCGCGCACGTATCTGCCCCGACCAGCCGGGCAGCCTGCTCCAGAATCCTCTCCAGCACCGATTGCGATTCGAGGGTTGAGAGCACTGCCTTGCTGGTATCCAGCAAGGTCGAAAGCTCGTTGAGCCGCTGCTCGATCGATTGTGCCATCCACCGCAGGTTGCGGACCAGGTGGCCCATCTGGTCCGGCCGCTCGGCCAGAGCCTGCAACTTGGAGAGCACTTCCTCGGCGGCCGGCTGGCGCTCCGCGGTCGAGATGCTGTAGGCCGCCAGTCGCTCAAGCGGGAGAATGATGCGGCGGGAAAGCGCAAGCCAGAAGCTCAGCCCGCCAATGGCAAATACCCCGAGTGCGATGAGCAAACCGCGGTGGAAGGCGTTAGCGGTGGCAAATGCCAATCGTGCGGGCCGGCGCACGATCACGCCCCACCCGGCCGAGGGAATGGGGACGTAGGAATTGAGCCACTCCTCGCCCTGATCGTCGTGAGTGATGCGGGTCCCCCCCTCGCCAAGCAGCACATCACGGCTGACCGATGCGAGGTCGCCAGCCGCAACCGAAAGCAGCTGTTCTGGATCCTGATCAGCGATGATCTGGCCGGCCGAGTCCAGGATGCGGATGGCGAAGCCCTCTTCGGGCCGGGATTCGGAGGCGATCGAGGCCAGCGTCTCTGAGAGACTTTGTAGGCGGATGTTCGTGGCCACCACGCCCAAGAAAGCGCCCTTGGCGTTGCGGACCGGCATCACGGCTGTCGTGACGGCCTGCTCGGTGGTGGGCGAGATGCGCCCCTTGGAAAGGATGGGTTTGAATTGGCGGCGGGCATCCTGGAAATAATCGCGGAAAGAGAAATCCACGCCGACGGTGGATCTCGGACCAACGGGGTGATGATAAAGCATCACGCCGTCAGGCCCCAGGCGGTAGATGAGATTTACGTCCGACCTGGTCTGGGCAATCTCTGCGAAAAGGGTGGCCATGCCGTCGATATTGGCCTCCTGAACCGCCGGATGCTCGGCCATTCTCTCGACGGTGTAGATCGCATCCGCCAGTTTGGCGTCCGTCTCAAGCGCAATGGCGCGTGCCAGGGCTAGGTCGGCCGCCTTGACGTCTGCCTGAAGGCGGGCGCTGCC
>CAZQDE010000153.1:0-3230 GCA_964591485.1 uncultured Anaerolineaceae bacterium | reverse complement strand
CGAGGGTTCAGGACGCCAGGTCTTGGAAACTTGACAAATTCATCATCATAGAAGTGCGAATCCTGAAACAGGGGGCTCAGACCGTCAGGCCGGGTTTCTCAGGGTGGCCTAACGAAGCGCGGTCGCTTGAAACCCGGGCGATTGAGATTGTCTCGATGTTACATGGAGACGGGCCGGGGCGCAAGCGCATTGGGCAGGGTGATAGATGCATTCTTCGCGAGTGATGAAAAGGGCTTCAAGCCCACTTGCAGATAATCGAAGGCCGATCCGTAGGATTAGAAGTCCCTCCGAACGCCTGCCCGAATCACGGCCCAAGGACTGTCCTCTGTAGCCTATCCGACGGACAGATTTTTCCCCAGTCCGTTGGACATCCCTCCGGAGCGGAGTCAACACTTATGCTGATGCCTGAAGGCATCGATGGCACGATTTTCGACCCATTGATGAATCTACTTTGTGGTGAGCATTCTGGCAGGCCCGCTCGCATGATCGGATGGGATCTGCATAGGGCTCTGATTTTCGCCCCTTCTATGAGTTCCATGGGTTCAATCCCAAACTGCACTGAGATGGACGAGTGAAAGGCGGCTCGCATGGCTTTGTGGACCAAGACTGCTTTTCAGCAGCCCAGATACAATGCGTTTGTTGTGGCATGAATGCAATGCCCTGAGAGAGTTCTAGAGAATTGCGGTTGGCTGCTCTGCGCGCCCAATCCCTTGCGGGGATATGGGTCTCACCAGCCATTTACCGGGTTGATGGAAATCCGTCATGGAATGAACTCCGGCGACCATCCCACGACACGGAGAACCTTCTCGTCGACCTGGAACATGCTGCCGTTGTCGAGATCCACGATAAACCACCGCCGGTCGACGATATTGTCGATCAAGATCGTCGCATAGCTGATAAACGCGCTATCAGGCGACCACGCCATTCGCATGCGATCCCCCGTATCACCCATAAGGGAGGTCACACATCGAACTTGATCGCTCTCTCTGTCATACAGGTACAGGCTCATGATGTAATCATCGCTTTGAGCTGGGGTAACTGCACCGACAAACGCAAGGAATCTGCCATCCGGCGACCATGTCAGATCTGAAACACCGAAACCGTCGATGTGATCCATCTCTGAGAACCCCGTGATCGGTCGACTCCTTCGACCTTCCCTGTCGAGTATCGCAGCGCCTACTTCGTCGGCAGGACGCCTATTGCCACTGGCCTCTTCGTGGGCAACATAGGCGATAAACGCACTATCGGGAGACCATGAAGCAGGATCACCCCAGCCAAAGCCCGAAAGGATCATATGGGGAACATCATACATCGCTTCGTTCCAGAGCACGCTTCTCGACCTCGTATCTACGAGCACAAGCCCCTGCTCTTCCGACATATACAACACTCTTTCCAGATCGGGTGACATCACAAACGTGCTCTGGGGGACAATAGCAGGAAGCGAGGAATCTGGATATGCCATCAGAACTCCATCTATGGTGTCGATCAGCACGGGACGCACCGCACGACCGCTGGAGTCAAACCTGTCGAAGAGATCAGCCACAATCCACCTGTCATCGATCCAGCGGCCGTGCAGAATCCCCCATGACGTATCTTCTCCCGGCCTGACCACGCTTTCCAGCTCAATATCCATCGAGACAACACTCTCCCGCCATTCCGAATCGAGTGTCCTTAGTTCAAGAAGGTTGTCCCCAAGCACCTGTAGAAACAAGAGCTTCTTCCCATTGGGTGAAACGCCAACCACGACATCGTAATCCCCGCCCAAGCGCGCAGAAATGAGCTCATGATGCCTATCCATGGCGGAAACTTCCACGATGCTCTTATCCTCATATGGCCTGTCAACGGCGATGAGACCTTCAGGCAGATCCACTTCCTCATCCAGGCCCTGGATTACGATGTCATCGGGAGCACATCTTGCTCTGGAAAAGTCAACCGGCAAGGGCGCCGGCGTGGCAGTAGGCGTCACGGTCGGAGTGCCAGTTTCGCTGCTCCTGAAGGTAGGCGTGGCTTCCGCAGAAGGCGTTGACGTTGCCGGCGGAAGATTCGTCTGCTGGCAAGCGACAAGCAAAGCGAATTGCATGCAGAAAACGAGACACAATCCCTGGCGTCGGAGATCTGGCCGAGATGTCGTCATGGAACTCATTTCGGCCTCCACCCCTTGCATGAACCTCCAGGACGATTCGTGCAGGCCCGGTCCTGCGAAACTGTCAGCACCCAGAAATGATATCGCGGGTAGATGGCTTCATATGGGAGACCATCCGTGGCCACATTCCACCAATCGACAGCACGTTCATGCTTCAAGTACAAATCTATAGGAGAACCCTGTTCGTAATTTCCCCAGGTCCAGGACCTGTTCGGTGGTCGCTCGTATCCCTCTGCCTGGATTTCGCGCGCCTCCGGAAGGTTCTGCATCCACGTATTGCCTCTCAGAGCATCTGCCGGTTTGTCCCTCAGCAGTTGAATATCGCTAATCCAAATGATCTGTTCAACCATGCTGCTGCAGTCGCCCTGGCAGCCCTTCGGGTAAATGCTTACGGGGCCTTTAAAGGGGGAATGGTATTGATTTGACAGGGCTTCTTTGGACTCCTTATACGCGGGATGGCCCTTCTCGATATTGGAAAACTCCATCATGATCAAAGCGATAAGCACATCATCCCGCAATCGCCCGTCTCTTTCCTGCCATTCCTCTCCGATGTTATGCAGGAGAAAAGAATATGAGAATACGGTATCGGGTCGGACATCAATTCCCTCAAGATACCGAAGTGTTTGAAAGAAGACAGAAGGTGGGATCTCGTCGTAGCAATTTTCACAATCTACACAAATATCGAGCCATGGTGGTAGGAAGCTCGACACCCATATAATCGGCTCCGATATAGGTTCACCACGCATATTCTCTGGATAATCACAGATAGCATCACCTTCAATATCAAGGCAATAGCCTGAGGGATCAGTAAGTAGCACTGGGTTGGCATTCGCATATATCCATTGATTATAGGTAACAGGTAAAAGTAAGCTTCCTTGTTTCGGATCTTTGGTTAAGAATCTTCCACGCCATGGATCATAATACCTCGCCCTCAGATACTCCAACCCCGTCGCATCCGCCCACTCCCCCGTGAACCCATACCAGGACCCCGCATCCCCCGTCCCCTGCAACACTTCCCCAAACGGCTCGTAGCTGCGCGCCCGCGTCACCTGAGGCGCAGCATCCGCCAGCTGCCTCACGCTCCCGA
>CAZQDE010000152.1:0-3254 GCA_964591485.1 uncultured Anaerolineaceae bacterium | reverse complement strand
TGGCGGCTGCGCGCCTTCGCATCTTATGAAGAATTGGCTGGCGAAGCCGGCGGCACCTCACCGCCTGCAGTGCTCTTGCGGCCGAGCGAGCAGACGCCCGGACTTTATGCCGCCTATTATGGGCAAGGATTTGCGCACCAGGCCCGGCGCGCTTGGTTTGGGCTGCTGCCTTCGCCTTTCCTGCGATATTGGCTTACAGGGAAAGCGCCCACCGTGACGGAGGGGTGGGTGATGCTCCTGCGAGCAGATGTGGCTGCGTTTGGCGAGGCGCCCCCTGCACAATTATCCCCGGTCGAGACTGAGCCAGGGGAGGCGGAGTGAATTCATGTCGCAGGCACGGGTGATTGCCATCGATGGGCCCGCCGCCTCGGGCAAGTCGACCTTGGGCGAGCGGCTTGCGAAGGCCCTGGGCTACCTCTATGTGGATACAGGGATTATGTACCGCGCAGTGACGCTCGCCGCCTTGAGGGCCTCCGTGCCTATCGAAGACGAGGCCACGGTAACAAAGATCGCACAGGAGATCGACCTGGATATTCTTCCGCCCTCCAAGCCCGATGGCCGCATGTATGATATCCTGATCGATGGAGAAGACGTGACCTGGGAGATCCGTTCGAGCCAGGTTGATGCG
The DNA here is from genome assembly GCA_964591485.1 of uncultured Anaerolineaceae bacterium. Lineage (GTDB taxonomy): Bacteria > Chloroflexota > Anaerolineae > Anaerolineales > E44-bin32 > E44-bin32. The sequence continues at coordinate 2,626 of CAZQDE010000152.1, read as the reverse complement.
AATGTTTCGCAGGTCTCGATGTATCCAGGGGTACGGGAGGCCATGACGAGGCGCCAGCGTGAAATTGGCAAGCGCGGGCGGGTGGTCATGGTGGGGCGTGATATCGGCACGGTCGTGCTACCGGATGCCGACCTGAAAATCTATCTGGATGCCTCGGTTGAGGCGCGGGCCGAGCGGCGGCATAAAGAATGTCAGGAACGAGGAGAGCCGGCCGATTTGGAGAACATCCTGGAGGCTATGCGGGCCCGCGATCACCTTGATTCTACGCGCGTGTTGGCGCCGCTCCGGCCGGCACCGGATGCAGTGATCATCGACACGACCTCCATGGATCGTGAGCAAGTCTTTGCCCGAGTAATGGCCCTGGCAAAAGATCCGTCATCGGAAGCCTCGGCAGGGAGTGGTCAAGATGTCTGAGAGTGCGCGGATCCTTCGACCGCGCCCAGCCCCACGCTACGATCACTCCGCGCTCGAGAAGCGCCGGCACATCTTGCGCTGGATGATCCACAACATCGGCTTCCGCATTCTCATGCGCTATGACGGCGCCGAGGGCGTTGAGAACTTCCCGTTGCAAGGGCCGGCGATTGTGATGATCAACCATATCGCCTTTGTGGACCCCATCGTCGTGATGGCCAGCCTGCCGCGGAATGTGGTGCCCATGGCGAAGGTGGAAGCGTTCCGCATTCCGCTCTGGGGCATCTTCCCCTGGCTCTGGGATGTGATCCCGGTTCATCGCGAAACAGTGGACCGTAAGGCACTGCGCAAGGCCTTGGATGTCCTGGATGCAGGCGAAGTTGTGCTGGTTGCGCCGGAGGGAACCCGCAATCCAAGCCTGCAGCGTGGAAAGGTGGGTGTGGCATATCTGGCCTCGCGAACGAGCGCGCCCGTGGTTCCCGCGGCTGTGACCGGAACCGAAGGCTTCCCCACGCTTAACCCCAAGCGCTTGCGGGGCCCGGGCGCCTATGTGCACATCGGGCGGCCATTCCACTTCAGAGTCGAGTCCCGCAAGGCCGGACGGGATCTGTTGCGGCAGATGACGGATGAAGCCATGTATGTCTTGGCCAGCATGCTCCCGCCTGAACGGCGCGGCGTGTATGCTGATCTCTCTAAAGCAACCACTTCCACGATTTCGTTTCTGTGAGACAGGGCGGGCCTGATCCGCGGGTTCCGGCCGAACGGGAACTTCCCTTGATCCAAGGACGTCAAGGAATAGGCGTGCCGGCATGAACGGCTGGCGCGTGACATTGCCCAATCCTGGATTGGGACGGGAGGAAAAGAAGATGAAGAACGTTCGAGGGCGTTTTGCGAGATCGTTGTGGGTAGGGCTGCTTCTGATCGGGACCTTGCTCCTGGGCGCATGTGCCGGTGAAGAGGCCAAGACTGCACGAACCACGATTACGGTAGTGGGGGTTGGCGAAAGCAGCGGTGCGCCCGATACAGCGAGCATTCAACTCGGAGTGAGCCTGGTCGATGAAGATCTCAGCCGGGCGGTGCAAGAGGCACATGCCACCTCTGGGCGGATCACTCAGGCGATGCTCACGGCAGGGCTGACCGAAGAAGATGTGCGCACGACGAACTACAGCATCTGGCGCGAGGATGTCCATGACCCCCAGACCGGCATGCCAACCGGGGAGAGCCGCTATCACGTGGACACGACGGTCGAAGTGGTCGTGCATGATGTCGGGCGCCTCGGAGAGATCATTGGCATCGGGCTGGACGCAGGTGCCAATAACGTGTTCGGGATCAATTTTGCCATCGAGAACACTGCCCCGCTTGAGGCCGAGGCCCGGGCGATGGCGATGGCTGACGTCGAAGCACGCGCCTCGCAGATCGCTGGGGAAATGGGCGTCGAACTTGGGAAGCCGGTCGCAATTGCCGAAGGCACGGGAGGGCTGGCAAGCCCCTTTGCAACTTATGGTTTAAAGGGCGAGGCGATCGGCATCGGCGGCGCAGGTCCGGCTCCGATCAGCCCAGGTGAGATGACGGTCACGATCCAGATTACGGCCACCTACGAAGTGAACGAGTAGGGTCTAGAGCGTCGCAACCGGCGATAAGGGGCTGTCCCAAAGGGGCAGCCCCTAGAGGGGGAGGAGGAAAAAAAGAGATTCGCAGGGAGGAAGCGTTCCCCAGCCCCTTAATGTCATGCCGAACATCCCCAGAGTGCGAGGGATCCCCAGGGAATTGGATATGGAGTCCACCTTCCCTGGGGTTCGCAGCATGCACGCAGCCGGATGGCCGATCATGCGTCTCGGGCGGGAGCCTGAGACCGAAGGCAAGCATCCGGACTCCGCGAAGAAGGAAAGCGGCGGCCCCAAAGGGACATCCCCCTGCTTGGCATCGGGTTTATGCCAGGCCGATTTCGGCCCCGAAACGAGTGTATAATGGCCCCGTTCTTGTGCACGCTTCGGGAGGTGCCATTGGCATAAACTTGGTGGGGAGGCGCAGCGCTTGGCCCCAGTCTCTGGGGTGACGAGGGAGAGGGTTCCTCGCTGCAAGGCGGGGCTAACCCGGCCCCAAGGGCCGGGGAAAATCGAAGGATCGGCGGATGCCCTCTGGGTGAGCCACACGCCCAAAAGCTTTCCCCCGCATAACCCGGCGAGCAATGCCATCCCGGCAACGGGGTGGACAA
>CAZQDE010000151.1:0-3260 GCA_964591485.1 uncultured Anaerolineaceae bacterium | reverse complement strand
CAGCAGAACGTTGTCACGCTCGTGGCGGACAACATGCCAGATTACCCCATCCACCGGGAGGTTCTTGAAACCCTCAAGCCCAAGACGATCAGCCTGCGGCCGCCGGTGGGCTCCGCCAAGGACATCGCCATGCTCGATGCTGAAGGGGTGGCCACTGCCTCGATCTTCCCGCTGGCCACCCGCAACGAGGCTCTCGGGCTTGTGCGCCTGATCTACTCCCAACCCGGCCGGTCGATCACCGAACAGGAGATGGAGATCGCCCAGGCCATCGTGAACATCGGCGCGGTGGGGCTCCAGGACGCGCTTCATTTCGAGACCGCCGAAGCCCACGCCAGCCAGCTTGAGACCTTGGGGGAGATTGGTCGCGAGATGACCTCCACCCTCGATCTCGAGGACGCCCTGCAGAAGGCCATGGAACACACCCAGAACCTCCTGCGGGCGGAGGCAGTAGTGCTCTTTCTGCTGAACGAGAAGGGCGAGAAGCTGGTGCTCAAGGCCAGCGGCGGCGCCCGAATCCGCATCCGCGATGTCGCCATCCGCTTGGAAGAAGGGATTGCCGGCTGGGTAACCCGCAACAAGAAACCGCTCATCGTGAACGATGTGCGCGCCAACCCGCTCTACCACAGCGCCATCGACGGGCAGACTGGGTTGCTTACCACCTCGGTCCTGTGCGTTCCGCTTACCCGCCGCGGGGAGGCGATCGGGGTCATCGAGGCCATCAATCACCCCCGCGGGACCTTCACCGAGGCGGATCAGCGCCTGCTCTCTTCAGTCGCCTCCTGGGCGGCTGTCGCCCTCGACAACGCCAGTCTCTTCCGCAGTGTCGCCGATGAACGCCGGCGCCTCGAAACTACCCTGCGTGAGACGGCAGATGCCGTCGTGCTTACCGACAACAACGGCCGTATCATCCTTGTGAACCAGGCCGCGGGCCAAGTCTTTCGCATCAACCCTGAACTCGCCGAGGGCCGCTATGCAACCGAAATCTTCGTCGGCCACCCCCTTGGCGATTTGCTCATGGATGACGAGATAAGCCTTCCTACCACCCTCGAGGTGACGACCCCGACCGAGCGCGTGCTCTATGCCACTATCAGCGAGATCACAGATGTCGGACGCGTGGCGGTGATGCAAGATATTACTGCCCTGAAGCAAATCGACCGCATGCGCTCACAGCTGTTGGGAACCGCCGCCCACGATCTGAAGAACCCGCTCAATGCCATCCGCCTAGGCGCGGATTTACTCAACGATGCCCCTCTGAGCGAGCAACAGCGCAAAGCCCTCAATATGATGCAGCGCGCCACCGACAGCATGACTAACCTCATCACAGGGTTGCTCGAGACCATCAGGGTGGAGTCCACCTCTACTTTCTCCTATGAGCCCTTTCAGATTAATGACTTGATCCGCCGGGCCATCGAGGATTTGCGCCCGCTGGCCGAAGCCAAACAGCAGGACGTCACCTTCGAACCCCCGGATGATTCCATCCTCATTATGGGCGATCCCAACCGCCTGAATTCGGTCATGGGCAACCTCCTAAGCAACGCCATCAAGTTCTCCCCACCCAAGGCCGAGATCCACATCGAGCTCTCCGGGGATGATGACGAGGTGGTCGTGAGCGTGATCGATAACGGCCCAGGCATCCCCGAAGATGAAGTCCCGCGGGTTTTCGATCATCTCTTCCGTGGTCGAATCACCGTCCAAGATCCCAACAACCCCATCGAGGGAACTGGGCTGGGCCTGGCGCTCGCTAAGACAGTCATCGAACAACACGGCGGCCGAATATGGGTCACCAGCAAGGAGGGCGAGGGCAGCAACTTCAGTTTCGCCCTGCCGCGGGAGTCCACCCCTAAGACAGGATCCTTGCGGCAGGAGCGCGAGGATTAGAACCGCAGGCCCGCCAGTATCCCCGCCAATTTCCGCCCGCTAAAGATTGAAGCGCAAGAACCTCGCCCTTTTGGCCCGAATCTGGAGGCAAATGATGGGCAGCAATTCTTTCACCTTTGGTACTGTGGGAACGCCCCGCTCGACGCCCAGCAAACCCGGCGGCACGATCGGCACCATCGAGTACCTTGCCGGCCTGGGGCTGATGGCCTTCGAGATCGGCTGGGTGCGGGCCGTACGCGTTTCAGCGAAGACCTGCGCCTCGATCCGCGCCGCGGCGGAGAATGTCGGCGTCCAGCTCAGCGTGCACGCCCCCTATTACATCAACCTCAACGCCGATGAGGAGGAATGGCCCAAATCGCGCCAGCGGCTGATGGACGCCGCCCATTATGGCCACCTTGCCGGCGCCACCGACATCGTCTTTCACCCCGGATCATATTTCGGCAAAGACCCTCAGACGGTCTTGGAGACGGCCATCCCACGCCTGCGGGCGTGCGTCCAGGAGCTTCGCTCCGATGGCGATGAGGTCACACTGCGACCTGAGACCATGGGCAAGAGCGCCATGCTGGGCTCGCTCGAGGACACGCTGGTCATGGCACAGGAAGTCGAGGGGGTTGAGCCCTGCCTCGATTTCGCCCATTTGCATGCACGCACTGGAGACGGCAGCCTCAATTCCTATGAGGAGTGGATTGCCATTCTAGAGACCATCGAGCGCGCGCTCGGACCAAAGGCCCTCAATCGCCTCCATTGCCATCTCTCGGGTATTGCCTATTCGGAGAGGGGCGAGCAAAAGCATTTAATGATCGCAGATTCTGACCTCGATCTGACCGCCCTTTTGCGGGCCCTACACGATAAGGGCTGTGCAGGCCGCATTCTCTGCGAAAGCCCGGAGGACATGGATAAGGATGCACTGCGGATCAAATCCGCATGGGAGCAGCTCACTTCCTGAAAGGCGATCTCGATGCATGCCTTCGAACCCATCCCGTGGGGATTCTTCCCTATAAGCGGCCAGAGGCTGCCCGAGTGAGCAGCCCCTCTTTGGGCATCCTGGCATGGGATCAAGCTCCGGTTCATCGCAGCGGATCGATCAAGCCGCCACCGGGCCCTGGTGCGGCAGGGGGCGCAGGGCGATTGCCCGGCGTTCGCCCGTCTGCCGGAGGCCTGCCCACACCCACCCATAGGGCCAGCCAGCCACCATCTTCGGTCTTGTGCAGGGCCACCAGCGCGATCATCCCGGTCTCCAGATCCTCCAACCCATCCACGCTGCCGTCACGGGACCGGAAATGGGTTGCGGAACCTACTGGAATGATCAGCTGCTCGCCTTCGCGATTCTGGATCGTGAAGCTGGAGGCGCCCACCGAGAGGATCTTTCCCGCCGCCTTGCG
>CAZQDE010000150.1:0-3335 GCA_964591485.1 uncultured Anaerolineaceae bacterium | reverse complement strand
TCCGGGCCGCCAAGAAGTTTGATTACCGCCGGGGACATAAGTTCTCGACGTATGCAACCTGGTGGATCCGGCAGGCCGTGACCCGTGCCATTGCCGATCAGGGCCGCACCATCCGGGTCCCGGTTCATATGGGCGATCAGATCAACCGGCTGCTGCGGGTCTCCCACCAATTGACCCAGAAGCTCGGTCGGGAACCCACCACCGAGGAGCTAGCGGAAGCTCTGGATACCACCCCCAAGAAGGTCGAGAATATGATTCAGGTGGCCCGCCGGCCGCTATCGTTGGAGACCCCTACCGACGAGGAGGAAGATTCGGTCTTGGGCGACTTCATCCAGGATGAGGAGTCGCCTGCGCCGGTTGAGATCGTGACGCAGACTCTACTCAAGGAGCAGCTCGAGGAGGCCTTGAGCACTCTTCCACCACGTGAAGTACGCATTCTCCAGTTGCGCTATGGCTTGTTGGACGGCCAGAGCTATACGCTGGAGGAAGTTGGCCGAAAGATGGGCGTGACGCGCGAGCGCGTGAGGCAGATCGAAGCGCAGGCACTCACGCGCCTGCGCCATCCTGAACATCGGGAAAAGCTCGCCGACTACTTGCGCGAGTAACCCCCAGATCGATTGTGGCCAACGATTCGCCTCCCTCTGGAGGCGAATTTGCTTTTGGTCTATTCCTCGGGCTTTGCTCTCTCAAAGACAAGCATGCCCACAGACCCATAGATATCGGAGGGATAAACCCGCCGAAGGCGGTACATCTCATTGAAGACTGGATCGCGTAGAAGTCCCTCGCGGCCGTAGACCTCCAGCATGACCAGGTAATCGGGCTGCCTGTCGGTAATCAAAGCGGGGGGAATGGCGTAATTGATGGTGTAGAAGGATTCTGGCAGGGGATAGTAGTCAATCGATTCTGGGGAGATCAGCCCCACAGTGTCCAAGATGCGCGCTTGTGTGTAATATCCCAGCGCGCCGATATCTCCGGCTGCCAGAACATCGTCCGGTCGAAGGAGCGGTCGCAGGTCGGCAGCGGCCTGTTCATAGGCCAGTTCGAGGCGGATGAAAGCCATCTCGGGTGCAGGACGGTCCAGCCCATGATCGGGGTGGAGGGTCCATGCGTTTAGCGTGAGTCCCAGAGCGGCGGCCAGACAGATGCGGGGGATGAGCGGTGCGTGGAGATCGCGCCCCAGGTAGTCCAATCCAAGGAAGATGCCCAGCAAGTACATGGGCAGCGGAGGGGTGAGATACCAGCGGAAGATGAGTGGATTTGCGGCCGAGAAGACGACCAAGTAGAGTAGCGGGTAGAGTGCAAGAGGCCATACGCTGCTTTTGTGCCGGAGGGTTCGTCGCCAGCCCACGAGGTGAAGGGCTGGGTAAAGGATGATGCCAAGGGCTACCCAGCGGGGCCCCACGGCCAGGTCTTCAAAGAACGGCGTGGCAAAGTGCTGGAGCATGCGAACCATGCCAGCCACCGGCGGCAGCCGGTAGGCGCTCACTTTGGCAAGGATCGAGTGGGGGATGGGATTGCCGTAGCAGGAAGTGCCGACCATGGCCCAAGCGAGCAGGGGCAGCAGGAATGCCAAGGCTTCAGCAAGAGAAGGCGAATTTCGTTGCCGCCGCATACCCCGGTAAAGGCGGTCCAGGCCGAGAGGGCCAACGAAGAGCAAGGCGTCCGGCCTTGCCAGAATACTGAGAGAGGCCGTGGCGGCGGCGAGGATGTGGCGGTGGCTGGAATGAAAGTACAATGTCGCCACCATGAGCAGCACGAGGAAGCTAGTCTCCATCCCGCCGATGGCGAAGGTCACAGACATGGGCGCTGCGGCCCAGATGAGAGCCGCAGCCCGGCCGGCCCAGGGGCTCTCGAGCGTTTCGGCGAGACGCATGAGCAGCAAGCAGGTCAGGCCATCGAAGAGGGCGCTGATGATGACAGCCAGGATCGGGAAAGGCGCTTCCGGGCCGCCCGAGAGCGACCCGAGTGCGGCCATCAGCAAGGCATAGAGTGGCGTCGTTGTTCCAAGTACCCTTTCGCCAGGGTTATAGACCATGCCCTGACCTGAAAGCAGGTTTTGGGCATAGCGGAAGGTTATATAGGCGTCGTCGATTGTGCGGGGACCGGGGATCAGGCGCAGCGCGATGGCCAGCGCAGGGATCCAGATTTCCGAACGGATGAGCCTTCGAAGATGCACGCGGGCATTATACAGATGGCTTGGTTTCGCGGAAAGCAAGGCGGGAAAGCGCTGAGAACATGGGGCGTACTTATTCTGCCCATGGCGCTCGCGCTGGCATTGAAATGGGCCTTGCTCCAACTGGATGTCTTCCCCTTCAATGCCGATGAGGCCATCGTGGCCCTCATGGCGCGGCATATTCTACAAGGCGAGAAGCCGATCTTCTTCTATGGTCAGGCCTACATGGGGAGCCTGGACGCGATCCTAGTGGCTCTCGGATTTCGGATTCTGGGCGAGAAAGTACAGGTCATCCGTATCATCCAAACTCTGCTCTATCTGGGCACTGTGGGAACAACCATCGCGATGGCCCGGCATCTCTTGGGTTCTGCCCGTAAGGCCACCTTCGCTGGCCTAATCATGGCCCTTCCCACCGTCAACGTTACGCTATATTCGACCGTCTCTCTGGGCGGGTATGGGGAAGCGCTCTTGATGGGTAATCTGCTTCTGCTCGCCTCCTTTAGTGTGTGGGATCAACCCGCGCGCTTGGTCGGGTGTGCACTCTGGGGGTTCCTGGCCGGACTGAGCCTGTGGGCATTCGCCCTGACGCTGATTTATGTGATCCCTTCCGGTGCGCTCATGCTCCTTTCCCTCAGGAAGGCGGAGCGGCGGAGCATACGGCTGCAGGCTTTTCTGGGGGCCGCCGCTGGGGCACTCTTGGGTGTGGGGCCGCTCGTCGCTTGGGGTTTCCAGCACGGCTTCGTTCCTCTTCTCCAAGAGGCGCTTGGCTCGGCAATCGCTGTCGGAGACAATGGGCCGATTCTGCAAACGATCGGCACACGCTTGGTCAACCTGGTGATCTTCGGGATCCCGGCAGCTATCGGACTGCGCCCGCCATGGGACGTCAAGATCTTGACCGCGCCTCTGGCGCCGATCACGATGCTATTTTGGATCGCTGCAGCATTGGAGGGTATTTATCTATTGCGCACCGCCTCCGCCAGCAGGCTAAAGCTCGCGGCCGTATTGGCCATGCCTGCCGTGCTGATTGTGGGCTTCCTGGCCACACCCTTCGGCGGGGATCCATCCGGCCGCTACTTCTTGCCCTTGATCCTTCCGCTGGCGCTTCTCGGAGGCTCATTTGCCGGCGCGAAATGGCGCTGGATGAAAAAGGGGCCTCGACTTG
>CAZQDE010000149.1:0-3407 GCA_964591485.1 uncultured Anaerolineaceae bacterium | reverse complement strand
CTGGCTCCATGGCGAGGAACTGGGCATGGGTGAGTTTTCCTTCGTGCCCATCGACGTATTGGCGTGATCTTGGCGACTCGGAGAAGCTAGGACCAGCCGGGCGCTTGGGCGTCGGCTGCGTCGATCGTCGAGCAATTCCGGCCGGCAGCCTTGCTCCGGTACAGACAGCGATCGGCGCGCTGGATGAGCGAGGCCAGGTCATCCTCTGGACGCCGCATCGCAGCCCCGCACGAGATGGTGACCTTGATTTGCCCCCCGTTGAGATCCAGGCTGGCGGCTTCCACAAGATGTCGGTAGCGTTCGGCGATGCTCCCAAGCTGCTCGCCGTTCACATTGACGATCAGGGAGAGGAATTCCTCGCCGCCCCAGCGAGATACAAGATCGGAAGTGCGCGCCGTGGCCTGGAGCGTGGAGGCGACCATCTGCAGCACGCGGTCGCCGACATCGTGGCCGTACTTATCGTTCACACGCTTGAAATGATCGATATCGGCGATGATCACGCCCATCGACCATCCCAGGCGCCCAAGGCTCGAAAAGGCCTCCTGCATGAAGGCCTCAGCGTAGCGGCGGTTGGCGAGTCCGGTGAGATGGTCACGGTTGGCCTGGTTCTCCAATTCGTTGATCCGCGCCCTTGCCGCCAGGCGGGGGGAATTATCGCGAAAGATCTCTACTGCCCCCACGATGGAGCCTCGCTCATCGCGGATCGGCTCGGCCCGCACGAAGATGGGGATATGGTAGCCATGCTTATGGGTGAAAAAGACTTCCGCTTCCTGCGGCTCGCGCTCCCGGATGGCCGCGGCCAGGGGGCAGCTTGTATTGCATAGGATCTGGCCGGCGGCATTGGAGTGGCGCAGGGGACCCTCGGGGCAGCGGGTGCCTAGCATGTCCTCGGAGGCGTAGCCGGTCAAGAGCTCAGCGCCCTGGTTCCAGTAGGTAATCCGGCGGTCGATGTCCACGAAGTATACGCCATCATGGAGCTGGTCGAGGATGCTCTTATAGAAGCTGTCGGATTGGTGGTTCGTCATTGTATTCGTCCGAGCACCGGTTCCATTCCGGGGCGCCAAGGATACCGGCAAGTCCGGGCGGAGTCAACGTCCTGCGCTTGAAAGGAGCAAGTTTTGGGCCAAAAGCTTTAGGAGGCGCGCAGATTCCGGGCATGGGGTAAGATAGGCAGGAAGGGCATTGACCTGGATCAGAGGGAAATCCATGGAGCCAACCGATTCTGGAGCCATCTCGGTTGATATAGGCGTGCGCATGCGGCAGCTCCGCGAGGCGCAGGGCTGGTCGATTCGCGAGTTGGCGCGCCGTTCCGGCCTGTCGGCGAATGCCCTCAGCCTGATCGAGCGCGGGCGCACTTCGCCCTCGGTGAGCACGCTCTACAAAGTCTCCGCTGCGCTGAGCGTGCCGATCACTTCCTTCTTCGAGACTGAATCGCAGCAGGCGCAGGTGGTCTACCGCAAGGCGAGCGAACGCACGCGGGTACCGTTCACACGTGGCATCTGGGAGGGGCTCGGGGGTGAGACATTCGTTGGCGCAGTGGAACCCTTTGCGCTCACGCTTGAGACCGGTGCTCATAGTGGCCCCGAGCGCATTATCCACGCCGGTCATGAATTCGTCATTTGTCTGCGAGGCCAGCTCGAATATCAAGTCGAGGATGAGATCTACCTGCTTGAACCGGGCGATACCCTGCTGTTTGCAGCCAATCTGCGCCACCGCTGGCGCAATCCCGGTCCGAAGGTCACCAGTGCGGTCTTTGTGCTCTCCGGATTCCCGGAGGGCGAAGCTCCCAGCGGGTGGCACCTTGCTAGTGCTGGCGCGGTGGCGGAATCCTAGCGGCGGACAGGGCCCGCACTCCAATCGATCCGATAGGAGGCCATCCAGGCGCGCGCCTCGGATGGCCTCTTGGCTGTCTTGGCCTGTCGGCTCCCTGTCTAGATGAAGATGATCTGCGCGCCCTCGGTCATGTCCATGAAGTCTCCGGCGGTGACAACCGCCTCGACGCCATCGACAAAATCCTCCTCGCTAAGGCCCATCATGTCGACGGTCATCTTGCAGCCGTAGAGCTTGGCACCGGCGTCGGCCAGCATCTGGATGTACTCGCTCACCGGCGGCGCGCCCACCTCGGCGATCTTCTTCTTCATGAACCAAGTTGTGAACGCGGTCATGCCCGGCAGGATGGCCATCCAGTTGGGGATGCCCAGGTTCCCGGTTGGGAGGCCCATCATGCTCATCTTCATGCTGGTGTTCCCCACCGGGGAGAGCTCCAGGTGGTTGATGCGCTTCTTGGTGATGAGGTCCAGGCCCCAAAAGGTGAAGAAGAAGGTCACATCTATGCCGTTGCCGAGGGCGGCCCAGCCCATGATCAGGGCGGGGTAGGCCATATCCAAATCGCCCTTCGAGCAGATGTATGCCATCTTGCGGGTTTCTTCGGTCATTTTTGCAGCTCCTTTTTGCGGTGGTGAGTTGTGGGGCTGGGCCTAAACGCAGCCCTCTGGCTTTCCCAGGCCGGCGATCTTTGCGACCTTCTTGGCCGGGCCTTTGGGGAACAGGCTGAAGAGTTCCTTGGTGGAGATGCCCGTGCCGGTCGTGATCTCTCGCAGCGTAGGTGCGGCGCCGTTCTCGGAGGCGCTGGCACGACAGAACTCGATGATCTTCCAGTGCGTCTCTGTTAGCTCAATACCTTCCCGGCGGGCAATTTCCTCAGCGATCTCGCGGTTCCAGACGCTGGAGTCAATCAAGAAGCCTTCCTCATTGACGGGAACTTCAACACCAGCAATCAATTCGGTAGTCATTTGCTTCCTCCTAAATTGTGCTCTCATGGTTTCTGTGCTTGGCCGCACCGGCGGCTAAGGCTTTTCTCGGCCCGACGGTGCGCGGCGGGCCGCTTCGCGCTTTCGCTACCCCGCCTGCGGAGGAGTCGGTTGATCCGCAAGCGCCTTGACGATGTTGAGTATGCGGGCCATGCCGCGCCGTACGCGCGGATCGCCCAACTCCCGGATCAGGCTGAGTGCAGAGGCGTCCTTCATCTCGGTTGCCCCCTCATGGATGGCGCCAATCGCATTGTTGGCGAGCGCCAGGATCTCCGGCTGGGTCATGTTGCGGACGGTGGTCAGCATGGTGACCACGTTGTCCGCCAAGGCGCGCACGTCTTCCTCACTGAACTCCGCGACGACCCGCTCGACGATACGCCAGCCTTCCCGCATGAAGGCGAAGTAGCCTTCACGCTCGAGGCGATCGAGTGTCTCGACGATGTCGGAAAAGACACCCTGGCCGATGAGCTGCATTTCATCGGACAGCCCCATGCCGGCCTCGAGCATGTCCATCAGCCGCACAAGCGAGCGCGTGTTGCGCAACAGGCGTTTCAACAAGAAGGTCAGGTCCTCGAGCTGGAACTCGGTCCCGATCTC
>CAZQDE010000148.1:0-3500 GCA_964591485.1 uncultured Anaerolineaceae bacterium | reverse complement strand
GCCGGATGGCAGCCGCCTTTTGCGAGCAGAAGGCCGCGGCTCAGATCCCATTGAGCTGGGGAAAACGCTTGCCTCGCAGGTGATCCGCCGGGGAGCGCACGAGGTGCTGCTCGATGTCTGATGCCGGCCCGCTTCACTCACGACGTATCGTAGTCACCCGGCCCGAGGCTCAATCTGGCCCCATGGTTGCGGGCCTCCAGCATTTGGGCGCGCAGGTGGTCCCTTTCCCCGTTGTGCGCATCGAACCCCAGAAACGCGTGCCTGGATTGGATGCCGCCCTTCGCAACCTGTCGGCCTACGATTGGATCCTCTTCACCAGCGTCAACGGCGTGACCATCTTTTGGGAGCACCTGCAGCGCTGCAACCTCCCGGCGGAGGCGATGCAGGAGATCAACATCGCCGCCATTGGGCCAGCCACGGGGGAGGCGCTGGGCCGCTGGGGTGCGGAGGTCGCATATATCCCTGAGGTGTTTGTCGGTGAAGCGTTGGGTGAAGGCCTGCCAAAGGTGGCTGGAAGCCGGATCATGCTGCCGCGGGCTGCCGAATCGCGATCCGTGCTGCCAGACATCCTGCGCCGGCGAGGCGGGCGCGTGGATGAATTCCACTTATACAAGGCCATTCAGGTGTACCCGGATGCGGAGGCTCTGACGGCGCTTCGAGGGAAGCTGGACGCCCTCACCTTCACCAGCCCATCCACTGTGCGACACTTCATGCAAGTCATGAATTCGGCGGATTTAGATCCGACCGCACTCCCCGGCTCCCCCGTCGTGGCCTGCATCGGGCCGATCACAGCACAGGCAGCCCAAAGCGCCGGTTTGAATCCGGGCGTCGTGGCTGCCACGCATACCATCCCAGGCCTGATCCAGGCGCTGGTGGCTTACTTTGATTGGCGAGGTGATGGAAGATGAATCCTGTAACCGAGCAAGAAAAGCTGAACGCCGGTGGACGTTTTGATCGCACTCGCCGCCTGCGGCGGCTCGCCGGCCTCCGGGATATGGTGCGAGAAACCTGGCTCTCGCCGGCCGATCTGATCTATCCCATCTTTATCCGCCATGGGTCCGGCCTTCGGCAGGAAATCGCCTCCATGCCGGGCGTGTATCAATGGTCGCTAGATCTTCTGGCCGAGGAGACGCATTCCATCGCCGAATTGGGCATCCGCTCGGTGTTGCTCTTTGGCATCCCTGAGACAAAGGATCCGATTGGCGAGGAGAATTTCGATCCCCAGGGGATCGTCCAGCAGGCCGTGCGCGAGATCAAGGCTGCCGTGCCTGAGATGGTGGTGATCACGGATGTGTGCCTGTGCGAATACACCGATCATGGCCACTGCGGCCTGCTAAATGTGGGCGTTCCGCTCCCTCACCCTCATCTCCCGGAGGGCTATCCGCTGAACGATGAGACGCTGGAGATCCTCGGGCGAGTCGCCGTCTCGCACGCTGAGGCGGGGGCGGATGTCGTGGCGCCAAGCGGAATGATGGATGGCATGGTCCTGGCCATCCGGAGCGCGCTGGACGGGGCGGATTTCGCGCACATCGCCATCCTTTCCTACGCCGTCAAATATGCCTCCTCCTTCTATGGGCCCTTCCGCGATGCAGCCGAATCACCTCCCGCGTTCGGAGACCGCCGGTCACACCAGATGGATCCGGCCAATGCCCGCGAGGCGTTGCGGGAGGCCTCACTCGACCTCCAAGAGGGCGCCGATATGCTGATGGTGAAACCCGCCATGCCCTATCTGGACGTTGTGCGCCTCGTGCGGGAGACCTTCCCGGAGGCCCCCTTGGCGGCCTACAACGTCAGCGGCGAGTACGCCATGCTGAAGGCCGCGGCGGCGAATGGGTGGATCGACGAGCGGGGCGCTGTGCTGGAAATGCTGACCGGGATCAAACGCGCCGGCGCGGACGTGATCATTAGCTATCACGCGAAGGACGCCGCCAGATGGCTGCGAAGTGGATGAGAAGTTGGGCTTACAGGGGTAATGGGAAAGGTGGATAGGAAGCAAAGATGAAGAATGGCCTGTCCGATCGTGCCGCCGCCGAACGCGCGCAGCACGATCACCACATGATGCACGCCGATTTCGATCAGGCTCCCTTCGCCATTGCTTGGGAGGTGACCCGCGCGTGTGCCTTCGCTTGCGTGCATTGCCGGGCGGATGCGCAACATCAACGGGATCCAAGGGAACTCACCACAAAGGAGGGCTTTGCGCTCATCGAGCGCTTCCGTGCCTTCGGCGATCCCATCATCATCTTCACGGGCGGCGATCCGATGATGCGCCGCGATCTGTATGATTTGATCGCCTACGCCACCGAGTCAGGATTGCGCTGCTCGCTGACGCCGACGGCCACTGCGCTGCCCACACGTGAGCGCCTGAAGAAGACCATGCAGGCGGGGATACGGCGCATTGCGCTCAGTCTGGATGCCCCTTCGGCAGAGGTTCACGATGCTTTCCGGCAGGTGCCCGGTTCATGGGAGCGCACGATGGCGATCCTGCGCAACGCCCAGGAGGTCGGCCTGAGTGCGCAGGTGAACACCACTGTGACCAAACACAACCTGGACTTGCTGCCGGCTATGGTCGATTTTGTGCGGCAGGTCGAAGCCGTGCAATGGTCGGTCTTCTTCCTCGTGCCCACTGGTCGAGCGCAGATCGGACAGATGATCAGCGCAGAGCAGCATGAACGCCTCTTCCACTGGCTCTACGATCTCTCGAAGGACTCCCCCTTCGACATCAAGGCGACTGCAGCCCCCATGTACCGCCGCGTGGCGATCGAGCGCCGCAAGGCGGAAGTGGGCGGGCGTCAGCCGGTCACCTTTCAAGGCGCCGGCTTCCAATACGATGATGGCCTGCACCGGCCGATGAAGGGCGTCAACGACGGCAAGGGCTTTCTCTTCATCTCTCATATCGGCGAAATCATGCCCTCCGGATTCCTGCCGATTTCTGCGGGCGATGTCCGCGAGGTGGACGTGGTCGAAACGTATCGGCGGGCCCCCCTCTTCCAGGACTTGCGGGACGCGACCAAGCTGAAGGGAAAGTGCGGTGTATGTGAATATCGGGAGGTATGCGGTGGACAGCGTGGCAGGGCCTTCGGCGTGACCGGTGATTATTTGGAGGTCGATCCTGCGTGTGCTTATGAGCCTGCGGTCGCAGATGCCAGCGCCATCGTCTCGTCAAGGAGAGAGCATGACTGACGCGCAGAGCGCTTCAAGAAGGGAGCCGCATTTCTCCGACAGCTGCGCCCTCGAGCGGACCCTCAGGGAAACGATACCGGAGGAGCTTGTCAGACTGGGGGGCGGAGCATGAACGAGGGGGCGGCTACGGGCGCCATGCCGCGCTTCCTGAGGGCATGCCAGCGGTTGCCCGTCGATCGCACGCCGGTGTGGTTCATGCGCCAGGCGGGACGCTATATGGCGGTCTATCGAGCCATGCGGGAGAAGCATTCCCTCCTGGAGATATGCCGCCAGCCTGAACTTGCGGCGGAAGTGACGCTGCAACCCGTTAAGGCGCTGGG
>CAZQDE010000147.1:0-3538 GCA_964591485.1 uncultured Anaerolineaceae bacterium | reverse complement strand
GGGGTCTGTTGCGGACCTTCAGCTCTGATCAACAGGTTCCAGCGGCTTGCAGCAGAGCACAAGCTGCTTGGCCGCGCGCACCTCATCCAGTCGCCCGAACGGCGTCGCATGGGGCGCGCTCTTGAGTACATCGGGATTCTCGCGCGCCTCGCGGGCGATGGTCTCCATGGCCTCGATGAAGGCGTCCAGGGTGGCCTTGCTCTCAGTCTCGGTGGGCTCGATCATGAGCGCCTCCGGCACTATGAGCGGGAAGTAATTGGTCGGCGGGTGGAACCCGAAATCCATCAGTCGCTTGGCGATATCCAGCGCGTGGACATCTGGTGCATCCGGCCAGCGGCCTTCGGCCACGAACTCATGCATGCAGACCCGATCGAAGGGCACTTTGTAGGTATCCCGTAAATGGACCCGCAGGTAGTTGGCATTGAGCACTGAGTAGTCCGCCACTTCTCGCAGGCCCTGCTTGCCCTGGATGCGCAAGTAGGCGTAGGCCCGTACCATCACGCCAAAGTGACCGTGGAAGGCCTTCACTCGCCCGATGCTCTTCTTGGGCATCACCAGACCATAGAGCGGGGGTTCCTCCTCGCTGCCTTCCTCCAGGACCTCGACTACCGGCCCCGGCAAGAAATCAACTAGGTGCTCCGCCGCGCCCACCGGGCCGGAGCCTGGGCCGCCGCCGCCGTGGGGTGTCGAGAAGGTTTTGTGCAGGTTGTAGTGCAAGACATCGAATCCGAGGTCCCCAGGGCGGACGATGCCGAGCAGCGCGTTCATGTTGGCGCCGTCGCCGTATACCAGGCCGCCGCATCCATGGATCAAGTCCACCACTTCCTGGACGTGCTCCTCGAAGAGCCCCAGCGTGCTGGGGTTGGTGAGCATCAATCCGGCGACATCCTCGCCGCAATGCTTGCGCAGTTCGTCGAGATCCACATTGCCACGCCCGTCGGAGGGGATTTCGATCACTTCCATCCCGCTCATCGTGGTGGTGGCGGGGTTGGTGCCGTGGGCCGAATCGGGGACCAGGATCTTCCGGCGATGGTCATCCCCGCGGCTCAGGTGATAGGCGCGAATGATGAGGATCCCGGTCAACTCGCCATGAGCGCCCGCCGCCGGCTGCAGACTCACGCCCGCGAAGCCGCCGATTTCCTTGAGCCACTCCTGGAGGGCATACATGAGCGCCAGATTGCCCTGGGCCGTCTCGGGGTCTTGGAGGGGATGGGTCAGGGCGAAGCCGGGCAATCGGCAGACGTCCTCGTTGATCTTGGGGTTGTACTTCATCGTGCAGGACCCCAGCGGATAGAAGCCGATATCGACCCCATGATTGAGCTGGGAAAGGCGCACGAAGTGCCGCACCACATCCATCTCGGAGAGCTCCGGCAGCGGCAGTTCCTCGCGCGTCAGTCCCTCGGGCAATTCCGCCAGGGGCACATCCGGCTCTGGCAGCGTGATACCCACACGGCCGGGAGTGGAGATTTCGTAAATCAGGGGCTCAGGCATGGGAAACCTCCTCCAGCGCCTCCACCAGGTCTTCGATCTCTTCGATCGAGATCGTTTCCGTGACGGCGAGGAGCATGTGATCCTTCAACTCGGGGAAATCCTGGCCCAGGTCATAGCCGCCGAGGATGTCGTAGTCGAGCAAGTGAGCATTGATCTCGCCCACTGGGCCTGGGCAGGCGATGACAAACTCATGGAAGAAGGGATGCTTGTTCCAGAGTTGGAAACCCGGCAGGGCGTCGATCTTGGAGGCGGCATAGTGCGCCTTGTGGTAGCAGAGCTCGGCGACCTTGCGCAAGCCTTGCTTGCCCATCACGCTCAAGTAGACCAGGGATGCCAATGCCATCAGGCCCTGATTGGTGCAAATGTTAGAGGTGGCTTTGGCCCGGCGGATGTGTTGTTCGCGGGGTGTGAGCGTGAGCACGAAACCTCGCTGCCCGCGGCTGTCGACCGTCTCTCCCGCGATGCGCCCCGCCATCTTTCGCACATACTTCTCCCGGGAGGTGAAGATCCCCAAGTAGGGTCCGCCATAGGAGAGCGGGATGCCCAGAGGCTGGCCATCGCCCACGACGATATCGGCGCCGAACTCGCCCGGCGGCTTGAGCATACCCAGCGCAAGCGGGTTCACCACGACTGTCAAGAGAGCTCCCGCCTCGGCTGCCGCTGCCGCAAGCGCCGCATAATCGTGTATGTTGCCGAAGAAATCCGGGTACTGGACCGCCACCATGGTGGTGTCCTCATCCAGCATTGCCGCCAGCTTCTCAGGCCCATTCTCGCAGGATTCCTCGCCAACGATGGTCAACCCCATGCCCTGGGTGTAGGTGTGGACAACCTGGCGGTAATGGGGATGAATGGCGGGCGAGAGCACCACCTTATGGCGTTTGCGCCGGTGGTGATTGAGGGCCATGATCGCCGCCTCGGCCAGCGCCGTGGCACCATCATAGTGGGAGGCATTGGAGACCTCCATCCCGGTCAGCTCGCACATCACGCTCTGATACTCGAAGATCGCTTGCAGCGTGCCTTGCGAGATCTCGGGCTGGTAGGGTGTATAGGCGGTGTAGAACTCATTACGGCGAAGGATGTGATCGACGACCGAGGGGATGAAATGATGATAGGCGCCGGCCCCCAGGAAGCAGGAAGCGTGGCTGACTTCCAGGTTCCCTTCGGAGAGCGCTTGAAGCTCCCCCATCGCTTCCATTTCTGAGATGGGGCCCGGAAGCTGTAGGTCCGGGAAGCGCACACTTTCGGGGATATCCTTATAGAGGTCCTCGATCTTCTCCACGCCGATCGCGGCGAGCATTTGCCGCCGCTCTTCCTCGGTATGGGGTATGTAGGCCATTAGTGTTCACGCTCCTCGCAGTACTTCTTGTACGCAGCGGCGTCCATCAGCCCATCCAGTTCGGAGGGATCGCTGATTTTGAATTTGACCAGCCAAGCCTGGCCGTAAGGATCGCTGTTGATGAGTTCCGGGCTTTCGGTGAGGGCCTCGTTGACGGCCTCGATTGTGCCGCCGACCGGCATATAGACATCCGCGGCGGCCTTGACCGATTCGACCGCGGAATGTGCCTCGCCCTTGGCGAGCGTGCCGCCCACATCCGCCACGTACTCCACGTACACGATGTCGGAAAGCTGGTCTTGCGCGTAGTCGGTAACGCCGGTCGTGGCGGTATCGCCTTCGACCCGCACCCACTCATCGCTCTCCGTGTATTTCAGGTCTTCAGGGATGTTCATATTGGCCTCCTCGCCGTCTTTTCAAGTGTTGGTTCCGGGTATGTGCAACGGGCGCACACCGTGAGCGTGTGCGCCCTCTGTCATCAACCTGAGAGATTCATCCCTGTCAAGGGATTTGCACCTTCGGTGTCGAATGACTTTCCAGAGGATCGGCCAAATCGGGTCCTTGTACCTGAGAGTTTCACCGCATGCATGCACCATTCCCTGCGGTTTGCCCCTTCGGTGCCCGGCCCATCCGGGACTCTCCCCGATTTGTGCAAACTTGCGGCCTCATTCTACGGTAGCGGCATAAGAGTGTCAAGCGAAGGGCGTCACATCC
>CAZQDE010000146.1:0-3563 GCA_964591485.1 uncultured Anaerolineaceae bacterium | reverse complement strand
GGGGGGACCAGAGGGGGGTAGTCAGCAGATGCGTGGAATCCTAGGCAGGATGGCCCATTCCATAGAGAAAATCATAGGGATACCTCGCCTTTCAGGCTCAGGTTGACAAGATGGCGGCGGGTCAAAGCAAGGCGACAGGGCCAGTCCAAAAAGGGGACATGGGGGAATTCTCCCCCGGTTAAGGCCAGAGCCCCAGCGGCAGGCTGGGGCTCCGGACCTTGGAGGGAGAGTATGATCTCGTTCGATAGGATCCTCTAGATGTTCGTCACAATGTTGCTGAAGACGTTGCCGATGGCGGGCCCGAGCAGGGCCAGGATCACGATAACGACCACAGCGACGAGAACTAGGATCAACGCATATTCGACCAGACCCTGTCCCTTTTCCTTCGGTGCGAATAACATTGTGCCTCACCTCCTTCCCCGTAGGGAACTTCTTGGTCGGATTGCCGGGAAGGGCGAATGCGACCCTGCTTCAACCATATTCAGCTTAGCATGGACTCCACAGCGGCGACCTTACAGGTGGCTTGCAAATGGCGCGGCCCTCGAGTGGGGAGCGCCACAGTGCCCCAGGGCCGGGTGGAGGATCCATAGCGCCGTGGATGAGAAATAGCTCAAAGGATGTGACCCGGGGCACCGCGGGCCCCATCGCCGTTCACCGGCATAAGGGTCAACGCACCTGCTGGCTCCACGTTACATCGAGGGGGATAGCGCTTTGGTCCGGGTCTAGAGCGGGGGTCTTGCCGAGGGGCCGGCGCACAGGCCTCTACAGCGCTGCGCGCGCCACCTCGAGCACGGCGGCATGGTCCGGCTCATCGCCATTGCTTGCCATGTAGCCGGCGTAGACCAGCATGCCCCGGCCGTCGACGACGAAGGATGCCCGCCGCGGCAGGCGAAGCTCCTTCATGAGCGTGCCGCAGGCCGGGCCGAACTCGCCCAGGACGTGGTCGGAGAGGGTGATAACCCGCTCCACATCCGCGGCGGCGCACCAGCGCTTCTGGGTCAGTGGCAGATCGTGGCTGATGGCGAAGACGCGCACCTCCTCGCCCAGCACGGCCGCCTCCTGATTGAAGCGCCGCGTCTCGCGGTCGCACACAGAAGTCTCGAACGAGGGCAGCGCGAGCAGCACCCGCACCATCCCGGCGAAAGCAATCAGGCCTGTGCGTTCGAGCGTTATGCGGTTCTTCTTTGAACGAAGTGCTCAGATACTATCGCGGATGAGAAGAGGAGAACGAGAAGCGCCGGCCGGGGGCCGGCGCCGGATGAGGTCTGGGATAAGCGTTGGGCTAGGCCACCAGACTGACGATGAACGAGGCGATCACGATGACCGCGATCACGCCGAAGATGACCTGCTGCATGCGGATCTTGCGCTGCTGGCGTTTGGAAAGGGTTTTTTTCTTCGCCATGGCGGGTTCCTCCTGGGCGTGATGATACCACTCGATCCCAGAGGGGTAAAGCCATCAGAAGATACGGCCTCGCTGCCACAATCTTGGATAAGCATTGGGAGTTCGCGGGGCATACCTCCACGCACGGATTTCCCGTGGAGCATGAGGGGCGCGGGCGTGCGTGCTCCCGCATCCGTGGCGAAGAGAATAGCGGAAGGCCAGACTGCGCAAAGGCGCTAAATTCCGACCAAAACCGATCACGCAATCTTAAAATTTCTACCGCGTGATTGACGCCGATAGTACGCTGGTGCTATGCTAAAAACGCCATTGGAGGGAGCGTTGACCGGGTCCACCGTCTCGCCTTTCACGGCCTGGTATTGGCATAATTATCCCCCCGAGATATGGGGAAGATTCATGCGAGCCCTTGACGCGCGTCGAGGGCTCTTGATGTCTCTGGAGGCAAGCGAGGATTACGCCGATAAGGAGGTGAATCAGAGACGTTTCGAGATGGAAGGCTTATGAACACAAACTTCAGCGAAAAGAGGAGGAAGGAAATGCATAGGCGAATGCTGATTCTACTGGCGGTGGTCGTCCTGCTGGCGATCGCCGTCCTCCCCGCCTCGGCGGTGACCAATGGCGAGCCCGATGCTGGGCGCCACCCCTTCGTGGGTCTGATGGTCGCGGATGATGCCGATGGCAACCCGCTGTGGCGTTGCTCAGGCACCCTGATTTCTCCAAAAGTATTTCTAACTGCAGGGCACTGCACCGAACCCCCCGCGGCCCGGGCTACGATTTGGTTTGCGGAAGACGTTGAGGCAACGCCGGACTTTGGCACACCAGCCGGCTATCCCTTTGAAGGCGATGTCGATGGCACAACCTATACACACCCTGACTACGACCCCGATGCCTTCTACCTCTTCGACCTGGGGGTTGTTGTGCTCGATAAGCCTGTCAGGATGAAAGAATATGGCGAGCTGCCGGACCTTGGCGTGCTGGATGAGATTAAGGGATCTGAGAAGAAGGCGGCCCTCACAGCGGTTGGCTATGGTCTTCAGGAGATCAATCCAAATCGCTATACAGGAGAGAGAGATCGACTCCTGGCAGTGCTTGACTTGATCGACACATTGGGAGTCTTCGGTGTCCCAGACGGTACCGCCATTAAAGTCTCAGCGTCCGGCGTTGGAGGAGACGCCTCGCCTTCTGGCGGCACCTGCTTCGGTGACTCCGGCGGTCCCCAATTCCTGACAGGCACAAACACCATTGCAGCCGTCACGTCATTCGGCTTGAACGGAAACTGCGCCGGTGTCGGCGGAGGCTATCGAGTGGATCAGGCCGATGACTTGAACTGGCTGGCCACGATAATGAAGAAGAAACGCTAGGATCCGGGCGGCTATTTCCGCTAGGCAGGTCATACGAGGCCGCCCGCCTGGGCGGCTTCGTCGATTCTTTGACCCGCCGCCGTTCGCGTGTATCATGGTCTTGCGGCGCGCCTCTTTGGGTGCGCCAGCCATCCGGACCAGTAGATCCGGTGGTGTCTCCCATACCATCATTCAACCGAGGGCGTGCTCCTTGCGCTTTCCGCGATCCTTAACCTGGGTGCTTCTGCTTCCCGTTCTCCTAACCTCGGCTGGGCTGCTGACTTCCTCCGCCGCCGCCCAGGAGGGCGAGCCGCCCGGGCGCCGCGTGGTCACCAAGGTCGCCGATGAGGGCTACCTCTGGAAGCTCCTGGCCTGGAAGGACGGCGAGGAAGCTTGCCAATTGCTCGTCGGCCACCCCGGATTGCCCACCTGGGAGGAGGTCTCGCTCGCCTGCGGCTACGAGACCTTCGAGGAGTGGCGGGAGACCCCGCCCTGCCACGGCGCCGCCGCGGGCGGCGACACCTCCAAATGCAAGGGCCTCTATCTGCTCTTCGCCGGGTACCTGGAGGGCGAGCGCACGGTGGTCGAGGAACTGCCCGAGGCCAGTGTGACGATCATGCTCGAGGGCTGCTGCGTCTGGGACCGGTCGCAGATCTGCCTGCAGGATCCGGTGCTGGTGCTGCTCGGGCATGAGCCCCTGCCGGATGAGCACATCGTCGCCATCCACGCCGAGGTCGACCGGGAACCCCATGAGTGCGCCGGAAACGTCTGCCGCATTCCGCTCGAGCTCTATCCCGGGCGCGAGCTCGAGATCGTCTTCTGGG
>CAZQDE010000145.1:0-3567 GCA_964591485.1 uncultured Anaerolineaceae bacterium | reverse complement strand
GCCCATTCGCAGCGGTGCGCCGGTCATATCGTTCGTCGAGCGGCGCGTTGGCCCGGCAGGATTCGATTCCCGCTTCGGCGCTGGACTTGCTCCGGTAGCGCTCACTCGTGAGGATCGTCTGGTTGTTGGCAGCCACCAGGTTGAAGAAGTACTGATCATCGCCGGACTTCTTGAGCTCGTATCGTGCGGCCATATTCCCTCCTCGTTCCTGTATCCTCCCATTCCTTCTATGATACGCGCATTTCACAGGTCTTGCGGAAATGGTAGCCATAGATGGCCAGGGTGATCGCCGTCGGGAGCAAGCGAGGCCGCCGAAACAGCGTCCAAAGCAGCAGCTTCCAATAATACGCGCGCTCCACCCCCAGGATGCCCAGCCGATAGATGGAGCGCAGAAACGCCAGCCCATGCTCCATGATCAGGCGGGCGTCCAGCGGCACCCGGATCTTCGGGGGCTGGTATTCCGCCAGGAAGGCCATCACCCGCCGGTAGTAGACCTTGGGCGAGTAGATCTGCTCCAGAAGCCGCTTGTACCCCTGGCGCAGGGTCTCGAGGTCCATCCGAGAGATGATATTGGTGGTGCCGTCCACGTTATCCCCCGAGATGCGAGAGGCCAGCCTCCCGGCTCTCTTCAGACGCTCATAGAGCCGGGTCCCAGGGGGCGCCTGCAATAACCCGACCATAGCCGTGACGATGTTGCTGTTCTGGATGAAATCGATCTGACGCTGGAAGATAGAAGGCGTGTCGTGGTCGAAGCCCACGATAAAGCCCCCCTGCACCTGCAATCCTGCCCTCTGAATGCGCCTTACATCCTCCACCAGGTTCCCGATTCAAATTCTGCTTCTTGCTGCACTCGGCGAGGCTTTCCTCTGCGGGAGTCTCAATGCCGATGAAAACTGCGCTGAAGCCCGCCTCCACCATAAGCTGGATAAGTTCCGGATCATCGGCGAGGTTGATGGAAACCTCGGTCGTGAAAGGGATACCGCGCTTGTCCTTCTTCCATTCGATGAGCGCTGGGAGCAGCTCGGCCTTCAATCGCCGCTTATGGCCTATGAGGTTGTCATCCACGAAGAAAACACCGCCACGCCATCCCAAGGCGTAGAGGCTGTCCAGCTCCAGGATCACTTGCGCCGCGGATTTGGCCCGTGGGCGCTGCCCGAAGAGCGCGGTGACATTGCAGAAATCGCAATCATAGGGACAACCCCGGGAGAACTGCACGTTCATCGTCGCGTAGCGGTTCAGGTCTAGAAGCTCCCAGAGGGGAATGGGCGTTCCAGCGAGATCGGGATACTCGGAACTATGGTAGATGTGCTTGGGCTGCCCTCGACCGAAATCCTCGAGGAAACGCGGCAGGGTTGATTCGGCTTCGTTGAGCACGAGGTGATCGACCTCCTCGAACGTCTCGGGTTCCACCGTGAAAAGAGGACCGCCGGCAACCACGCGCAGCCCGGCCCTCTTGCAGCGCGCGATGACGCGACGGGCCGCATCCCTTTGGATGGTCATGGCGCTGACAAAGGCTACCTCCGCCCACCTCAAATGCTCCCCGGTTAGCTTCTCGACGTTCATGTCCACCAGGCGTTTCGGCCATTCCGCCGGCAACATGGCTGCGATGGTCAGAAGACCCAAGGGCGGCGAGGCGGCCTTCTTGCCGATGAACCGAAGGGCGTGTCTGAAACTCCAGAATGTATCCGGGATTTCGGGATAGATCAGAAGAACGTTCATGATACGCTGCGCCTCCCCGCCCGCTTGGTTTCCGGTCCTGGCAAGCGTCCCGGCCTCGAGATCATTATCGGGATTAGGTTTTCAGGCCTGTCCAGGCTTGACGACATCAAGATTCCGCTGCTGGGATGGCCGAGAATCATCCTCTGCGAATCTTGGGGGGGCCTTGCTGATAGGGCGCTCATCATCATGTTACCACGTCTGATGAAGCCCGGGCGAATCTCGCTCCTGGCGGCGGCGCGCTTATCCCAGATGCCTATCAAGACACCTTCGCAGGCGGGCGCGTTTGCAGAGACCTGCTGCCCTCGCCCTGTTGCAGTACGGCTTGAGCTCTATCGTAACAAGATCCTGAATTCTCCGACCAGGGAGAGGGGGAGGTCCACGTGCGCTTTCGACTTTGTAAACCAGGGCTGCGATCGCCCGGGGTTGCGCCCGGGGAAAGCCAAGGCCTCCCCTGTCCCTCCATGGGATCAGCTTGGGAGCGCGGGGGATCGCAATCAATCCTGGCGTGGCTCCTCCCCGGCGCTGGAGAGAACAAAGAGGGCTGCTCGTTCTATGCTGGTGAGCAGTCGGATCAGGCTGGAAGAGGGCCGGTATCGTTCTGGCGGAGCGGCGGCAAGTGGATCGGCGCCGTTTCCTGGAACCCCTGTCCGGCGGGTATCTCTAAACCTTTCTCGGTCAGGAGGCGCCCAAATCGCTCACAGAATCGCCGGAAGGCCATCTCGTCGGCCGCGCGAAGCCGTTCGCCTGAGAGGTCCTCCAGGTGGAAGGATACTCGGCATCTTGAAGGCCTATGGGCCACGCGCACAACATGGACGGTGCCCAGGATGCTCTCCTCGGGGATATTATGGGGGTGGATCACCTCCGCGTCGAGCACGCAAATGCGCATGGCGATCGTGCGAAGAGAAGGCATAGAGCAGGGATTTCCCCTGAGGGACCAAAGGGTGTATCCAAGATCCTTCGCTGCCCTGCAAAGGACCCCGACGACCTCTTCGACAGCCCCCCTGGCGTATTGGACCGTGATGGGCGGCATCTTCCTCCCCTCCCGTGGATGATGGACCATCCCAAAACGGACATCTTATCCCCGCCCAGCTCCGCAGGAGGGAGCATGTCTGGCCCGTCTGGGCTGCGAACGTCATCCCGCATTCGATTGTGAAGAAACGCCCAAGATTATAAACCAATCGCGCAAGGAAACAGCCCAAGTCTCGCCGCGCATGTTCCGTGCACGATGTCTCATCTGCGCAGACGGCGGGCGTCTGGGATCCATTGGCTCCTGAGGCCTATCCGCCAGCATCGGATTCTCGCCCAGGGATGCCCATGCAAAGCGACACCTGCCCTTGGCACGAACCCTGCATAGGTGACGCGCAGGAGAGTGCCATGAACCTCGCGGAATCCAAAGAACGCATGGAGCTGCAGGTCCCACTGGATCTCGTCTTCGAGCGACCGCCCGATGACCGCCAGCTTGTGCTATGGTCCACGGCCTTGCACCTGCTCAATCTCGTCTACAACCTGGATTGGCTTGACGAGCGGAAGATGCAGAGAGAGATCTTGGGAGCACACGCGCGACTGAAGCATACCCTCGAGCAGATGGAACACTGGCTGGAGGCGAGCTAGCCACCGAACTTACAGCATAGGGCCGACCTTCTCCTCGACGCGAGATGATGCCCGGAGGAATGCCTTCGCCCGGGAATTGCGCTGCGGAGCACTGCACTCTGCCGCGCAGGGGACCTCAGACATCTTCCTTTCCTACCGTGGGATGATCATCCTACGGGCAGAATCCAAACCGCACGCCAAAATCGATTGCAGCAATTAGCTAGAGATGGCAAATTGCTGCCATGGATTTCGAGCAGC
>CAZQDE010000144.1:0-3606 GCA_964591485.1 uncultured Anaerolineaceae bacterium | reverse complement strand
GTGAAGACCTACGAAGCCATCGTGAAGGGTGAGCCGGTCGAAGAGCCGGGCATCCCGGCATCCTTCCGTGTGCTGGTGAAAGAGCTGCAGAGCCTGGGCCTCTCGGTGGAGGCCATCTCGGATGACGGCGAGGTGATCCGCTTCGGCAAGGAAGAGGAGCGCGCGCGCCCGCCGCGCTTGGGATTGGGTTTGCTGGATATGGAGCCGGGCATCTAGGCCGCGGCTGCAAAGGGAGAATCTACTCCGCCATTCTTGACGGTCCCCAGGCCGCATGGTAGAATGGCTGTCCGCTGACCGGGGACCCCGGGCGGGGGAGATGTTGCGCCTGCCCGGAATTGAAGATCTTGGAATAGAGGCGAGGCCATCGTGCACGTCCGATGGCCTCCCTTACTGGGAAGGGGAATGGGGCTCTAGCCCCATCGTAATCTGGAGGCGAGCTGTGCCAACGATCAATCAGCTGGTGCGCAAAGGCCGCAAGGAAAAGCGGGCAAAGAGCAAGGCTCCCGCGCTGCAGTACATCTTCAACTCAGTGAAGCAGCGTAGGATCCAAATGCCGAAGGGTGCACCCCAAAAGCGTGGGGTTTGCACCCAGGTGAGAACGCAGACGCCGAAGAAGCCCAACTCGGCGCTGCGCAAGGTGGCCCGCGTGCGACTGACCAACGGCATCGAGGTCACGGCCTATATCCCTGGCGAGGGCCATTCGCTTCAGGAGCACTCCGTGGTGTTGGTGCGTGGCGGCCGTGTCAAGGATCTGCCGGGTGTGCGCTACCATATCGTCCGCGGAACGCTGGACACCACCGGTGTCGAGGATCGACGGCAGGGCCGCTCGAAGTATGGCGGCAAGAAGCCCAAGGAATAGATGCAGATGGATCGGTCGCCAAATGGCTGGCGACCGATACCTTGAGAGCGGTTTGGAGCTGGGAGCATGAGACGAACAAAGCCCGAGAAGCGAGAGATCCTGCCCGACGTGCGTTACAACAGCACGCTGGTGACGGGGTTGATCAACCGCCTTATGAAGAAGGGCAAGAAGAGCATTGCGACGGCGATTGTCTACGACGCCTTCGACCTAATCGAGGCGCGCACCAAGCGCAATCCGCTCGAGGTCTTCGAAGAGGCCGTCCGCAACACCTCGCCGGTATTGGAAGTCAAGCCCCGCCGGGTGGGTGGTGCCACCTACCAGGTGCCGGTGGAAGTGGCCCCTAATCGCCGCCTGGCGCTTTCGCTGCGCTGGATCCTTGCGGCTGCCCGGGCAAGGCCCGGAAAGTCCATGGCGGAGAAATTGGCCGCCGAATTGATGGATGCCGCCAATAACACCGGCGCGGCCATCAAGAAGAAGGAAGATACCCACCGCATGGCGGAGGCCAATCGGGCTTTCGCCCATTATCGCTGGTAGGGGCGGGTTTCGCGAGGCGGGATAGGTACAGGTTGGGTTGATCATGGCACGTAAGGTACCTCTGGAGCGCTACCGCAATATCGGCATCATCGCCCACATCGACGCCGGCAAGACGACGACGACGGAGCGGGTATTGTTCTACACCGGCCGCACGCATCGTCTCGGCAATGTCGATGAGGGTACGACGGTGACCGATTGGATGGAGCAGGAGCGCGAGCGAGGTATCACGATCGTCTCGGCGGCCGTGACCGCGTTTTGGCGTGATCATCAGGTCAACATCATTGACACGCCCGGACATATTGATTTCACCGCCGAGGTTCAGCGCTCGTTACGCGTGCTGGATGGGGGCATCGTGGTCTTCGACGCCGTGCAGGGCGTCGAGCCGCAGTCTGAAACTGTCTGGCGCCAGGCGGACCTGTACCAGGTGCCTCGCATCTGCTTCGTGAATAAGATGGACCGGATCGGCGCCTCCTACGACCGCACGGTCGAAATGATCCGGGAACGGCTGGGCGCCAACCCGATCATGGTGCAGATGCCGGTGGGACAGGAATCGAGCTTCCAGGGCGTGATCGATCTCCTGGAGGAAGTATTCATCCTCTGGACGGATGACCTGGGCGCGGCGCCTGAGCGTATGCCTGTGCCGGAGGAATTGCGTGAAGAGGCTGCCGCACGACGTGCGAAGATGGTAGAGGCAATCGCAGAGACAGATGAAGCGCTGACCGATAAGTACCTGGGTGGGGAGCAGATCACGGTCGAGGAGCTCAAGGCAGCCCTTCGCCGGGCTGTGATCGCTGGCAAGGCCACGCCGGTCTTTTTGGGCTCGGCATTGAAAAACAAGGGCATCCAGCCTTTATTGGATGGTGTCGTGGATTATCTGCCCTCCCCGCTGGACATCCCGGATGTTGTGGGGATTAAGCCGGGAACCGAAGAGCAGGTCGCACGCCCGGCCGATGAAGAGGCCCCGATGAGCGCGCTGGTCTTTAAGATTGTGACCGATCCCTACGTCGGCCGACTGGCGTACTTCCGGGTCTATTCCGGCAAGGTGACAAAGGGCGCCACGGTTTATAACTCGACCGCCGGAAAGCGGGAGCGCGTGGGCAGGCTGTTACGCATGTATGCCGACCGGCGGGAAGATATCGATGAGGTCTTAGCCGGCGATATCGGCGCCGTGCTGGGCATGAAGGGCACCTTTACAGGCGATACGTTGTGCGACGCGGTCAACCCGATCGTGTTGGAGAAGATCACCTTCCCCGATCCGGTCATCTTCGTGGCCATCGAACCCAAGACCATGGCGGATCAGGACCGACTGGCCGAAGCCCTGCAAAAGCTCTCGGAGGAGGATCCCACCTTCCGCGTGGGCGTGGACGAGAACACTGGCCAGACCTTGATCTGGGGCATGGGCGAGCTGCACCTAGAGGTGTTGCTCGACCGCATGCAGCGAGAGTTCAAGGTACAGGCTCGGGTAGGGCGGCCGCGGGTGGCCTACCGCGAGTCCATTCGCGAGGCGGTTCCCAAGGTGGAACACCGCTACGTCAAGCAGACCGGTGGCCGGGGGCAGTACGGCCATGTGGTGCTTGCGCTGGAACCGGGCGAACCCGCTTCGGGGATCGCCTTCGAGAACCGCATCCGGGGCGGCACGATCCCGCAGGAGTTCATCCCAGCCGTTGAGAAAGGCGTGCGGGAAGCGGCCGAAGGTGGCGTGATCGCAGGTTATCCGGTGACGGACATTAAGGTGGCCCTGCTGGATGGGTCCTTCCACGAGGTCGATTCTTCCGAGCTGGCCTTCAAGGTGGCCGGGTCAATGGCCTTCAAGGAGGGCGTGCAGCGCGGCAAGCCGGTGCTGCTCGAGCCGGTCATGCGGGCGGAAGTGGTTGTGCCTGAGGCCCATGTGGGCGATGTGACCGGCGATCTTTCGGCTCGCAGGGCCCAGATCGAGGGCATTGAAGCCCGCCCCGGCGGCATCCAGGCCATCCGGGCTATGGTCCCGCTGGCGGAAATGTTCGGCTATGCGACCGAATTGCGCTCCATGACGCAAGGCCGTGGGGCCTTCACGATGGAGTTTGACCACTATCAGGAAGTCGAACGTAGCGTCTCCGAGAAGATCCTGGTGGGCGTACGCTAGCAATCATCCTATCTGCAAGAAGGAGTGGAAGAAGAGATGGCTAAGGAGAAATTTGAGCGAACGAAGCCGCATATGAACGTGGGGACGATGG
>CAZQDE010000143.1:0-3614 GCA_964591485.1 uncultured Anaerolineaceae bacterium | reverse complement strand
ACTTCGCCTCCACCGCGCCGGGCATCCGGTCGCAGTTCAGCCGTATGACGGCCGACGATGTCGGACGCATCTCGGCCGACACCCTCTTCGGGCTGGCAACGGGGGCGCTGCTGATCCCGGTGGCGATCGCATGGGTTCTCCCCAGCGCCATCGCGCTCGTCCTGGTGAACCGCCTCTTCGCAGCCGTGCGTTGGCAGGGGCAGTCTGCTCAGGTGGTCACGACTGGGCTGGGACTGGCGGCCCTTTGGGCTCTCAAGATCGGCTTCCTGCCGGGCATGCTCACCTACGCGCCCTTCTCTGCCTGGATGCCGTTTCTGCCTCCTGAGGTCTTTCCCCTGCTGCGGATCTTTGCCCCGGTGGCAATCGCTCTCGTGGCCCTCTGGATCGCCATCCGCTACACCTGGCATGTGGGCGAAATTCCAGTCCTGCGCGTCTTCCTGGCTTACGCTCTGGTCGACGGGGTGCTCACGATGGCTGTCTATGGAGTTTTGATCTACGCCGCTTTCTAGGCTTCTCGCAGCGAGTAGCAGGGGCCGCGCCAATCGCGGCCCCTGCTACCTACAGCGCGGGGGGTGAGCACCCGTTCCCAGCGAAGAGCTCATGCCTCCAGATCTTGCTTCATCCTCATGAAATCATCCCGCGCGATCTCGCCCCGCGCATAGCGCATCTCCAGGATTTGAAGGGCGTCCAGTTCCCTTGGCTCCTCCACAGGCGACCCGCCCGGAAACAAGGCCCTCGCCAGAAGCACAGCGCCCGCGGCCAGCCCGCCCCAGAAGAGCAGCATGATCACCCATCCGATCAAACCCATACCCATCATCATCGTGACCCTCCCAGCCGGATCAAGACCTGTAAGCCGCCAGCTAGCCGCCTATACCCTCCAGATCTTTTAGCATTTTCTGGTACTCCTCCCGGGTCAGCTCTCCCTGGGCATAGCGCCGTTTGATGATCTCTCTGGCCGTTGAGGCTCCCAGGCCCGCGCTCGCACCCGACAACCTTCGGACCGCCCAGACAATGAGCAGCAGCAGCGCCACCAGAACGATCAGCCCGAGAACAAGATTCAACACCCAGCCGATCGAACCATAGACACCCCAGCTCCCCCATCCATCACAACAAAAACCATGCATGTTTCATCACCTCCTCGAACTGAGATTATTCTTCTCCATCTTAGGAGGGATGTATCAAAACCCATTGAAGAATGATTAAAGATTTGGTAAAGGAAAGCGACCTAGGGGTGCGGAGAGGCAAGCGGCAGGGTAAAAGTGAAGCGGCTGCCCTTCCCGGGGCCCTCGCTCTCGGCCCAGATGCGACCGCCATGCGCCTCGACCAGACGCTTGGCGATGGTAAGGCCGATCCCACTTCCCCCCGAAGCTCGGGCGCGAGACGGGTCGACGCGGTAGAAGCGATCGAAGATATGACCAATGTGCTCGGCAGAGATGCCGATGCCTGTATCCACAACCTCTACCGCAGCCTGGTCCCGATCTCGAGATATGCGGATGCGCACCTGCCCCCCGCCTGGCGTATATTGCAACGCATTCCCGATGATGTTCGTCAACACTTGCTGGACGCGGCCTTCGTCCACCTCGACGGGCGGCAGGCCCTCCATTGCATCGAGTTCGAGGTTGACCCCTTTCTCATCAAACTGTGGGCGCAGACTATCCGTCACCGCCCGGACCAGCTCATTCAAATCGACCCGCCCCCTGCGAATCTCGTAGGAACCGGCTTCCACCCGACTCAGCTCCTCCAAATCCCTGACCAGTCTTTGCATCCGATCAATCTCGCGGCCCAATGCGTGCAGGTTCTCCGGGGTTGGCTCCAGCACGCCATCCATCAATGCCTCAAGCGAACCTCTGAGCGTCGCCAGCGGTGTCCGCAATTCATGCGCCACATCGCCGATCAACTGTCGGCGGATGCCCTCGATATTCTCCAGGCTGGCAGCCATGCGATTGAACTGGATCGCCATCTGGCCCAGCTCATCCAAATCTTCGACCGATCCGCCAACAGGAACGTCCACGCGTTCGTCGTAATGCCCTTCGGCGATCCGCTCGCTGGCTCGCAGCATGGCGCAGATCGGGGCCACGATGCGCCGACTGATCAGCACGCTCACCGCGAGCGCAACCCCCAGGGCGGCCGCGGCGGCGAGTGCCATGGCTTCCAACACCGCCGCCCGAAAATTGGCGAACAAACTCCCTTCCAGATCCATCCCCATTCCTCGCCCCATCATCTGCCGCATGGCCAGATCCATCGCAGCCATATGCCGGTCAAAGGCAGTGGGGATCGATAGCTCGGTCGCAGTCGCCAGCACGAGCACCCCGACCACGACGACCGCCAGCTGAGAGAGGAAGATCTTGACGGCCAAGCGTCTTCTAACAAGGCTCATGGCTTCCCTGCCTCCACATCCTCGAAGCGGTATCCGACGCCGCGCACGGTGACGATGTACCTGTTGTCGCCTAGCTTCCGCCGGATGTGTCCGATATGGACGTCCACCACCCGCAACTCCCCATAGTACTCATGACCCCATACCCGCTCCAACAGCTGCTCGCGATTGAGCACTCGCCCGCGATTCTCGGCCAGCGCCCTCAGCAGTTCGAACTCGGTCGCGGTCAAATCGACCAGTCGCTCCCCTACCCATACCTGTCGACTGGCGAGGTCGATCCGCATGCCCTCGAAATCCAGCACTTCATCCTCGGTCTGTCCCGCTGCGGACCGCAGTCTGCGCAAAGCTGCCTTCACGCGCGCCACCAGTTCGCGTGGGCTGAAGGGCTTGGTCAGGTAATCATCGGCACCGACGGAGAGTCCCACGATCTTGTCTGTCTCTTCGGCCTTGGCGGTCAGCATGATGACATAGACATTCGACTCGCGCCGCAGGCGGGAGAGCACCTCTAGTCCGTCCATTTCGGGCAACATGATGTCCAGGATGACCACATCAGGATTCTCCTTGCGGGCCAATCGCAGGCCGGTCACACCATCCATCGCGGTGAAAACTTCATAGCCCTCCCGCTCGAGATACCCGCGAACAAGCTGTAGGATGCTTGCTTCATCATCCACGACCAGCACCTTCGCCATCGCCAACACCCTCCTCTCTGGCTGATACCCAGCCACCCCGTGCCCGTGCGAGCCAGACACCTTGGCTGCCGTCCTGGGCTTCAGTCAGCATCCCGCTAACAGATCCATTGGACGCTGTGAACAGCAAGAACGGATGAAGTCCGGTTAAGGATTTGGTAAAGCCGCCGCTCGAGGCCAAGCGCAAGATGGCAATTGCCCCCGCCCATGGCCCTGACCCAAGGAGAGGGCCATGGGCGGCCCCGGCAAGCGGCCTTGCCCTTCATTCTACCTTTTTAGAAGGAGCCCGGTCAGAAATCGCGTGTCTGGCTCGACGCTTGCGGCTATACTAGGGCAACGCCCATCACGAAAAGGCGGGGGATTGACCGGAAGGGCAGCAAACCCAGTTGGAATCGGACACACGATCTAATGCCTCTTACCGAAGCCATACGCCACGCGATCACACCGCCATCCTTCGACCGCACCAAGCTACATCGTGCCCGGCTGGTCGATGCCATCTATGCCGCCATCGAAAGGAAGCTAATCGCCATCGTAGCGCCGCCCGGCTACGGTAA
>CAZQDE010000142.1:0-3741 GCA_964591485.1 uncultured Anaerolineaceae bacterium | reverse complement strand
GATTGGGAGGAGGTCCAGCGCCGTCAAGCCGAGACCCGCGAAGCCCGGCATCTTCTCAGCCTGGGCGAAGAGATATCCGTGGGGCCGGCGAGGGACATCCGGCCACTCGTCCTTCGGGCAGCCAAGGGGGCCATTCTCGAGCCCGGGGAGTTGCTTGCGGTCCAGGATACGCTCCGGTCCGCTCGGAACCTGCGACAAACCTTCGAAGACAAGGGAGAGGCATGCCCAACGCTGATGGCGGTCGTCCAGGAGCTAGAAGAGGCGCCTGACATCGCCGAATCCATTGGAGATGTCTTGAATGAGCAGGGTGAGGTGGTGGATACTGCCAGCCAAGCGCTGGCCGGCATCCGCCGCGAGCTGCGCCGGGCTCGGGGCCGACTCGATGAGAAGCTGACCCGTATGCTGCAGGACCCCAAGGTGGCGCCCATGCTTCAGGAGGCGCTGGTCACCCAGCGCGATGGACGCTACGTCTTGCCATTGCGGACCGAATTCAAGGGGCGGCTCAAGGGGGTGATCCATGACCAATCCTCCTCGGGAGCCACGCTTTTCATCGAACCGTTGGAGGCGGTGGACCTGAACAACCGGGTACGGGAGCTGGAGCTGGCGGAGCGTGACGAAGTGCGACGCATCCTGGCCGACCTCTCCCGGCGCATCGGTGAGAAGAAGGACGCGCTCGCCCGGACGGTAGAGGCGCTGGCGGCGCTCGATTTGGCGGCCGCCAAGGCCCGCCATGCTGAAGAATTGCGGGCGGCTGAACCCCTGATGAGACCTTTCCGCCCGTCGACAGGAGGCCAGCACCCCGGCTCCACACTGCGCCTGCTGCAAGCGCGGCATCCCTTGCTGCATCCTCGAAACGTCGTGCCCATCGACCTGGTATTGGATCCGGAGACCTATGCGCTGGTGATCACCGGGCCGAATACCGGCGGGAAGACGGTGACCCTGAAGACCGCAGGATTGCTGGCGCTGATGGCCGCATGCGGGCTGCAGATCCCCGCCGACTCGGGCTCGGAACTGTCGCTTTTTGACGCCGTCTATGCCGATATCGGCGATGAGCAATCGATCGAGCAATCACTCTCGACCTTCTCAGCCCATATTTCGAACATCATCCGCATCCTCGGCCAGGCGGGCGAGCGCTCGCTGGTCCTGCTGGATGAGCTGGGGGCGGGGACGGACCCCCAGGAAGGGGCGGCGCTGGCGCGGGCGTTGCTGGAGGCCTTCCTCGAGCGGCGTATCACGACCCTCGTGGCCACACACATCTCGGCCTTGAAGGCCTTCGCACACACTGCTCCGGGGGTGCGCAACGCGAACATGGAGTTTGACCTGGAGACCTTGCGGCCGACCTACCATCTGACGATTGGGCTGCCGGGGCGATCGAACGCCTTGGATATCGCCCGCCGCTTGGGCCTGGAGGAAGAGATCGTCGAGAGGGCGCGTGGCTGGGTTTCGGCCGATGAGTGGGAGGTGGACTCGCTGCTGGAAGACATCCGCCGCGAACGCGAGCAGGCCGCGGCGGTGTTGCGCGAGGCGAGGCAGACTCAGGCACACCTGCAGTCACTTGAGCAGGATCTGTCGCGCCGCCTGGAGGCCCTGGACCAGGAGCAGGTCGAGCTGCTGGAGGCCACCCGCGAACAGGCGCTGGCGGAGGTTGAGAGCCTGCGGGCCGAGATGGAGAGGCTGCGGCGCAAGCTCAAACTCGCTGCGCAACCGCTGGAAGCCCTGGAGGCGGCGGCGCACGACCTGCAAGCTCTGGAGGCGCGCATCGCCAAGCCGCGTGTTCCCGGCGCGGAGCAAGAGAAAAGGCCGGTCCGAATCGGTGAGCGCGTGTACCTGCGGAGCATCGGCGCAGAGGGTGTGGTCAAGGCGGTTGATGAGCACCAGGTGGAGGTCCAAGTTGGGCGATTGCGGGTTCGGGCCGGTCTGGAGGAACTGCAGGCGCCTGGCAAGGCGGTGAGCGGCAAGGATGCCAGCAGTGGGGAGTCGGCCCGTATGCCTGACGGAGGCGGGTATCGGCTTTCCGGTTCCGCACCTCCAATGGAGGTCAGCCTGCGGGGTATGACAGTCGACGAGGCCCTGGAGGCCCTGGAGCGGCATCTCGACAGCGCCTACCTGGCGGGCATGCCCTTCTTGCGAATTGTGCACGGCAAGGGCACGGGGCGGCTGCGGGAGGCCGTCCGCCGGGCGCTGGCCCAAAGCCCCTATATCGAAGCCTTCGAGCCGGCGATGCCATCCGAAGGGGGCGAGGGCGTGACTATTGTGCGGCTCTCAGTGGACTAAAGCTCGAGTGAGCAGGCCCGCCTTGGCTGCAACCCGGTCGGTGACGTTTATGGGTCGAATGGTGTCTGTCGATCAATAAGTATGAAGCATGGTGGGTTGAATCCATTGGAGGGGCTTGCGCCACGAAGGATTCTAATGGCAGGATTCCAGGGAGGTGAATAATGAATCCACTCGCCGAAGCTTTGGCCCCGGTGTTCATCGCCGGGTTCGCCCTGCAACAGTTGATCGAGTTGCTGGACCCCATCCTCGAGCGAATCATCCACGGCCAGAAGGCATGGATCTTAAGCGCATTCGCCTTCGTTGTTAGCCTGGTGATCACGCTCGTTTTAGGGCTGCGGGTCCTGCGGCCTTTTGGCGTCGTGCGAGCCCCATGGCTGGATGTGTTGATCACGGGGCTTCTGATCACGGGCGGCACGAAGTGGTTGAACGACCTGCTCAAGATCATCAGCTATAAGAAGGTCGAACTGCGGGCACGCGCCAGCGGCGTGGAGGGGTAGCCCAGTGACCGTCGGACGATGCTTTGGCGATGGGGATGCGCTTATGGCGCGCTACCATGATGAAGAGTGGGGTATGCCGGTCTACGACGATCGTTCGCTCTTCGAGAAACTGCTGCTGGATGGATTTCAGGCGGGGCTCTCCTGGCGAACGGTGCTTCACAAGCGGGAGAACTTCCGCAGGGCTTTCGATGGTTTCGATCCCGAGGCTATGGCACGCTATGATGAGCGCGATCTGGAACGGCTGCTTTCCGATGCGGGCATCATCCGTAACCGTTCGAAAATCGAAGCTGCCATCAACAACGCCCGTGCCTACCTGGATTTTCGATCGCACGAGGGTTCTTTCTCGGCGTTCCTATGGGCCTTCACGGATGGCCAGACTCTGCGGCGGAGCCCGCGGGCGCAGAGTTGGGAGCAGATCCCGGCCAGCTCGCCGGAATCGGAGGCCATGTCGAAAGCCTTGAAGGCCAGGGGCTTCCAATTTGTCGGCCCGACCATCTGCTATGCCTTCATGCAGGCGGTGGGGATGGTGGATGATCACCTGGCGCATTGCTTCCGTGCGAACGATGACTGAAGGCTGGCGAGCGCGAGCAAAGATCTTGCTCACCGGAAAGCCGGGGTCAGGCAAGACCACCACCGTGCGCAGCGTGGTCGAGCGGCTCGATCTTCCGGCGGGCGGCTTCTACACCGAGGAGGTCCGTCAGGGGAGGCGGCGGGTCGGCTTTCGCCTGGTGACGCTGGGGGGCAAGGCGGGCATGCTGGCGGAGGTGGGTGGAAAAGGTGCCGCACACATTGGTCGCTATAGGGTGGACCTGCGCGTGCTCGAGGAGCTCGGTGTGGCCAGCATGCAGGCCGCGATGCAGGCGGACGAGTTGGTCGTAGTGGACGAAATCGGCCCCATGGAACTCCTCAGTGAACGCTTTCAGGCGGCGGCTTGGGCAGCCCTGGAAGGACCTTCGCCGCTGCTCGCCAC
>CAZQDE010000141.1:0-3838 GCA_964591485.1 uncultured Anaerolineaceae bacterium | reverse complement strand
GGCGGCTGGGTCAGGGCCGGGAGAACGCCAAGGATTTCCTACGGGAGAACCCCGACATGGCGCAAGAGCTAGAAGCTGCCATTCGGCGTGCGGCGGGTTTGCTGGCAGATGGGCTGCCGGAAGAGGACATCGCTGGGCAAGCCGGTCAGGAGCCGCTGATTCTCTAGCCTTAGATCACCATCGCTCCTCTATGCGATCAACACTGCGACCAGGCTGGGGGAAAGAATCCCTCCAGTCTCCATTGGGCGCGCTGGGCTATAATCAGCGCATGCGGCCGATCCGAAGATTGATCGTCGAAAGCGCGTTTCCATTCCTGGCGCTGATCTTACTCGCTGCAGGCTGTGCCCCGGGAAGCCCTCCCTCCGAGCCCACGGCTCCTGGATGGACACCCCTACCAACCCAGCCGCCTCTGCCAACCCTAGCGGTCGCGGCCCCATCCAGGCATACGCCAGTTGCGCAGGTGGACTCGGCTTGCATCAATGATGCGACCTTCATCGAGGATGTGACCATCCCGGACCGTTCTATGGTTGAGCCTGGCGAGGCGCTCGACAAGCGCTGGGCGGTTCGCAACAGCGGTACCTGCGATTGGGGTTCAGGCTACCGCTTGGTCCGGAGCGGTAAGGACCTCATGCTGGGTCCCGATGAAGTGGCGCTCTACCCGGCGCGGGCTGGAACGACGGCAATCCTGCGCCTGGCGCTAGTTGCGCCCACGAAACCGGGCATGCATATCAGCCGCTGGCGGCTGGTTGCGCCCGATGGATCTCCCTTCGGAGAAGAGATCTACCTCTGGATCGAAATCCCGGAGCCCACACCCACGCCCACGCCGCGTGGCACGCCCGTGAACTAGACTCGCCCGGAGGCGATGATTCGCGTACGGCGCATCTTCTGTGATATCTTCGCTTTCTCGAATCAATGCAACCGCCGGTTGGATCAGCGGCGTGGAAGCAGGTTGCCCTCCACTGGCAGCCAGGAAAGCTCCCACATGGGAACCATGAGCAGCGTTGACGCAAGCGTGGCCGAGACAGGTATTGAAGGGATTCTCCCCCATCTGCGTATCGCGCCCTCGCTTGCCCGCGAGCATAGAAGAAAGCTCGCGTTCGCTTCGTTTGCGGCCATTTCACCCGATCCGTGTCGAGGCGTGAATGCAAAGGGCTGCCCCTATGGAGCGGCCCTTTACACCGCTTGGCATACAGCTCGCCACAGCTGGGCTAGGTTCCCTCTTCCCATGAAGCCAGATAGGCCTTCTGCTCTTCGGTGAGCACATCGATGCGGATGCCCATGGCTTCTAGTTTCAGGCGCGCGATCTCGCGATCGAGCGTCTCGGGGATGGTATAGACGTGGTTTTCCATCTCGCCGGCATGCTGCATCAAGTACTCGAGCGAGAGGGCTTGGTTGGCGAAGGACATATCCATCACGCTGGCGGGATGGCCTTCGGCGGCGGCGAGGTTGATCAGTCGGCCTTCGCCGAGCAGGTTGATGCGCCGCCCGTCTTGAAAAATGTACTGATCGATGAAGGGCCTTGGCTGGCGTTTCTCGACAGCCATTGCCTCCAGCGCCGGGATGTTGACTTCCACGTTGAAGTGCCCTGAATTGGAGACGATGGCGCCGTCCTTCATACGCTCAAAGTGATGCGCATCGATCACGTTGATGTCGCCGGTGAGGGTGCAGAAGATATCACCCACCTCGGCGGCCTCCGCCATCGGCATCACACGGAAGCCGTCCATCACGGCTTCAAGCGCGGCCAGCGGCTCGACCTCGGTAACGATCACGTTCGCTCCCATGCCGCGCGCCCGCATGGCCAGACCCCGTCCGCACCAGCCGTAGCCAGCGACGACGAAAGTCTTGCCGGCAATGAGGATGTTCGTAGCGCGGACGATGCCATCGATTGTGGATTGGCCGGTGCCGTAGCGGTTGTCGAAGAAGTGCTTGGTCATCGCATCGTTCACGGCGATGATGGGATAGGCGAGGGCGCCATCGGCGGCCATGGCTCGTAGGCGGATGACGCCCGTGGTGGTCTCTTCCGTGCCGCCGCGCACGCCTTCCAGTAGATCCCGGCGTTCCTTGTGGAGCGTGCTCACCAGGTCCGCCCCGTCATCCATCGTGAATTGGGGTTCCAGGTCAAGGGCGGCGTGGATGTGCTTGTAGTAGGTCTCGTTATCCTCGCCTTTGATGGCGTAGACCGGGATTTCGTCATGCGCAACCAGTGAAGCTGCCACATCGTCTTGCGTTGAGAGCGGGTTGGAAGCGCAGAGCACAACTTCCGCGCCGCCTGCCTGGAGCGTGCGCATCAGGTTCGCGGTTTCGGTCGTTACGTGCAGGCAAGCCGAGACTTTGGTGCCCTTCAGAGGGTGCTCCTTGGCAAAGCGCTCACGAATCTGCCGTAGGACGGGCATCTCCAATTCGGCCCATTGAATGCGCCGCCGGCCTGCCTCCGCGAGCGATAGATCCTTCACATCGAATTCTGAAGTCATAGCGTTCTCCGTGTCTCTCCTTTTTATTAGCAGTGCGTTTCCAAGTATTTGCTTACCATGCGCAAGCTTCGGGGGCGGGACCGCCGGCGCCGGGCCAGATCTCGTCCAGTCGCTGGAGCGTGTCGCCATCCAGCTTGAGTTCCAGCGCCCGCAGGCTGCCTGCGAGCTGCTCTATGGCGCGGGGGCCGATGATTTGCTCGGTCCAGCCCTCGCCTTGCTTCCAGCCGTAGACGTTGGCGGTGTCAAAGAAGTTGAGGCCCAACTCGAGCGCCCGATCCATGAGCCTATGGCTGGTGGCCTCATCTGTCTCGGGACCGAAATTCATGGTGCCGAGGCAGAGGCGGCTGACCTTGAGACCGGTTCGGCCGAGCGCGGTGTATTCCATTTGCGCATCCCTATTGGGCCGCGGGGCTGAGGTAGGCCACCCCTTCGTAGTATTCCCCATGCGCCGCGAATCCGAGGGCCTGATAGGCCCGGATGGCCGCCCGATTGGACCGAGCCACATTCAGCACGATGATGCCAACGCCTGCGGATTGCAGCTCGCGCGCTACGGCCGCCGTGGCGGCCTTCGCGAAGCCCCGGCCTCGCCATGCAGGGTGGGTATATACGTTGCCAATGGCGGCAATTCGAAAGCGGGAGGAGACCAC
The DNA here is from genome assembly GCA_964591485.1 of uncultured Anaerolineaceae bacterium. GTDB lineage: Bacteria > Chloroflexota > Anaerolineae > Anaerolineales > E44-bin32 > E44-bin32. The sequence continues at coordinate 720 of CAZQDE010000141.1, read as the reverse complement.
ATGAACCCCCGCCACAGCGGCCAGCTGGCCGTCCGCCATGATACCGTAAAATGGGCCAGCATCAAGCTGCTCTGGCAGAAATGCATCGGGCATGTCCTTCTGCCCCTCGAACAGCGACCGAACCTGGGCAATATCCGCCGCACCAAGACGGATTGCGAGGTCATAGGCCGGATCCCACCGTAGTGCGCCCGGAGGCAATACCATGCGCCACATGAGGGTTTCCCGCTGGACCTCCATCCAGGGATCAACCGTCTGGCGATGATCGGGGAGCAGTGCAAATTGGTAGCTGCCCGCGGGCACCCGGCTTATCAGGTCTGGGAGATCGCTCGCAAGGCCCTGCGCGAAGAGGACCGGTGGCTCAAGGCCGCTATACACCAGCAGAACAGACTCGCCTCCCAAAAGCCAGTACGCATGGTCTGCGTGGGGTGGCTCCAGGTCGGCGAGGGCGTAGGCGGTCCAGACCGGGTCTCGGCGCAGGAGAGCCTCGGCCCGCTGCAAATCGGTCATACCGGATCCATCAGCCGGTCGAGTTCGCCGTGATCGTCGAAATGCTGTCGGAAGCGCTCCAAGAAGGCTTTGAGGTCAAAACAATGGGATTGTGGTCCTTCGGCTTCTAGGCAATACGTAGCCGCCAGCGCACCCATCTCCGCGCAGCGCTCCAGGTTCAAGCCGCGCGCATAGCCTTTCAAGAAACCTCCACGGAAGGCATCACCGATCCCG
>CAZQDE010000140.1:0-3869 GCA_964591485.1 uncultured Anaerolineaceae bacterium | reverse complement strand
GAGGTCGGGAAGATGGAGTCTGCTTCGAAGAAGGTCGTGCGTGAAACCAAGAAGCGTGAAACGGCGCAGGTTCACCTGCCCGATGGGCGCATTCTGGAGGGCCCAGCGGGAAGCCAGCTCGAACTGTTCCTGAGCGCGCTAGATACCCCCGCTCCTGTTGTAGGCGGTATCGTGAACGGCGAGCTCCGCGAGCTGACCTACCCCATCGAGATGGATTCGAAGGTGCGCCCCGTGACCATGGGCGAGGCCGACGGCATGCGCATTTACCGGCGCTCCCTGACCTTCTTGCTGGCGGCTGCATTCGACGAGCTCTTTCCGGACGCCGAACTGACTGTGGACCACTCCGTGTCCTCAGGGGGTTACTACTGCGAGGTGCGCGGGCGTGAGCCCTTGAGCCAGGCGGACCTGTCCCGGCTCGAGGCGCGCATGCGTGAGCTGGTGGATGCCGATATCCCCTTCGCCAAGACCATCGTGCCGCTCGAAGATGCCCTGCGGCACTTCCAGGAACGGGGACTGCACGACAAGGCACGCCTGCTCGCCCATCGCAAGAAGCCCCATCTGGTGCTCTACCAACTGGGCAACCATAAGGATTACCACCACGGTTACATGGTGCCCTCCACACGCTATCTGAAGTGGTTCGGGTTGGCGAAAACGGATGGGGGATTCACGCTGCGGTTTCCCCGCCGGCACCGGCCTACTGAGTTGCTTCCGCTGCCGGAGTACCCGAAGCTGCTGGCCACCTTCCGGGAGTATGGCGACTGGCTGGAAAGGCTGGGAATCCCAAGCATCGGGGTGCTGAATGATGCCATTGTGGAAGGGCGCGCCCGCGAGGTAATCCTCGTCTCTGAGGCCCTCCACGAGGGACGCATCGCCGAGATTGCCCGCATGATCGCCGAGCGCGCCTCGCATCTGCGGGTGGTCTTGGTCGCAGGCCCTTCGTCTTCCGGAAAGACCACTTTCTCAAAGCGACTCTCCATCCAGTTGCTGGCGCGCGGCCTCTCGCCCTTCCCGGTCGAACTCGATAACTTCTTTGTCGACCGGGACAAGACGCCGCGCGACGAGCACGGAGAGTATGACTATGAATCCATTGAGGCCGTTGACCGCAAGCGCCTCAACCATGATCTCCGCCGCCTGATCCGCGGAGAGAAGGTCCAACTGCCCAAGTACAATTTCCTGACTGGCGTGCGCGAGGAGGGCGAATCGGTCCAACTCGACCAAGGCCAGATCATCATTCTGGAGGGCATCCACGGTCTCAACCCGGACCTCATCCCCGAGATCCCGCCGGAATCGACCTTCCGCATCTACGTTTCTGCCCTTACTCAGCTCAACCTCGACCGGCTGAACCGCGTCTCGACCACAGACACGCGGCTCCTGCGGCGCATCGTCCGGGATGCCACCCAGCGCGGCTACACTGCGGCCGAAACGATCCGGCGCTGGGAATCCGTGCGGCGGGGAGAGAAGCGCTACATCTTCCCCTTCCAGGAATTCGCCGATGTGATGTTCAATTCGGCGCTGATGTACGAGGGATCTGCGCTGGCGCCCCTGGCCGAACCCCTCATCCGCCAGGTGCCCTTCGGCACGGTGGAACATGTGGAGGCCAAACGCCTGCTGGCATTCCTGGAATGGTTCCTCCCTATCGACGCTGATCTCATCCCCGACAACTCGATTCTGCGGGAGTTTGTGGGCGGCTCGATCCTCAAGGAATTCAGTCCATGGAAGATGCCTTAGCGCATGGAGCCGCGAAGGGAGGCGGGTTGATGGCCAGCGTCCCGGACATGCACTTTGGGGCAGAGCGGCCGCGGGACCCTCGAGGATCCCCAGCAGGCCGCGATCCCTAGCCGCTCTCTTGGCGGTGAGGTCCGTATCGCGCTTCGAAGGCGTCCAGGGTTTGCAGCAAATCAGGCGTAAGGCGGCGACGCACCTTGGCTGCGATGCCTGGCGGCAAAGGCCCGAAATAGGCTTCCGCTACCGCGCCGGCGATGCAGGCCAGCGTATCGGCGTCTCCGCCCAGGGAGATCGCGTTGCGCACTGCCTGCTCAAAGGATTCGGCCTCTAGAAAGGCGATCAGCGCCACCGGAACAGATCCCTGACAGGAGATGTCGTAGCGGTAACCGGGCCGCAATTCCGCCAGGCTCTGGCGCAGATCATAGCCGTACTCCCCCATGATGCGCTCGCGGATAGCCTCCTTGGTGGCCCCCTTGCGAGACATATAGATTGCAAGCGCCACTGCCTGCGCGCCCTTTATCCCCTCCGGATGATTGTGGGTGACCTCTGCCGTCCGTTGAGCCTCTCGCAGCAGCCTGGGCTCCGTCTCGAAGGCCCACCCCACCGGGCTCACCCGCATGGCCGAGCCATTCCCCCAGCTATTGTACGGCCCGGCCTCCTCGGAGAGGAGCCACCTCCGGAAATAGGAACCATAACCTGCACGGGGGTACCGGCGACCAAATGTGCGGTAGACCTGGGCATAGCTTTTTCCCTCGAGAATGGCATGAGCCGTGGCGACGGTCATGACGGTGTCGTCCGTGAAGGTGGATGCCTCTTGAAAGAGTGGGAATTCGGCAGTCTTGATTGGCCGGTACTCAAAGGGCGATCCGATAATATCGCCAGCGATGGCGCCCAGCATGGTTTTTGCCTTCTCTCGTTGCCTCGCTAAGTTTCCAGGGAAGGCGGCCGACGCTCGCGTTTGCGTTCGCCGCGCCGCCGCTTCGCCTGGAGCCGCTTTTCAACCGCAGCCTTTGGGGGGCGACCGGGCCTGCGCGCCTTCTTCCGCTCGGTAGCGCGCCTGAGCAAGGCGATCAGGCGCGCCCGGGCGTCCGCCCGATTCCGCTCCTGAGAGCGGTAGCGGCGGGCGGTGATCAACAGGTCACCTTGGGAGGTGAGGCGCGAACCGGCGATCTCAGTGAGCCTCGCTTGCACCTCGGCCGGCAAGCGGCGTATTCCGGCCGCACGGAAGCGGAGCTGAACCGCCGTGCTGGCCTTATTGACATGCTGTCCGCCTGGACCAGGTGCGCGCACAAAGCTCTCCTCGAGATCCTCCTCCGATATAACCAGATCAGCCGTGACCTTGAGAAACCGGCCAGCATAGGGATCCTTGCGCGCCCGCGATTCGGGCTGATCAAAACCTGGCATCCACTCCTCCCCTCCCCCCGCATCATACTCTGCTTCGGATTGGAAGGGTACATGCCATGTGAAGCCTTTCACGAGATATGAGCCTCAAGTCTTATTTCAAGGCGGGCCCTTTCAATGGTACACTGAGCCTGCACGAGGGAGAGAAGGGGGCTCGTGCGTTTTTTGCCCCTGCCTGCTGGGAGCCATGGATCGATGACCGAGCTCATCGGCCAGATAGTTGACGGCTACGAAATCCTCCGAATGGTCGGATCGGGTGGGATGTCAGCCGTCTACGAGGCTCGCGATCCCATTACGGGAAAGCGCGTGGCCATCAAGCTGCTGGCGGCTGTTCTGGCAACAGATCCCAATTTCCTGGCCCGATTCCGCCGGGAGGTTGAGCTGCTTCAAGGGTTTGACCATCCGAACATTGTCCGCATCCTCAAGCATGGCGAGCTCCAGGGCGCGCCCTACCTCATCATGCCCTTCATGGAATCGGGCACACTGCAAGAGCGTTTGCGCGGTTCACCGCTTGGCGTGCGCGAAGCCGCAAAACTGATGGACGACCTGGCGGGCGCGCTGCAATACGCCCATGATCGCGGCGTCGTCCACCGGGACATCAAGCCCTCAAATATCCTGATCGATGCCCAGGGCAATGCCCTCCTTACCGACTTCGGCATCGCCCGCTGGCGGGAGGCCTCGCTCAGCCTGACCGGCTCCGCACTGGTCGGCACGCCGGCTTTTATGTCCCCCGAGCAGTGCCT
>CAZQDE010000139.1:0-3913 GCA_964591485.1 uncultured Anaerolineaceae bacterium | reverse complement strand
AGGAGCAGGATTGGCGCGAGGCCGAACGGCTGCTCGAAAGCCGGGAAGCCTACGAGGGCACGATCTCTGGTTATAACAAGGGCGGCCTGATCGTGAAGCTGGGGCGGCTGCGTGGCTTCATCCCCGCCTCCCAGGTGAGCCTATCGCGGCGACGGCGCGCAGAGGGCGAAACGCCCGACCAGCGCTGGGGCGAAATGGTCGGAGAGCCGATCATCGCTCGCGTGATCGAGGTCGACCGTCGACGCAATCGCCTGATACTCTCCGAGCGGGCCGCGGCGCGCGAGTCACGTGACGCGCTTAAGGAACGCCTGATTGCCGAGCTCGAGCCCGGTGAGGTGCGCACCGGCACGGTCATCAGTATTGCGGATTTTGGTGCCTTTGTGGATATCGGCGGTGCGGACGGCCTGGTACATGTCTCCGAGCTGTCCTGGAAGCGGGTCGAGAATCCCCGCGATATCCTCAAGGTGGGCCAGCAGGTCCAGGTCAAGATCCTGGGCGTGGACCCGGAGCGCAAGCGCATCAGCCTCTCCCTGCGTGAGCTTGAGCCCGATCCATGGGACGAGATCGTGGATGGGCTGCGGGAAGGCCAATTGGTGGAAGGCACGATCACTAAGTTGACGAAGTTTGGCGCTTTCGCCGCCTTGAAAGGCACCGGAGAATATGAAATCGAGGGCCTGATTCACATTTCTGAGCTCTCCAATAGCCGCATCGAACATCCGCGTGAGGTGGTGCATGAAGGACAAGATGTCGCCATGCGCCTCATCAAGATCGACCGTGAACGCCGGCGCATCGGCCTCAGCCTGAAGCGAGTCGACTCTCCAGAGTACGCCGATGTGGATTGGCAATCGGCTGCGGCGGAGCTCGAGCGGGAAGGCCTGGAAGGTGTGGCGTTGAAAGCCGCCGATGAGGTGGAAGACTTCGATGCCGCGCTCGAGGATGTGACCGAGGACGTGGCTCCCGAGGCGGATCTTCCGGCGGAGGAGATTGCCGAGCCCGAGCCGGAGGCCTCAGTCGAGGAGCAGCCAGAGTCGGCCGAAACGGAAGCCGAGCCTCCAGTGGCAAGAGCCGAGGCCATGGCGGTGGAGGGCCCGGCCGAAGAAAAAACAGAAGGCGCTTCCGAGGTCGAGGCCTTTGCAGAGGCAGAACACCCGCCGGAGCCCAGCCCTCCCGAGAGTAATACGGAGATACCTCTCGAAGAGGGAGAGCAGGAGATATCCTGAAACCCACGGGCGCACAGCAGTGCGCCCGATTTCATTAATGCGATGGGTAGAAAAATCCCAAGCCGCGAAGTGTGAAATCAATCTTTGGTAGAATGAGGTAGGCATAGGGCAATTCAGGCCGATGCCATTGGAGGGAAAGCGGTGGCGGATAAGATGGAGCGCTTCACACAGCGGGCAAGGCGGGTCTTGAGCCTGGCGCATGAGGAAGCTGAGAGGTTACATCACAACTATATCGGGACCGAGCATTTGCTGCTCGGCCTTATGCGTGAGGAAGGCGGGGTTGCTGGCAGAGTGTTGCGCGAGCTGGGCCTGGAGCCGGCTCGGGTCAAGGAGATGGTCGAGCGCCTGACGGGCGTCGGGCGGCATACGGGCGGGCGCATCGAGCTCGCCCCGGCGACGGAGCAGGTCCTGCAGACTGCTATCGACGAGGCCCGCCGCATGGGCCACCACTACATCGGCACGGAACACCTGCTGTTGGGCCTAGTGCGCCAGGGCGAAGGCGTGGGGATCGATGTCCTCCGCCGGTTGGGCATCACTCCAGAGCAGATCCGCAGGCAAACCCGCCGCGTGCTTCAGGAGAGTCCCGGCCGGCGCATGGCGCAGAAGTCCGCTGCGGGCAAACGCAAGGAACACCCCAAGACACCTCTGGTGGATCAATTGGCCACCGATCTAACACTGCTGGCTGAAGAGGGCAAGCTCGATCCGGTGATCGGGCGGGAGATGGAGATCGAGCGTGTGATCCAAATCCTCGCTCGCCGCACAAAGAACAATCCAGCCTTGATCGGCGAGCCCGGGGTGGGAAAAACGGCCATCGTAGAAGGCTTGGCGCAGCGGATCGTGGCCGGCGAGACGCCCGGCCCGCTGATCGGCAAACGCGTCTTGCAGTTGGATGTGGGCTCTTTGGTCGCCGGAACGATGTATCGCGGTCAATTTGAGGAGCGCTTGAAGCGCGTGATCGACGAGCTCAAATCTTCCGAGGCTATTCTTTTCATCGACGAAGTGCACATGCTTGTGGGCGCAGGCTCGGCGGGCTCGTCCGTGGATGCCGCCAACATCCTCAAGCCGGCGCTATCGCGAGGGGAGCTTCAGGTCATCGGCGCGACCACCCTGGACGAGTACAGGAAATACATCGAAAACGATGCCGCCCTGGAACGCCGGTTCCAGCCGGTGATGGTTGAAGAACCGACGATCGAGGAGACGATTGACATCCTGCGCGGCGTTCGCAGGCCCTACGAAGAGCATCACAAGCTGCTCATCACGGATGAGGCCATCGAATCGGCGGCGCATCTGTCGGCCCGCTATGTCACCGACCGTTATCTCCCGGACAAGGCCATCGATTTGATCGACGAATCGGCCTCGCGAGTGCGCATGTACAAGAGTCCGGAGGCGGTGAGCCTGCGGGAGGTGATCCGGGAACTGCGGGAAGTCCGCGAGGCGCAAACCCTGGCGATCGAGGAAGACCGCCATGACGAGGCCGAGCAATTGGCGGCCCGCGAAGCAGAGCTAGAGGAACAGCTCGAGCGGTTGCGGAGCGCTTGGGATCGCAGCGAGAGCGGCCCGAAGGTGACGCAGGAGGACATCGCCGAAGTAGTCTCGATGTGGACTGGCGTGCCGGTGATGCAACTGGCGCAGGCCGAGTCAGAACGCCTGTTGAAGATGGAAGAAGCACTGCACGAACGCATCGTCGGCCAGGACGAGGCCATCGATGCCATTGCCAAGGCAGTGCGCCGCTCACGCGCCGGGCTGAAGGACCCCAAACGGCCCATCGGATCGTTCATCTTCCTGGGGCCGACGGGCGTGGGTAAGACGGAGTTGACCAAGGCGCTGGCCGAATTTCTCTTCGGCTCCGAGGAGGCGCTGGTGCAAATCGACATGTCGGAATTGATGGAGCGACACACCGTTAGCCGGCTTGTGGGGGCGCCGCCAGGCTACGTTGGCTACGAGGATGCTGGTCAATTGACTGAAGCCATCCGCCGCCGCCCTTACTCGATTGTGGTCTTCGACGAAGTTGAAAAGGCGCATCCCGAAGCGCACAATATGCTGCTGCAAATCATGGAGGAGGGGCACCTCTCGGATGCCCGGGGCCGGAAAGTCGATTTCCGCAACGCGATCATTGTGATGACCTCCAACGTCGGCGCCGACATGATCCGCCGTCAATCCCAGCTTGGTTTCGAACTGCCGCGGGATGAGCAGATCGAGGAGCGGCTCGAGTACGAGGAGATGCGCAAGAAGCTGATGGAGGCCTTGAAGAAGGTCTTCCGGCCAGAGTTCATCAACCGGGTTGACTCCATCATGGTCTTCCACGCCCTGAATAAGGAGCAGATCCGTCAGATTGTCGATCTCGAGCTGAGCAAGGTCTCCAAGCGCCTCGAGGAACATGAGATTACGCTCCAGGCAACCGACGCAGCCCGCACTCTGCTTGCGGACATGGGCTACGATCCCGAGATGGGCGCCCGGCCTCTGCGGAGGGTCATCCAGAGCGAGGTCGAGGACCGCCTATCGGATGCACTTCTGTCCGGCGAGTTCAAGCAGGGGGACACCATTCTCGTGGACGTCGAAGGCGAGCAAATCGTGCTGCGGCGGGCGATGGGCGAAATGGAAGGTGAGGAGGAACCCGCCGAAGCCATGCCTGCCGGCTAGGGCGAGTGCCGCGTAGATATCTTGGAGGCCCGACAGGCGTCGGGCCTCTTCTT
>CAZQDE010000138.1:0-3925 GCA_964591485.1 uncultured Anaerolineaceae bacterium | reverse complement strand
ACAATGCCCTTATCTGCACCTCTTCCTAGACCGGCGGCTACAACCTGCCCCTGGCCTGATCCTTCGCCCAATCCGACACATGCATGCGCTGACCATGAAAATCTCGCGCCCATTTTTCGTCCCGCCATGGCCAATGCCCTCGCGTTTTGCCCTCTGGCCTCATCCAAGGCGAGAAGATCTGCGCATTATCAGTCACCGCACCCAGGAAAGCGGCTATCCCGCTCACAGGCCTCGGAGGCCGCTTCGACAATTCCGACATTCACACGCATCAGTGCCACCCGCCGGCAACTCACCGGCCCATCCCCTATATGGAGGAAACAATGAATTTCGAGAATCAGACTGTCATCGTAACGGGTGCCTCCCGCGGCATCGGCCGCGGAATCGCGCTGGCCTTCGGCAAGGCCAAGGCTTCCGTTCTCGTGAACTATTACAGTAGATCCAAAGAGGCGGAAGAGGTAGTCCGAGAGATCGAGGCCAAGGGAGGCAAAGCTGTTAGTTTCAAGGGGGACATGAGCGACCCCGCGCAGGTGGATGCCATGGTTTCCTTCGCCAGAGATACGTTCGGCCAGATTGATATTCTGGTGAACAATGCGGGCATTCCCGGGCCCAGCAAGCCGCTCATTGACACCACAGTCGAGGAGTGGGATCGCGTCTTGGGGGTCAACCTCCGGGGCTACTACCTCTGTTGCAGGGCTGTGCTACCGGAGATGCTGCAGCGGCGCAAGGGCAACATCATCAACATCGCCAGCATCTACGGGAAGCGAGGAGAACCGAACAACGCCGCCTATTGCGCCTCCAAAGCAGGAAATCTGCTGTTGACACAGACCCTGGCCCTGGAGGTCGCCCCGCATGTGCGCGTCAACGCCATTTGCCCCGGCCATATGGCCACTGAGCAGAATTGGCAGGAGATTCAAAAGTGGGCGGAGGAGAGAGGCACCAGCTTCGAGATCGAACGCGACCGTCTCTGGGAAACCATCCCCCTCAAGAGACCCGGCGAGGACGAGGAGATTGGGCGGCTTGCGATGTTTCTGGCCTCCGATGACGCCGACTACATCACCGGGGCCTCCATCGATATCGACGGAGGTTTCAGCGTTCGTTTCTGCGCCTAGACACTCGCGGGCTCGAGAATCACACGCGCGAAAGATGGCGCAGGGAATCCCCTCTGCGCCATCTTTCCGTCAGCTTCCACAGCCAGGCCATCCAGAGTGCGGGCTGCATCCTGCGCCACGCGGCGCGTGCTTGGGATAGGTCCGCGGCGGTGCCCGCAAATCGCTCGGATTCATAGGCAGTCACCAAGATCGTCGCCGGTCCGGCCGCCTGTGGCAGGTGCTGCCTGAAGATCTGCAGACGCTCTTCGGGCGTTTGCGCGGGCCCGCCCAGGAGCCCCAGGCGCCGGAGCCACGCGGTCCATCCGAGGTAGAGGCGCCCCACTGGAGTCTCCCAGCGGTAATCCCGCGTACGCTCGGAGCCACGATCGAGTTCAATCCCCAGTTGCGAGGCGCCACGCACGAACCATCCGGTGGCCAGCGCCCATCGCGAGGGGTCCAAGCGGACCCAGAGAGCGACCAGCGCCAAGCCGATCACCATGGCCGTCAGCACTTGGCGCACGCGGTTCGCCTCGGGAGGGGCGTCTCCTAGTTCCTCGAGAGATTCATCTTGCTCCCGGAGCGATTCGAGGCGCTCATCATCACTCGGGCCGCCAAAGCCTTCATCTTCCCCGAACGCCGGCCCCCGCGCCCCCTCCCGATCCTTCGCCCCCTCCGGGCGGACGAGATCGGGCTGCGAGACGGTCGGCTCGAACTCGACCCAGCCTACCCCTGGGAAGTAGACTTCCGGCCAGGCGTGCGAATGCTCTCCACGAACGATGTAGATCCCGCTGGCCGAATCGAACTCGCCGCGCGCATATCCCGCCGCCAGCCGCGCCGGGATGCCAAGCGATCGCAGCAGGATCACCTCGGCGCTGGCGTAGTAGTTGCAGAACCCCACCTGGTAATCAAACAGGAACCAATCTACCGGTTCCACCCCTTCCGGAGGCGCTTCCGTCACGCGGCTATACTCGATATTGGTGCGCAGCCAGCGGGTGATCGCCATCGCCTGGTCATAGGGATTGTCCAGCCCGCGGGTGATCTCGAGCGCCAGCTCGCGCGTGCGCTGGGTGATCTCGGGCGGGATCTGCAGATAGCGTTGGGTGACCCAGTCCGGATAATCCCGCCCCGCCACGCGCAGTTCGTCGGCTGTGGGTGTCGCCAGGGAGGCGCGCGCCTGGTAGCTCTCGCCCTCTCGCAGAACCCGGTTGAGCACCACTCCAAGCACGTCGATGATCTCCCCTTGCTCGATTTGGACGCCTACCTCTGCTGAGCGATCCACCCAAAGCGGTTGGGGGGGGACGTATGCACGTTGGATGGCCGGCCCGTTGGGAGTGACGCGGACTTCGACGATCTCCCTCCCCACCCTACCGGGTGTCCATAGGTCGCCTTCGCGAGGATCGAAATCCACCCGTTCTAAGGGCGGCTCAAGCCAACGCCCTCCCTCATAGGCGGCATACACGCGTGAGCGCCAATAGAAGCGGCCGCCCTGCGAGGGCGCCCGCAGCGGATCCACCTCCATCACAACCCGATTCACGGGCATCTCGCCGGCATCAAGGCGCAGCACATCGTCGTAGGCGCTGGCAAGCACGGCGACGGGACCGCGCACCTCCCCCAAGGCATCGCCCACTCGGTCCTGCAGGCCCTCCAGGGGTTCCACGATGCGGCCCCAAGCCCTCGAAAGCCCTTCACTTTTCGCCAGCGCCGGCGCCCCCCATGCGAGCGTGATGACTCCCATGGCCGCGGCCAACCCGGCCATGCTCATCCGGTAGGCCGCTTCCGTTGGAACACGCGCCCGCACTTGCCTCCAGAAGGCGGAGTGTTGACTCACGTTGACTCGCAGCGCCAGCACCAGCCCCAGAAACAAATAGACCGCAAGGAAGAGCCCCAGTCTGGCATCACCGATGTAGAAGTATGCGAAGGTGGCGATCGCAATGGCACCCGGCAGGATCGCACCCCAGAAACTCCCGCGGCGGAAGACCGACCATGCCGCCACCACCCCAAGGGACCAGAAGAGCGCAGCCATGAGCAGCACGAACATGAGAGGGTCTTGATTGGGCTCCCCCGTGACCAGCACCCGTACGAAGACGCCCAATCTTCCCAGCAGGGAGAGAATGCGGCCCCTCCAAGGCAGCGCGGGGTCCAGCGTGCCCCCGAGCTGCCAGCCGATCGCAAAGAGACCATAGGCCGCCGCGAACAGGCCGGCGACCCAGCCTGGAAAGCGGCTGCGCGCCAGGCCTGCGCCCGCCCAGACGCCCACGAACGCGATGAGTGGGACGAGCGAAAGATGGTCGGTCCAATCCGTGGCGACAAGCGCCCAGGTGGCGACCAGCATCATCACCAAGAGCAGGAGGAGAGAGAGGCCTTCGAAAGGGACGCGGGGGAGAGCTCTACGCATGGGCTCCGTTCCGTTCGCTCCTGAGGATTCTACTCGCCAGAGGGTGGGGACGTCTATGGCGAAGCTCGCACGACCTTATCTGCTGGAGGTACCCCCCATGATGAGGCCTGGTTCATGCCACAGTGCCTTGCTGCCCCCCAGCGAGCTTGGTATGATCGCCACTCATGGACCGTCTTCGCGGGCTCTGGATCGAGCGACGGAGCCTCTACCTTCTCCTGGTGGGCATCACCCTGCTCACGATGCCCTGCTACTGCGCTGGCTGGATCGCCATCCGCCGGGCACCCGCGCTGCGCACACCCACCCCAACCCCCTCGGAGGCGGCGATCACCCTTGCGCCCACCCACACGCCCACCTTGCCGCCGACACTCACGCCCACACCTAGCCCCTCCCCGAGCCCCAGCCCGACCCTATTCCAGCCCTCCGAGACACCCACATCGACGCC
>CAZQDE010000137.1:0-4076 GCA_964591485.1 uncultured Anaerolineaceae bacterium | reverse complement strand
CCCGGCTATTTTTGTCCGGCCGAATCCCGGGTGCTATAATGCCGGCAACCTGTGGAGGGCGGCCTTGATCGAGCTCAACGTACCCGGCCGGGGCACCATTCAGTTGCGGCACTTGGTCTGCGATGTGCATGGCACCATCGCTCTGGACGGCCGCCTGATCGAGGGGGTGGCCAGGGCGCTTGCAGCATTGCGCGACCGGTTGGAACTCCACCTGCTGACTGCCGACACGCATCGCACCCGCCAGGCGATCGAGGCCCGGCTGGGCATCCAGGCGACCCTCATTCCGCGCGGCGAGGAGGCCGAGGCCAAGGCCGCGCAGGTCCGTGCCCTGGGCGCCGACCAGGTTGTCGCCATCGGACAGGGCGCCAACGACGCCGGCATGCTTCGGGAGGCGGCAATTGGCATCGCCCTGCTCTCGAAGGAGGGACTGGCGGTGGAGACCTTGCAGGCGGCAGATCTCGTTGTCGAAAACATCCACGCCGCGCTAGACTTGCTCGAAAATCCGCTCCGATTGGTGGCCACGCTACGACGATGAGCGCGCAATCCAGCGAACCCCTCGATCCCCTCGGTCAGGCCTCCCGAGCCCGCCGCCGGCGTGCCCGTCGCATGCTCACCCAGCTGCGGGCCGATGAACGCGAGGCCTTTCTCGAAGACTTGGCCAAGATCGTAACCCCCGGCGTGGAGTTGTTCTTCTACGCGCTCCTAGCCGGCGCATTGATCGGACTCGGATTCCGCTTTGACCAGCGGGCCTTGCTGGTCGCCGGCGCATTGCTGGCGCCGCGCATGGGTCCGCTGATGGGCCTGGCGCTCTCGGCCGTCTCCGGCTCGGCGCGCTTCTTCGGCCGCATGACGGCCGCTTTCCTGGCCGCCATGCTGCTCCTGGGCGTGACCGCCGGCCTGAGCGGCGGCCTGGGGGCCGGGGATGCGCCCTACCTGCTGGCCCTGTGCCATACCAAGCTCAATTGGCTCGATTTCGCCATGGTGATGGTGGGGGCGGGGCTCCTGGCCTACAAGCTGGTGCGCGATGAAGTGCTCGCGCCGCTGCCCAGCGCGGCCGTGGCATACGAACTGGCATTGCCCCTGGGCGCGGCCGCCATCGGTCTGTTGGTTGGCAAGCCCGAGCTCTGGGAAGGTGCCCTGCTCACCTTCGGATTGCACCTGGCCTGGGCACTGGTCGTGGGCGTGGGTGTGCTCGCCGGCCTGGGATTCCGCCCTCTCACCGGTGCCACTGGCTCGCTCGCCGCCGCCGTGGCGTTAATGGGCGTCGTGGCGGTGCTCAGCGCTGCCGGGCTGGGGGCCTCTGTGCTGGCCTCATTGCCCACACCTACGCCCACGCCCACCGCCACGCCCACACCCACGGCTACATCCACGCCCACACACACGGCCACCATGACCCCCACGGCGACGCCCACGCACACTCCCACGATCACGCCCACCCCGACCCAAACCCCCACGCCCACTCCGCAGCCAGCCGAGGTATTGCGCACCGGCGGCATCGGCGCCGTGCTGCGTGTCACCCCCGGCCCCCTCGGCGCCCACGTAGGGTTCCTGGAGGAGGGTGACCGGGTCGTGGTGCTCGAAGGACCCACCGAGATCGATGGTTCTGTCTGGTGGTACGTGCGCTTTATTAACGACTTCGGGGAGGTCCTTGAGGGTTGGCTGCAGGGCGACTACCTGGCGACCGTCACGCCAGTGCCCTAGAGCCCTCATAACTCCATTGAAATAAAATCAAGGCCGCAGTGGCGTCTCGCGGCCTTGTGGTCTATGGCGGCGCCATACCTAGCCCTTGACGGATCCGGCCAGCAAGCCGCGCACAAAGAAGCGCTGCAGGCCGAAGAAGACAGCCATGGGAACGATGAACGACAAAAAAGCCGCGCCCGTCAAAATATGCCAGTTGGCCCCTCGCGGATCGATGAGATTGGTGATCTGAACCGTCAGCACAGGGTGGCTGGACAGGAATATCTTCGCCACCAGGAAGTCGTTCCAAATCCACAAGAATTGAAAAATTCCTAGGGAGGCGATGGCCGGGACGGAAAGTGGAATCGCCAATCGCCAGAACGCTGTCCAATGGTTGGCTCCATCGATATAGACCGATTCAAAGACCTCGCGCGGGAGCCCTCCAAGGAAGTTGCGCATCAGATAGATGGCATAGGGAAGGCCGAACCCTGTATGGAACAACCAGATTCCCAAGAATGTGGATTGCAGGCCCACAGAAGTGTACATGCGCGCGATGGGCACCAATGCCAATTGCAGCGGGATGATTTGCAGGCCAACAAGGATGGCAAAGAGCCATTGGCGCGCTGGGAAATCCATCCAGGCGAAGGCATAGGCACCGAAGCCGGCGATTAGAATCGGAAGCAGCGCCGAGGGGATTGCCACAGCTACTGTGTTTAGGAAGGCCCGGCCCATACCTTCGGGCCGTAGCAGGTCGCTAGCATCGCAATTGAACTTCGCCAGCGCGCTGGCCACTCCCTGCTCACAATCGGTTAGGTAATCCTGTGTGCCCTTGTATCCGACCAGAGCATCGGCATAGTTCCGCAGTGTCAGACGGCCAGCAGCTCCCTCCTCGATGCCAGACAGCACTTGCATATAGCCCAGGATGGGTGCCAGAGTCTCCAGCGCCTGGTTTGGATCCTCAGGCAGCCCTGGATCTTGCACATGCAGCTCTCCACTTTCCAGAGGACGGCGCAACACTGCCAATAAACGGTTGGAACGCGGGAACTTCCCCACCACCGCCGGATCGCTTAGATCGGCGGCCGGTACGCCTGCACCGTCCGCCCCATGGCAGCCTTCGCAATACGTGGCATATTCGACCTTCCCTTCCACCTCCTGTGGAAGAAAGACCGTCCACCAGCCCGTAGTGCGCACTGCCTCGCGGGACCGGAAGGAGGTCACGAAGACCCCCAGAGTGGGGACAATCCACAGCACCACGAGTACCCCAAGCGAGAGATGGACGGGCAAACGCGAAAACATGCGGTTGAGGCGTGCGAAGGGTCTCATCGCATGGCCTCCTGTTCCCGGAACCGCCGCACATTGAACACCATCACCGGGATGGTCAGCACCAGCAGCAACATGGCAATGGCCGTCGACCTGCCGGTATGGGTGACGATGAGTTTGAACATGCGGTTTGCGATCACTTCCGTTCCAAACAAGCCGCCCGTCATCACGAACACAATATCGAAGATCTTCAGGATGATGATGATCATCGTCGTTAGCACAACCGTGACGGTAGGCAGGATCATCGGCATCATCACCTGCCAGAAGAGTTGCCACTCCGTGGCCCCGTCCACCCGAGCAGCCTCGATGACTTCCGGGGGAAGTCCTTTAAGCGCCGCCGATAGAATCGTCATGCAGAAGCCGGCCCACAGCCAAACTCCCACGGCCATGAGAGCGAAGTTGTTCACCCAGGCCGTACTCAGCCACGGCACGGGATCCAGTCCGAGCCCGACCAGGATGGCATTGAGCACGCCGATCTGCTCGAGGCTCCCTGTTTCGATGTGATACATGAAGCGCCATATGACGCCCGCCCCGATGAACGATATGGCCATGGGCATGAAGATGATGGATTTCACCAGGCTTTCATAGCGCACCCGGTCGGCGAGTACGGCGATCACCAGTCCTATGCCGATGGTGATCGGTACCATGACCAAAATCCACAATGCGTTGTTGCGCAAGGCGATCAGCATTTCCGGGGATGTGAGTGTGTAGCGATAGTTCTCGAACGGGCCCCAGCAGGGCTCGCCCTCGACGCATTCCGCAGTGGCAGGCTGCCTTCCGGTGCGGTCGCGCAAACTCAGTTGGAAGGTATTAGCCGTGGGATAAAGGATGAAGACGGCGATAACAATCAGCGCTGGAAGCAGGTAGAGCCAGGGCACGACGCGCCCCTGCTGCATGATCTTAGGGGCAGCCATGGCGCCTCCTCATGCGTATGGGTCCAGATGGTGCTTGTGGGGTGCCGGATGCAGGGCACCCCACAAGCAAGGTTCGGGATTATCGGCCAAGAGCTTCGCGCTGCGCATTAGCCGCCGCTGCCAGCACGGTGGGGATGTCCGCACCCTGCACGGCATCGACGATGG
>CAZQDE010000136.1:0-4080 GCA_964591485.1 uncultured Anaerolineaceae bacterium | reverse complement strand
GGACGGGTCGCGAATATCGGCCGGGGCGCTTCTATGATAGAATGATAATTCGTGAGTTGATCCCATCCCGAAGGGCTCGAAGCATTCGCTGGCCTGGATGTCCAGTTCTCTGGCGAGTGATAACCAGAGGCGAGCCGGCTGCTGCCAGCTCGAGGGAAGTCCCGGCCGAAGCGATTGAGTCCATCGCGTGAATTGCGATGGGGGTGCACCAACCATCCGCACGGGATGGGAGCCCAGGAGCACGAATCGTGGCTAAGCGCACGAAGAAGGTCAGCAGTTATGCAGCCAAAGATATCCAGGTTCTGGAGGGGCTGGAGGCCGTCCGCCGTCGCCCGGGCATGTACGTCGGCGGCACGGATGTCAAGGCCCTTCACCACCTGGTGTACGAGGTGGTGGACAACTCGATCGATGAAACCCTTGCTGGAGCCTGTGATTCGATCGAGATCACCATTCACAAAGACAGCAGCGTGACGGTCGAGGATAACGGCCGCGGCATCCCGGTGGACCTGCATCCCGAGAAGAAGAAGCCGGCGCTCGAGATCGTGATGACCATGCTCCACGCTGGCGCCAAGTTCGGCGGGGAGGGATACAAGGTTTCGGGCGGGCTGCATGGCGTGGGCGTCTCAGCAGTGAACGCCCTCTCGGAATGGTGCGAGGTTGAGGTCCGCCGAGACGGCAAAGTGCACTTCCAGCGTTACGAACGCGGGGCGCCCGTCGGGCCGGTGGAGGTGATTGGGAAAGCGCCCAAGGGGAAGACGGGCACAAAGACCACCTTCATGTACGACCGCACCATTTTCCAAGGTGATTTCGACTATAAATTCGAGACACTGGTTCAGCGCTTCCGCGAGATGGCCTTCGTCACCCGGGGGGTGAATATCCATCTACTCGACGAGCGCGATGGCCGCGAGATGACCTTCTACTTCGAGGGCGGTATCACATCCTTCGTGGCTTACTTGAACCGTCATCGTAGCGTGCTCCACCCCATCGTTCACGTCGAGAAGGAAATCGACGGGACAGGAATCGAGGTGGCGCTGCAATATACCGATTCCTACGCCGAGTTGGTGTACTCCTTCGCCAATACCATCCACACCATTGATGGTGGCACCCATCTGACAGGGATGCGGGCGGCGATCACCCGCACCATCAATGATTACGCCCGCAAGAATAACCTGCTGAAGGATTCGGATCCCAATTTCAGCGGGGATGACACCCGCGAAGGCCTGACGGCCATCGTCAGCATCAAGCACCGCGATCCGCAGTTTGAGAGCCAGACCAAGGTCAAACTGATGAATGCGGAGGTGCAGACCCAGGTGCAGCAGGTGCTCGGCGAGGCCCTGAGTGAGTTTCTGGAGGGCAGCCCGCGCGCTGGCCGGGCTATCGTTCAAAAGTGCCTTACCTCTGCCCGGGCGCGTGATGCCGCCCGCAAGGCTCGCGACCTGGTCATTCGCAAGAGCGCGCTGGAAAGCCTGACCCTGCCCGGAAAGCTGGCTGATTGCTCAGAGCGGGATCCGAATAAGTGCGAGCTTTACATCGTGGAGGGCGACTCGGCCGGTGGATCCGCCAAGCAAGGCAGGGACCGACACTTCCAGGCGATTCTGCCTCTGCGGGGCAAGATCCTGAACACCGAGCGGGCGCGCCTCGACAAGGTGCTCTCGAACAATGAGGTGAAAGCGCTGATCTCCGCGCTGGGGACCAGCATCGGAGAGTCGTTCGACCTCAGCGGTCTGCGTTATGGCCGCGTGATTATCATGACCGACGCTGACGTGGACGGCAGCCACATCCGCACGCTACTGCTCACGTTCTTCTTCCGATATATGCCGGAGCTGATCGAGGAAGGCCACCTCTTCGTGGCCCAGCCGCCGCTCTACCGCATTGAGTATAAGAACAAGCGCCAATACGCCTATACGGAGAACGAGCGGGCGCAGATCATCAAGCAACTCGGTGTGGACGGCGACCGTGTTTCCGTGCAGCGCTACAAGGGTCTGGGTGAGATGAACCCGCAGCAATTGTGGGAGACGACCATGGACCCTGCCAACCGTATCCTGTTGCAGGTAACGATCGAAGATGCCGCCGCCGCCGACCGCACATTCGATATGTTGATGGGCGCGGCCGTGCCCCCAAGGCGGCGCTTCATCCAAACCCATGCCAAGGAAGTTCGCAACCTGGATATTTGAGAACCGAGGACCACGCCATCGCACGAGGGCTGCCCTGATCAGGCAGCCCTGAATATTTCCCGGGTTGCAGTGGCTTGAATCATGGACCGACGAAGTCATCGATCCAGGGTCCCAAGAAAATCAGAGCCGCCCCCGGAGGGCGGCTCTTGGGATACTGGTGTTTATGCCCGGGGTTCAGGATAGGGCCGAATCGCCCTCACGGGCAGCGTAGAATGGGTTGTGGCCGGAACCATGATCGGTGGTGTCCACGACCTCACGCACTTCGGGGATGGCTTCCTTAATCATCACTTCCACGCCCTGCTTGAGGGTCACATCCACCAGTCCGCAACCTTGACAGCCTCCGCCGAAAGCGATGTAGGCGATGCCATCGCGGTAATCGAGCAGGGTCACAAAGCCGCCATGGGCGCCCACGCCAGGGTTGATCTGGCTGTCGATGAATTCTTGGATCGATTGGGCCGTAGGATCATCCCAGGCGGGATTGGGGTTATCGATCGTGAACCCGCCCTGGAAAGCATTCTCCTCGAAGTCGACCGTGGCACCGGAGAGCTTCGGCGCGCTGGCGGCGTCGATGTAGACATTAAAGCCCTCGAAGGCGAGCATTTGGTCTTCCTCGGCGCGGTCACTCTCGGGGACGAAACTCAAGGCATAGCGGAAGCCGCCGGGGCCCCGGCCAATAATCTGCATGCGCAGGGCCAGGTCGCCGCGGTTCTGCTGTTGAAGGAGGTCCTGAATTTTGGCTTGGGCGGTGTCGGTGATTTGGATCATGCGGTTCTCCTTTTCATGGGAGCATTATACCCTTATAGACCGCCGGGACTCGCCAGGTTTGCCCAAGCGACCCGAGGCTCGGCCAATCTACCCTTGCTTGCTTCTATCTAAATCGATTTCGTAGGCACAGTGGCTGTCGCCCTGGATGCGGCTGGCAATTTGGCGCACGGGTTTGCCCATCACGCAGCCGATCAACTCGCGATCGAACTGGCACACTTCGGGGTGCTGCCCTGCCACCGCCTGGTAGGGACAGGTGTGCTGATGGATTTGAAGCCGGCCATTCTCGAGTTTCCACTCGAGCGAATTCCCGTCCCGGTCCATGAGTTTCAGGAGGGATTGAAGCCGGGCCTCATAGGCGTCCGCGGGCAAGTCATTGATGCCCATGGATTCGGTCAGGCGCCGGGCGGCACCACGGATCAGCGCCATCAGGGCCTCGTCGCCATGCTGGGCCTTGATTTCGGTAAGAAGTGCCGCCGAGAGGCGGTCATATTGCTTGGGGAAGCTTTCCTCGCCGCGCTCGCTCAGGGAGTAGACCATGCGTGGCCGGCCGATCTCTTGCCGGAGGACTTCGTGGGAGACCAGGCCCGCACGCTCGAGCACGGAAAGATGGTGGCGGATCGTCCCCAGGGACATGCCCAAACGGGTCGCCAGGTCGCCTACGCTGGCGGCGGGATGCCGTTGAAGATGGGAGAGGATGTCCTGACGGGTCGATTGCATACGGTCGAATGGCCTCAAGGAGATGGTATCACGCAGGGTGGGAGACGTCAAATATACCATATACTTCATACTTTTGAAAGTTATTGACTTAAGTCCCGGAAACGTGTAAGATGCAGGCGCAGAGGACCCCCGATTCGGAAACGGTAGTTCTAGCGCTTGAGTCCCCCGGCCAGATCATAATGCGGTAGCAAAGGGGGTCGGGCAGGGGGAAGGATGGATGAGATGGAACAGGACTGGTTTATCGGTTTGGATGAGATGAGTCTCAAGAACCGCTACATCGAGGAGATCACACGAGCCCCACTTCTAACGGCCGAAGAGGAAGTCAACCTAACGAAACAGGTGCAAGCCGCACGGGCGGCGCGCCGCCGCCTGGCGGAGGGCGGGCTCTCGCCCAAGGAGCAGGCGCGGCTCGAATCGATCATTG
>CAZQDE010000135.1:0-4097 GCA_964591485.1 uncultured Anaerolineaceae bacterium | reverse complement strand
GTCGACGATGAGGAGCGGCTGGTCTCGCTGGTCGAGGCTTACCTGACCCAGGAGGGCTACCGGGTCCTGACGGCCAGCAATGGACGCCAGGCGCTCGAGGTGACCCGGGAGGAGCAGCCGGATCTGATCGTTCTCGATGTGATGATGCCTGAGATGGACGGGCTCGAGTTCATGCGCCACTACCGACAACGCCACGATACGCCCATCATCCTGCTCACGGCGCGCGTCGAGAGCGACGACAAGGTTATCGGGTTGGAGCTGGGGGCCGACGACTACGTCACCAAGCCCTTTCGACCGCGCGAACTGCTGGCGCGCATCCGCGCCGTGCTGCGGCGCGCCAGCGGCGAGGGTGTGGCCCCGTCCGTGTTGCACCGCGGGAGTATCACGCTCGACCGGGAGCGGCACCTGGTTCAGGTCGACGGACATCCGGTCGGTCTCACCCCCTCCGAATTCGAGATCCTGGCGGCGTTGATGGCCGCGCCGGGGCGGGTCTTCTCCCGCATGGAATTGCTCGATCGAATCCATGGAACTGCCTACGCAGGATACGAGCGCACGATCGATGTTCATATTAAGAACCTGCGCGCTAAACTCGAAGCCGATCCCCGCAACCCGAAGCTCATCGAAACGGTATACGGCGTGGGCTACCGTTTCACGCAGACATAAGGGACCATGCGACTGGCCACCAAGCTTACGTTGGCATTCCTAGCCGTCGGCCTCGCCGGGGTCGGGCTGGTGGCGCTCGCTGCCAGCCGGACCACACAAAGCGAGTTCGGCCGCTTCCTCTTCGATCAAGCTCAAGCCTCCCTGGCGCAGGAGCTGGAGGCCTTCTACGCCGAGCACGGCAGCTTCGAGGGTGCCGAGGCGCTCTGGTCCTCACCGGACCGACCCTCCTTCGGCCCTGGCGGCGGCCGGCCATGGCGCGGCAACATGCCCACCCTCACGGACGCGCAGGGGCGTGTTCTGCTTGGCGGGCCCCCTCATCGGGCAGGCGAGCGCCTGGCACCGGAGATCTTCCAGGCCGGGACTCCCCTGACCGTGGAAGGAGAAACCGTGGCGTGGCTGCTTGGGCTGCGCGAGGGTTTCCGGCCGACACAGGCCGAGACACTGCTGCTCGAACGCATCAACCGCACCCTGCTGATCGCCGCCGGGGGTGCGATTGTGCTCGCATTCGCCCTGGGGACGATGCTGGCACGCACGCTCACCCGCCCTATCCGCGAACTGACCGCCGCGACCGAAGCGCTCGCCGCAGGCGATCTCAACCAGCAGGTGCCCGTGCGCACACGCGATGAGTTGGGGACCCTGGCAGCCTCCTTCAATCGCATGAGCGCCGACCTGGCCCACGCCCAGGCTCTGCGCCGCCAGATGACCGCCGATATCGCCCATGAATTGCGCACACCCATCAGCGTCATCCTGGGCCACGCCGATGCGCTGGAGGAAGGCGTCTTGCCGGCCAATGCCGAGACCTTTCAAATCATCCGCGACGAGGCCGGTCGGCTGAGCCGTTTGGTGGAGGACCTACGAGTACTGTCCCGCGCTGAAGCCGGCGAGCTCACGCTCATCCGCCGCCCCACCTCCCCCACGGAGCTGCTTCAAAAGGCCGCCAGCGCCCACCTGCCCTTCGCCCGCGATAAGGATCTCAAGCTCGAGGTGCATGTCTCTGAGTCGCTTCCGGCAGCGGATGCCGACCCCGACCGGGTCGCCCAGGTGCTGGACAACCTATTGACGAACGCTTTTCGCCACACCCCCTCGGGTGGAGAGGTTCGACTCTCTGCCCGGCAGGTGGAGGGGGCGATTGAATTCCAGGTCGAAGACACCGGGCCGGGGATTCCCCAAGAGGCCCTGCCCCATATATTCGACCGTTTCTATCGCGCCGATCCCGCTCGTGACCGCGAAAGCGGGGGGTCAGGTCTGGGGCTCGCCATCGCCAAAGCCCTGGTGGAAGCCCACGGAGGGCGCATCGAAGTCGAGAGCGTGGAAGGCCAAGGCACACGCTTCCGCTTCACCCTCCCGCGCGCGCAAGGTTAGCCCATCATTCGCACAACGTGATACCCGCGCAACCCAACCCAGCGTCCTGCATGCGCCCGCGCCGGGGTCGCGCATATAATCGGGGTGTCCCTTCGATCCAGCCCTGCGGGAGCCATGTCATGACCGTACCCGACCGTGGAAAGCCCTCCTTCCAGCCCTTAGAGGCCGCTCGGGTCGCAGAACACCTTTATGGGATCCGAGCCCGGCCCCAGCCCCTGCCGAGTGAACGTGACCAGAATTTCCTCCTTCGGACCGAAGGGGGGGAGCGCTTCGTCTTGAAAATCGCCAACGCCTCCGAACGGCCGGAGATCTTGGATTTGCAAAATCGCGCTCTTGACCTGGTCACCCAATCGCTCGATGAGATAGCCTGTCCGCGCCTAATCCCCACACTGGAAGGCCAAGCGTGCGCCCAAATCGAGGGCCCAGAGGGCCAGCGACACTATGTTCGCCTGCTCGCGCATATCCCGGGCATCCCCTTCGCAACCTTCCGACCACACAGCCCGACCTTGCTGCGCACATTGGGCAGCCTGATGGCCAGGATCGATTCCGCCCTCGACGGCTTCGAGCATCCGGCCGCCGAACGCCTCCTGCGCTGGGACCTGCAGCGTGCATCAGAGGTGCTGGCGGAGTTTAGGCCCAAGATCGAACCGGCGGAGCGCCGCCGGCTGGTGGAAGGTTTCGAGGCCCGCTGGCACGAGCGAGTCCAACCCCGTTTCGGCGAACTGCGCCGGGCGATCATCCACAACGACGCCAACGACTACAACGTGATCGTGCACCAGCCGGCGCTTGATCAGCCGCCCACGCTGGGTTTGCTCGATTTCGGCGACATGCTCAAGACCTTCGTGCTCGCCGAGGTGGCGGTCTGCGCCGCCTATGCGCTGCTCGACAAACCCGACCCGCTCATGGCCGCGGCCGAGGTGCTGCGGGGCTACCATGCAGGCTTCCCCTTGCAAGAGGTGGAGGTGGCGCTGCTCTACGATTTCATTGCCATGCGGCTCTGCACCAGCGTGGCCATCGCCGCCCATCAGAAACAGATCGATCCTTCCGATCCGTACCTCACCATCAGCGAGGCACCGGCCTGGCGGGCGCTCTCCGCCTGGGAGCAGATTCACCCTCGTCTGGCGGAGGCAACCTTCCGAGAGGCCTGTGGCTGGGAACCGCTGCCCCATTCAACCCGCTTCCAGGCCTGGCTCAGAAAACAGGCGGGATCTTTCGCCTCCGTGCTGGAAGGCACCCAGAGCTTGCGCGAAGCGCCGACGCTCGACCTGAGCGTGGGAAGTCCGCTCATCGATCGGTCGGCGATTGAAAATCCTGCCGCGCATCTATCGCTAGAGCCTTCGGCCCTTCCAGCGATCGGTGCCTACGGCGAAGCTCGCGCCTGGAACACTCGGGAGGCCTTCCGGGCCCAGACCAACTGGGGCCCGGTCTGGCGCACGCTGCATTTAGGGATTGACCTTTTCGCGCCGGAGGGCACCGGTGTGCACGCGCCCCTCTGTGGAAGGGTCCATAGCTTGCAGGACAATCGTGAGCCTTGGGATTACGGCCCCACTCTCATCCTGGAACACGATACCGAGGCCGGGCGCTTCTATACACTCTACGGGCACCTGAGTCGCGCATCCCTGGATGCGCTGCAGATCAGCCAAGAAGTTGAGGCGGGAGAGCGGATCGGCAGCCTGGGCAGCCCAGACGAGAACGGCGGCTGGCCGTCCCACCTGCACTTGCAGATCATCACCGACCTGCTTGGCCATCAAGGGACTTTCCCCGGCGCGGCGCTTCCCGAGCATGATCGGGTGTGGCGCGCTTTTTCGCCCGACCCCGCACCATTGGTCGGCCTTCCCGAAATCCCAAAGCCCACCGCGCCTGATCCGGCCCAGGTGCTGCGACATCGCCGGCGCCACTTCAGCGGCGCACTCAGCCTAGCCTATCGCAGGCCGCTGGAAATCCTGCGTGGTGCAGGATGCTACCTGATCGATGAGCAGGGCCGGGCCTACCTGGATTGCGTGAACAATGTCTGCCATGTGGGGCACTGCCACCCACGCGTGGTCGCAGCCGTGGCCTCCCAGATGGGTGTG
>CAZQDE010000134.1:0-4316 GCA_964591485.1 uncultured Anaerolineaceae bacterium | reverse complement strand
GTGATGATTGCAGCAAGGCGTTATAGGCGATGTTGTATGCCCAATTCGGATCGATGCCCATCATGCTCTCGGCAGCCTCTAGATCTCTCGCAGCGATCTCGAGAAGGTTTCGGATTTCCCCCTCGCTGGCACGATAGGCCTTGATCCGAGCTTGCTGGATCAGCCGCTCATAGGGCATCTTGCTTTCCGATTAACATGACTTTCGACCCATCGCGAACATCCGAGGCAAAGGCATCTCCCTCTGCCAGCCTCGATTCCCATTCATCTTTTGTGAAGAGTACGTAATTGACCTCACGCCCCAGCATCCCCTCAAGTTCCTCCACTACGGGCGAAAGCTTTGCCAAATCGACTTCGCCGAGGATCATCAGATCCAGATCGGACTCGGCGTCTTGTTCTCCCTCGGCGAAAGAGCCAAAAATGAAGGCAGCCTCGATTCCCTCGAAGCGGCTCAAGACCTTTCGAAGCAAATCGCCTGCGCCAACCGTCTTGAGAAGGATGCGGCGAAGCTCGGAAAGTATCGGGAACTCAGGGTTCAACTGGTACAGCTTTCTCCCACCCACGCTCTCACTCCGGAGCAGCCCAGCTTTCTCAAGGTTCTTGAGCTCCCTCCAGACCGCGCTGTAATGGGCGTCGACTTTCGATGCGAGCGCGCGAATGTGATGCGGCTCCTCGGGATGCAGGAGAAACGCGCTCAGAAGCTGGATTCTCACACGGGAGGAGAAGAGCCGCTCAAGAAGTGAGCTTTCGAGAACCTCGGTTTCGGGCATCGCTATCACCTCTGGTGATCACCTTATCACATAAAGTGATCAACGTCAATTTCCTCCGACGAGGGCGCTATCCTGCCGCGCCGCGGTTCTAGACTGGCGATCATCACATTGGGCGAGGGCGATCGCCTACAGCACTTCACCGAGGTGGCGCTGATAGACAACCGCGCCTTGCCGGCCCGGGCGGAGCGCCCGGAGCAGATCAACCCCGGCACCAGCCTGGGGCTGGCAAAGTCATCCTTCTCAGCCCAAACGCGCCTTTATCGCCTCGGCGCCTTCCGCGAGGTCGGCTCTGCTCGCTCACGCAAGGGACTCTACCAGCGGCCTTGCAGCACGCTGGATGGGCCGCGATAGGTTGAACCGCGTCCCAGCGGTAGCGCGGGATAGCAACAGAGCCAGCTCTAATACACAAGCCCGACCCTATTAGTCCATTATTTCCTCGGGATGCATGCTTTCAGGCGAGCAGCGCTCCTCGTTGCTTGCCCTGCTGGCTGGCTTGCCATACACTCCGGCAACGGCATAGCGCCGCGCGGCAAACTGTCTATATGGTCAAAGGAGAAACATGATGGTATTCAAGGAGAGCCGGTACTTCATCCTCGTCGTAGCGATATTGGCCCTGACCACGCTTGCCTGCAATCTCCCCTTCCCCGCGTCTCCGGCCGCCACGCAGATCGAGGCGCAGCCGCCCGATGGAGGCACCCCCGCAACCACGGCCGCCGGGGCGACCAAAGAAGTCCCCTCGCCAGGTGGAGATGCCGAGGAGGCCGACATCGCATTGCAGCAGCAACTCGCCCGCCATCAGGTGGACTTGGAGGGCATCCGCGCCATCGAGGAGGAGATCAGCGGACCGGTGCTCGTGCTTCAGGTGACCAATCGGACGGACGAGGAAGTCCTCGTGACGCTGCCCTGCGGCCTCATACTCCAGCCGGGCGATGAGGACGAGCAGCGCATGATGGTCATCCAACCCAGTGAGGCGACCCTGCCTCCAGGGGGCGAGGCCGAACTGCAACCCTATGTGATCTGCATCGACGCGCATCGCGCCGGCCCGTCGGTGGGTTCCGCGTATAAGCCAGGGCTCATGGCGACTGGTGATTTGCTCGAGCTGGCCAAGTGCATCTGTCAGGAGGACCTGCTGGCGCTGGAGGATTCAGCGGACGTGGGTTCGCTTTTCGGCCTGCAGATGGCGGTCTGGATGACCAGCAGCGGCGCCCCCGATCTTCGGTCTCTCTTCGAGCAGACAGGAGAGGGCAGCGGCGCGCTGGGAGGGCTGGTGGAGGAAGATCTCGGCGATTCGGGCGTGGAGCTAGAGCAGTTCATGGACTTGATGGGAGAGATTTTCGGCACAGCCGGCCAGGAATGGTTGGAGAAGTGCGGCGTGGAACCCGAATCGTGATGGAACTGGGGGCCTTCTCTTAGGCGATCGGAGGCTCGCCTCCGGACTCGGGCGGGAGCCCGAGGTGTAGGGGCGAGCGGCCGCTCGCCCTTGCATTGGGCATGAATGCACCTCTGCTGGATGGCTGCATGGATGTCATCCCCGCGATGCTGTCCTCGGATCGGCGATCACGATTTCTCCCGACGAATCTCTTCATTTCTTTCTTCCCCCTATTGTCCCCCACAGGGGGACTGTGGGGGACTCCCTGTCCTTTGCGCAGCGAAGGGCACTCCCCCACACCCCCTGGATACGATGCACATCATAAGCTGCTCATGCTTGTGCATTTCAGATCCGCATCAGGGCTGGAATGCGACAGATCGGTGAGTAGTTGAGTGGGCAGCAGGGTACATTCGGCCATATCCGAGGGGGTGCGGGGGAAGAGATATGGTCCCCCGCAGCCCCCCTTCCAGGGGGGCGGACGGGGGGTGATCTCCGATGGGAAGATCGCATTCCCCGGATGATGTCATCCACGAGCAGGCCTGACTCATAAGCATGACTGGGCATTCCCTTCCCTTTGCGCAGTGAAGGGCACTGCCCTCGCGTAGCCTCCCCCATTGGAGGGGAGAATAATCATTCGCCCCTCCAAACCACGAAGGTCCTGCCATGGCGCATTCGCACGCCATACCCATCATCGATGCGCGATCGAATAGTGGTCATGCCCATGGTCTGCCCCAAATGAGCAATTAGGGCAGGCGTAGGGGCGGGTTTGAAACCCGCCCCTGCGCTTCTCCCCTTCTCGCTCGCAAGGCCAGGCAAATCTCCTCCTCGGATTCGTGCTATCATCGCGGCGAGATCAGCAACATCCCGGGGAGGAATGCCGATGAAGAAGTCCGCTCTCGCCCTGCTCGCACTCTGCTTGCTCTTTGCACTCGCCGCATGCGTTCCACAGCCCGCGCCATCCGCCGATACGCTCGGCACGGCCGTCGCCGCCACGCTCGCAGCCCTCGAGCAAGCCCCGCCAACCCAGCCGCCGCCGAGCACGCCGCTCCCCACAGCCACCGTATCCGAGGCCTCGCCCGCCCCGCCCACAGAGACGCCTGCATCCCCCACACCCCTCTCCGACGCCGAGGCGATCAAGCTCGCCGTGAACGCCTTCATCCCCTCGCCCGTCGACCCGGCCACGATCACGGTCGACAAGATCCAGGGGGGCCTGGCCTACGGCGGCGTCCCCGGCGCCTATTTCATCGCCGCCAAGGATGGCGACGAGTGGATCGTCATCCACGCCGGGCAGACCAACCCACCTTGCAACGCTATTAACCCCTATGACTTCCCGGTGGATTGGGTGCCAGAGTGCCTGGCCGAAGACGGCTCCGTCGTCGACCGCACCAACGGCGGCGAGACCGGGTTCCAATCCCTCGGCGCACCCACCTGGAGCGACCCCATGGACAGCCGGGGCCGCTGGTACCTGGTGACCACGGAGGGTGTGACCTTCAAAATGCAGGACAGCGCACTGGTGATGACCGCCCACGAAGCCGGCGGATACGACGAGTGGGGGTTGGGCGCCGTCGGCGATCAGACCGATTTCGCCCTCGAGGTGACCTTCAAGACCGGCCCCACGTGCAGCGGCCTGGATCGCTACGGTGTGATCTTCCGGGCGCCCGACCCCAGCCGAGGCTACGTCTACGAGTTCTCCTGCGATGGACGCTTCCGACTCTATCTCTGGGACGGTGAGGCTTACACCGGGGTGCAGAACTGGAAGACGAGCGCGGCGATCATCGGTGGGGCCTCCAAGACCAACCGCATGGGCCTCATCGTCAAGGGTGATCAGGTCGAGCTCTACGCCAACGAT
Organism: uncultured Anaerolineaceae bacterium; assembly: GCA_964591485.1. Lineage (GTDB taxonomy): Bacteria > Chloroflexota > Anaerolineae > Anaerolineales > E44-bin32 > E44-bin32. The sequence continues at coordinate 331 of CAZQDE010000134.1, read as the reverse complement.
CAGCTCTTAGGCGAATACGAGATCACAGAATACGATTCAGGCCGCTTCGGCCTGGTCGTGGGCGCCAAGGACACCGCCAACTTCGAAGCCCGGGTGGACTCGGTGCGCTTCTGGAACCTGGCCGGAAGCTAATAGAGGTCGGTGCCCTCGCATCGATCCGAACATGAACATATAGTATATGGTCCGCTGCACGCCGTGACGGCGTCTGCCAGGCACACTCTGGCCGTTCGCCGTCCAGCCCTTGCCGTGGAGCCGAGAACGGCGGGAACGAGCGTGGCAGCCCATGGCAAGACAAGAAAGGCCTAGAAAATGAGTTCGAACCCCAGCCTTC
>CAZQDE010000133.1:0-4418 GCA_964591485.1 uncultured Anaerolineaceae bacterium | reverse complement strand
GCGAGCCTCACGCTGGTGCAGCCCTTCACCGCCCGCAAGCTCATCAACCGCGTCGAACGCTTGATGCCGGGGGACGAGAAAGATACCTTGCAAGTCGGCCCCTTCTCACTCGATAGGGCCAAGTGCAAGGTGACTCTGGATGGGAAGCAAATCCGCCTCACGCCAAAGATGAGCCGGCTGCTGGAGGTCTTCTTGAAGAATCCGGGCCGGCTGATGATGCGCAAAGCTCTCATCCGCAAGGTCTGGCAGACGGATTACACGGGCGATACCCGGACGCTTGACGTGCATATGAGCTGGCTGCGGCAGGCGATCGAGAAGGATCCCACCCGGCCGCAATATCTCAAAACCATCCGCGGAATGGGATACCGCCTCGACCTTCCGGAAGATTCCTGATCCAAGCGCACCAGTCATCCTGATTCGAGAGCCGCAGTCTTGGCGGCTCTTTTCATATTTGCGCATGCTCTGATCTCATAGATCGATGCCCCAGCCCCGCTTCGCCCGGCCGCCAGCCCGGACCACTGAGATGATTTAAGCTTGTGGCAGTCTGGCCGGCAGAAAGTGGTGAGTTGAGGGGCTAAGGGCAGGTGTCCAGAAGTCACGGCCCTCAGATTAGGCCGGGATCTGCAGGCTGAGCGTGCAGATCCCCAGTCGGCCATGGAGGTCAAAGGCGCGAAGGGCGGCGCTGTAAGCACCCGTGGAGGGGTATTCGTGCCGGAGCGTTATCGGGATTTCCTCACTCCGAAAGCGGCGGACCGCTTGGCTGCGGCTCCGGAAGCAGGCTCCGTCATAGTTCCAATCGACCTCCCAAAGGGCAAGATCCTCGAGGGGCACGGTTCCACCGGATGATTGCCGGAAGGGGGGGGATAGGCGAATTTCGGCTATGCGGCCTTGGATCTGGATCCCGGGTTCAAGCTTGAAAGATTCGGAGGGTGGACTAGCGGCCGTGGTCCAAAGCCTGAAGGGCGATGCGGCGGGCGTCAGCAGGAGCCGCCGGTAGGCCGTGACGAAGGCAAGCGGCGCAGGATCACATGCAATCCATCGCCGGTTCAGCCGGGCGGAGACGCAGGCAGCCGTGCCTGAGCCGGAGAAGAAGTCGGCCACCACATCGCCGGGATTCGAGGAGGCGAGGATGATGCGTTCCAGCAAGGCCTCAGGCTTCTGAGTTGGGTAGCCAGTTCGCTCCTTGTGCATGCGTGCCACCACGGGAAAGTACCACCAGTCTTCAGGGACCTTGCCGCGCGCCAGATCAGGCTTCTTGCCGAATCCTGCCTTGGCCGAGGCTTTGAAGGTCCGCACCGTCGAAGGATCATACGGGACGCGAACCGCATCGGCATTGAATGTATATTGGCTGCTCTTGGTGTAGACCAGGATGGTGTCATGCTTGCGCTTGAAGGCTGACCGGATCGGTGAGGGTCCATGATAGATCCAGATGATTTCATTCAATAGGCGATCAGGTCCGAAGATCTCATCCAACAACACTCGGGCATAGGCGGAAGCGTGCCAGTCCAAGTGCAAATAGAGCGTGCCGGTTGGGGAGAGCAGCCGATGCATCCATTGAAGCCGGGGATATAGCATGCTCAGGTATTCAGCGCCATCACGCCAGGCGTCCTGATATCCGTGGGCCGTTCGCCACTCGCCGGGCCGCCGCGAATCCTCACTGTGGCCGATCCGGGCCCGATAGGCTTTCCCGGTGAGAAAAGGAGGATCGGCATAGATGAGATCGATCTTGCCCTCCCATTCCCCGGCAAGGACGGCCATGGCCGCCAGATTCTCTCCGTAGATCAAATCGCCGCGCGGATCGGCACCCTGGGACTGGCCATCCACATAGGTCATCCCCCAGGGATGCAGGCGGCCCTGGGGAGGCTCCACCTCCTCGCGACCATCCCAGGCGAGGTGTGCAAAAGGAGAACGTCGAGTGCGGCGGGGCATGACGTGGTTCGCCGGTACCCTAGTGGCCTCGAAGCCAGTGGGGCCTTTGCAAGGCGCAGGTGGATCTTCCGACCAAAGGGCCGAATGGGAGATAGGATCTTCGGGGCTGGGTTCGTGTCGGCGGCTGGGCCGCGCTGGGCGGGGCGGTGAGATCGAGCCGGATCACATGACCTCCGGGGCCTGAATGGCCAGCAGATGCAGGGCGTTGGCGAGCGTCTGGCGAGTCGCTGCGGTGAGCCGCAATCGGGCGGCGCGTGTATGTATCTCCTCGGCCTGCAGCACGCGGGCAGCGTGGTAGAAGAGATGGAAATCGCGAGCCAGTTCATAGGCATAGGTAGCCATCAGTAATGGCTTGTAGTCCTCCGCTGCGCGCTTGACGATGAGTGGGAACTGAGAAATCCTCTCGATCAATTCCACCTCCGCCGGATCCAGCTCGTAGTCGAAGGCTGCCTCCGCCGGGATCTGGCCGGCGCGCTTCAAAATGCTATTCGCCCGCACGTGGGCATTCTGGATGTAAGGCGCCGACTGCCCATCGAAGCTCAAGGCCTGATCCCATTCGAAAACGATATCCTTGTTGTTGTCCACCGCTAGCATGCTATAGACCAACGCGCCCAATCCCACCTGACGGCTCACGATACGCCGCTCCTGCTCGGGTAGGTCGGGGTTCTTCTCGGCAATGGCCCTCAGAACACGCCGTTCGGCCTCGGCGAGCACGTCCATAAATAGGACCACGTTTCCCTTCCGGGCCGACATGGCTCCTTCAGGCAGGCTGACAAAGCCGTAGGCCAGGTGATAGCACTTCTTCGCCTGTGGGAATCCCCACAGCTCGAGGATTTTAAACACCTGCTGAAAGTGGAAGCTCTGGCGCACATCAACCACATAGATCGATCGATCGACGTGGAATTCCTCAAACTTCCTCTTGGCAAGGGCGAGGTCCTTGGTGAGATAGAGGGTGGTGCCATCACTGCGGAGGAGCACGGCCGTGCGGTAGGTCTCATTCTTAAGGCCGAGCTTCTCATCGATCTTCACGATCACTGGGCCGTCGGGGCGCTCATCTTCAGCAATACCAAGGCGGATCAATTCATCGACGATTTCCTTCGCGGGCTTATCGACCTCGCTCTCGTAGAAGAAAACGTCAATATGGATTCCAAGCAGATCCAGGATATCCAGGAGCTCATCCAGGCTCCACTGGCGCGTACGCCCCCAGAGCTCACGCACCTCCGGATCGCCTTCATCCCAGCGCCGGTAGAGCTCCCGGCGCTCGGCCTCGTACGCTTCCCTGCGGGCGCGCTCTTCCTCGCCTTCACCCTCTCGGGGGGTCAGGAGGCGAGTAGCTTCGGTGTAGATCTGGGCGAGCCACTGTCCCCTTTCATGCACACCCTCCGGCTCCTGTCCCAGATAGAACTTTTGATAGGCCCAGACGCATGTGATCACGCCCAGGCCGATATCGCCCGGATACGAGGCCCTTATGGTCTCGAAGCCCGCGAACTCCAAGATGCGGGCCAAGGCTTCGCCGAGAATGGCGTTGCGGGCATGGCCGATATGAAAGGAATGATGAGTGTTCGGCTGGGCGTATTCGACCATAACACGCTCGGCCTGTTGGTCGCCGCGGCCATAATTCTTTCCCTGGTTCAATACCGTATCGACGACGCGGCGCGCGTAAGTGGCGGGCTCGATGAGTAGGTTGATATAGCCGCGGGTGGCCTCGATGCGCGTAAAAGCTTCCAGGTCTTCCAGCTTTGGTGCGGCGCGCTCGGCGATCTCCTGCGCCCGGTCAGGAACGCGAAGGCCTGGGGTTGCCTTCGCTTCCGCAGCGGCAAGCTTGAAACACGCCGCCGTCCCAAACCCCCATTGACCGCGGAAGGGGATCGGCAGCCATTCAACGGATTCTGGGGGTGTCAGGCCTTGATCGGCCAGGGCCTGGCGCAGGCGCAGGGTGGCTTCTTGCAGCTCTCGATCAAACATGGGTATCTTCCCAGAGTGGGGCGATTATAGCATGAGGCCAATGGTGGATAAGCATGCGGCGCACCCTGAGGGTGCGCCGTCTAAGGCTCGGTCAGCAATCCAGCGCAGAAGGCGCTACGAGCTACCTTCGAGTTTTGCCAATTGTCGCATCAGGCGACTCTTGCGCCGGGCCGCATTGCGGCGGTGGATGGCGCCCTTTGAGGCGGCGCGGTCGAGCTCCTTGGTGGCCGTGCGAACAGCCGCGACGGCGGTTTCGCGGTCTTGGCTATCCATAGCGAGCCGGGCGCGCTTTACGCATGTGCGGGCGCGTGTGCGCCAGGACTTATTGCGCAGACGCCTTTTCTCATTCTGGCGGATGCGCTTCTTGGCTGATGCAGTGTTTGCCAATTCAACCTCCTCAACCTTCTTAAACGCAGCATTGTATTCTATCGTGCCACGCATGGGGTGTCTAGGGGCAAGTGGGGGAATTTCCAGGGCAATCGCATTCTCCTTCCGAGGACTGTTAAATTTTTGAAAACCGCATT
>CAZQDE010000132.1:0-4452 GCA_964591485.1 uncultured Anaerolineaceae bacterium | reverse complement strand
TCCGGGGACCAGGGGGCGGGAGAGTGCTCGAAGCGCGGATCGCCAAAGTAGAGCTCTCCGCGGAATTCGTACAGCTTCTCGAAGCCCTTGCTTGTAAGGTCATGGCGCCAGATTTCTGTTCGTTCAGCACGTAGAGTTTCCTGATCTACACCAACGTGTATCGCATATAGCAAACCGCTCGAGTCGGGAAGCCAGGCGGAATCGCCGAGAAACCTATCAAGACCAAGGGGTGCAACATCTGGAGGGATGTCCAATAGTCTGGGGATACATGGCGTCTCCTGCTCGAAAAGGCACTTCAGGCGCGCAATTCCGATTTGGCTCGGATGCAGTTCATCCCAAGACCGAACCTCGAACCAGAAGCCATCTGGGCTGATGGGTCCCAGCCAATACTCGCGGCCGAACTGCTTACATGTCGGCTCCCAGGCAGTTACGTCCCCCGAGCAAGCTCCAAGTCCGAAGTGCTTCAAGAGCAGGATCCGCGTTGCGTCAACCCATAATGGATAGAATGATGTCTCGAGATCAACCTCTCCATACAAATCATGCGTCATCTGTTTGGAGGGATCATCCAACGAGACGAAGTGCCAAACTAGCCATGCGCCGGAGCACGAAAAGCTCAAGAGTTCTGGCCCGATGCTCATATACGAAGTCAGTTCGCACGCATCCTCAAACGCCCATAGCATTCCTGCTTGAAAGTCAATAACGTAGGTCTCTTGCGCCCATGAGTCCTGCGGCAGGAAGGCAACCATGACGGCCCTTCCGTACCCGGTCATTGGCTCGCCTTGAATGGCACCCCCGGGGGGCAGCCTAAATGAGGTCAGCGTCCCGCGATTCCCGTGCCAGGTCATGTAATCCAGGGTTACCTCACCGCCATCTGGCAATGTGCTATCTGTGCTTAGGATCAGCAGTACCTCCTGGCCCCGAAGATCGCTCCAATCTTCCAGGGCAGCCGCCACCGACTGCCTTTCTCTCGGCAGAAGACGTGCCACAGGTGTCGGGCGGGTCCCGGTTGGGGGCGAGGCGGTTGGGATGTCAGCCTCTGCCGTCGGCATTCGTGTTGAAGGCGTCTCTGTTGGCCAAGCCGAGGCAGTCGGCATCTTCGTCAAGGCATCGCTCGGCGAGCTAAGACCGCATGAAGCCGTCATGGCCAGGGCTAGAATCCCGATGACCACCTGGCACTTTAGAGGTAGCTGCACTGCTGCGTATCTCGCATCGCCCGTCTCAGGACGGTCGATAAATGCATGCGGCAAGCGAACCATATTATCGATACCCTGCAACAATTAGCTTGGCGCCTCCCGAAGCCTTCTCCCATGCACACATGAATTCGGCCATTGCGACCGTCTCCACCCCATTCGTGTAGGGATTGTAGTAAACGACCCTGTTCGTCTCCTCGCTAAGGCTTCGCAAGCCAACCCAATGCAGTGTCGGCCCCGACATGCTCACCCTTCCCCCTTTAGCGGTATCGATTGTAACCAGAGCGAGCACCTTTTCTCCTCGCAAGATTCGATCCCTTGCGTCCTTTGCATTGGATGATGCTTGTTCCCCATGCCAGCCATAATCGCTGAAGGCATTGAAGAAATCTCTCAATGGGGATGGGGCAGTGCCCATTTCAGCATTCCTCAGTATCGTGGCATGCGACGGACCGACATCCCTGAACCTCCGGAAACCCTCTTCCAACGACACCCCCACCGCCTCCATCACCGCCAGCTCGCCACACAGGTTCTTGTGGCGAACGGGGTATTTGTCGTAATCCGGGTCGCCGATGGCCTGGAAGAGCTTGCGCAGGTTGAGATATTGCGCCGCGCCGTAGGTATGGTAGCGTTGCCAACCAGCCGCCCCCGCCCCATAGCCGAATGTCTGAACGGGGCCGTCCCCCGAGACCCTCCTGCTCACCCCCGGTGAGACCATCTTAGGCGAGAAGTAGGCGCTGTCCACCCAGCCCTCGTACACCTGCCCGGTGGGCTTCCAGGTGTAGCTCACATAGTAATAGACATGCCGCTTGCCTCGACTGTCCACCATCACGTGGTAGCGGCCGTTCCAGGTGACGTAGGTGTTGTAGGCGCCGTCCTGCGAGTAGTAGGGGATGCCTTGGAAGCGCGTCCCCTCAACAGGGGGGCTGTCCGGGTGGGGAAACTGCCGCAGCCTGGCCCCGGCCGGATCGCTCACCCACAGCCGCAGGGGGAAATCCCCCACCGAGCCGCCCTCGGTCACCTCCACCGGCGCCCGCCCGAGAGCGGTCAGGATCAGGTCCGGAGAGCTGGCGCCCACGATGCCCGCCAGCGCATCCCACACAACCCGCTGTCCCGTGCCAGAGCCATCTTCAGGCAGACTCATCAGCGCATCGTATACGGCTTGCATCTGCGGGCTCACCAGGTCCTCAGGGCCGGTGAAGGAACCCGGCATCCCATCCAAGGACACCACGATGCCCAGCAGCGCCTCCAGAGCCTCCAGCACGCGCTCGTGCTCGTAGGCGTCGGCGCCACGAGGGATCCCGCTCCTTGGGAGCTCCGCCCCCGCCTGCCAGGTGTCGGCCAGGTCATCGCCGTTGCGTGCCAGCCAGTCCCGAAGCTGCTCCCGCAGCGCCTCAACCCGCGCCAAGTATTCCGCCCGCTCAGCCTCGCTCATCAGGTGATACCAGTCGTAGCGGCCCTGCTGCAGCCGCAGCTCCAGCGGGTTGAGCTGTCGCGGCTGGCTGAGCCTCGGAAGCTGCGACACCAGGTACTGCGCACTCACCCAGCCCGTGAGCTTGCGATCGTAAAGGTCCTGGTACTGCACCTGCCGCCAGGCCGTGGACCCCACCACCTGCACCTCGCCCGTCCAACGCACCTGCGCCCCCTCCGGGATCTTCCACAGCACCGCCCCATCCCCCGGCGCCTGCCGCAGGTTGAGCGGCGCCGCGGTCCACATCTGCATCGGGTCGGGCCGCGCCGCCAATGGGTCCTGCCCCTCCTCCAAGGGCTGCCGCCCCGCCTTCAAGTCCTCCAACTCATCCTGCAACTCCTCCGCCGTGGGCGAGGGCAGGAGGGGCTCCCGCTCGAGCTTCCAGGCCAGACGGCTGCCCAGCGGCATCCACTTGGGAACGATACGCTTCGTAACCACCTTCTTGGTCCCCTGCTGTTGCTCCACCCAGCCATAGATCGGCTCGCTGCGCTCCACCTCCCGGTAACCCACCAGCCGCTTCTCGGTCACCATCTTCGGTTGCCAGGTCCGCTCCCAGGTGGTGTAGGGCACCCGGCGGGTCTTCCACACCAGCCGGGTGCGGTACTCGTAGCGCACGCCCCGCACCCAGCGCCCGCCCCGGCGGGTCCAATAGGTCCTTGCCACCCGGTAGCGCTCGGTCGTGCGGTAGCGTTGCGTGCGGTAGCGCACCACCCGCCGCCAGCGCCAGGAGCCGCGATCCACCCGCACCGTGCGGTACACCGGCACCCGTTCCACCCAGCGCTTCTCCCGCACCACGCCCCAGACTTTCACGATGTTGGGCACCTGGCGCACCTCGGTCACGGTCACCTGCTTCCAGCCGTAGACCGGCTCACTGCCCATCACCCAGCGGTATCCCGCGGGTGCCGGATAGGGCGGGGGCCCTCCCGTCCCGCTTTCGGTCGCCGCCAGGGCGCCCCCGATGCCCCGCCGGCGCCGCACGAGCGGCGTCTGGCTGATCAGCGCCATCAACCCCGCCGCCAACGTCAGCCAGGGGGTGAGCGAGGCGCTGCCCTGCCCAGCCGCTTGCGCTTCCAAGCCCACCTTCACGCCCGCGTACCCCTGCTCGTTCCAAAGCCGGAGGAACTCCCCAACGGACAGCACCAGCTCCCCCTGGGCCGGGTCGTGATAGGACACCCATGCGCCATCCTCGGAAATGCCCGTCAGGGTCACGAAATGGCCTTCTCCGTTCACCCCCAGCGCCACCACCACCGGACGCCCCGCCGCCAGCTCGGCCTGCAGTTCATCCAAGGAGCCGTCATGGAAGGGAAGCGTTCCTGCGTATCCGAAGTGCGCCGCGGTGGCGGCCAGCTCCTCCACCCCCGTGCCGAACTCGTACAGCCAGCCCTGTGCCCGGAGGTGTTCCAGGATCGCCTCCGCGCTGGGCGGCGCACCCGGCAGGCCCGAGAGCGCCATCGCCAGCGCATAGGCCCCGCAGGTGACCTCCTCCGCCCCCTGCCGCAAAAGCGGCACCCGCAGGCGCTCGATCGCCGGGATTGCACCGACCTCTCCCCCGAGCCCCACCTCCATCCGCGCCGGCAGCGGCATGGGGACCACGCCCGCCGGGTCGGGGATCGCCGCCAGATCGGCGGCCGGCTCCGGAGCGCGGCTCACCTCCCGCGACTGGGGCGCCTCTAAGGGGCAGTCCTGCCCATCGGGGCAGTCGGCGCCGGCCGGGCCTACCACCAACACAAGCGCGGCGATCACCAGGATCGCCGCCAGGATCACTCGCATGAGATGCATCGTCTCCCCCTTCCT
>CAZQDE010000131.1:0-4503 GCA_964591485.1 uncultured Anaerolineaceae bacterium | reverse complement strand
GGCGAAGGCTTCGCACCAGATCAGGTAGGCAGGGCGAACGGGGGGGGTGCTGCTCTGGCGAAGACGGGCTATCGATGGTTAAGCATAGCCGCACTTAGGGGGAGATGCAAGACATTCCCGGCGGGCAAAACGTGTCATGGCCTGCGGGGATCTGTCAGAATCTCCACATCAATGGCCTCGGCATCCAGGGGCAGCAACTGACTCCCAAGGGAGGCAAGCTGATAGGGCGAGGGCGAGCTGTAGGCGTGATCCGGAATGAGCGCCGTCAGAGGCGTGATCTCCGGCGTGCGGCCCAGCGCAGGGGCCCGAGCGGCCAAGGCCTCCAGAAGCCGGGCCTGAAGCTTCAAGGCCGATAGGGGCTCTCCCTGAAGAAGGCCGAGCGCGCCCACCGCAGAAGAGCCATCCAATTTCTCGTCCCCCAGCTCAATCCCCCCCATATAATCGATCAGCGCTGCGAAGCCCTCTTCATCCAAGACAGCAAATCCTTGGATCGGTCCGGGAGCATAGCTCGCCAGAGCGGCGATGAAGCTAGCGCCATAATCGGGGGGCTCCCAGAGCGAGAATGCATCGCATATGGGTGTGCCCTTCTCATCCAAGGGTGCATCGACCGGGATGCCCAGCAAGTGCAGTTCCCGGTTGGGCGGCTCGAAGCTGAGGAACCAGACAGCCAGGAGCTGCGGCTCCGCCCGCTGAATTTCATCCACCCCCATGACGAGAATGCTGATCTTCCCAGAAGGAACTGCCCAACCCCCCGGCGCAGCAGGCCGCGAGGTAGTCGCCGTCGGAGAGGGTGTAGGAACAGGGTGTTCGGCGCCCCCTTGCAGCCATACGCTGAGGAGACCCGCGGCAAAGCAGAAGATCGAAACAATCAGGAAGGCGGCGATCCGGGGTCGGCTCTGCATCATTGGGCTCTATGGCTTCGCCGGTTAACGGCAAAGGGCGCCCGCGGATTGTACTCTGGGCGCCCGATGACGGCAACGATGGTTCGGCGGGGCTAGAGGGTCAGGCTCCAGAGTAATAGCATGCCCACCCAACGCCCCAGGAGATAGGCCATCGCGCCGGCAAGCATTAGCGGGGCGACCCATATCACCTGCCGGAGCTGCTGGCGGTGGCGAACCGCGAGGCCGGTGGTTTCGGCGGCGATTCTCCAGAAGACCAGCCGGAAGATGTCTTTGATTTGGGGAAAGGTCTTATCCATATCGATATCCTATTTTGAAGTGCTCATCTTGATCACGCGCCCACTTTCGTTGACGATTACGCGCACTACCCGCTGCATCGTTCTTCCTCCGGGGAGCGAGGCTTTCCCCCGGTATGTGAGCACGAATTGGATCTGTCCGGTTGGGGTACGCTCCTTGCGGATGGAGGGTTTCGCCCCTTCGATCTCCGGGAACTGCTGGGCCACTTTCTTGGTTATGCGCGCAAGCGTGTGATCATCCACCTCTCTCAGCTCCTTTGCACGACGGCAGCCCGCCGTCGGAGAAATGTGGGCAGGTCCAAGTCATCTGCATCGGCGGCTTGGATTGCGGGCTCCGGCTCAGGAGATGGAATGCTCGCCTTGCGGGCTTTCATGGGCGTGGCGATAGGCTGTCCGCCCACACCGGTGAAGATCAGGATCACCTGAGCCCTGCCCGTCATGATCTCGCTTGTTGTGGCGCCCAAAATGACCTCTGCATCGGGCGAGAGCGACTCCCGAAGCGCGTTCACGGCTTCGCCTACCTCATACAGCGTCAGATCATCCCCGCCCGTGAAATGCACCAGCACGCCTTGGGCTTGGTCGAGGCCATCGATGGCCAACAAAGGATGGTGCAGTGCCTGGTGGATGGCGCCGGCGGCCTTCTCTTCGCCCTTTCCGAGGCCGATCGCCATGTAGGCGCCTCCAGCCTTGAGCATCAACTCCCGGACGTGGGCGAAGTCCACGTTGATCAGGCCGGGCTGGGTGATGAGCTCTGCGATACCTTGCACACCCTGTCGCAACACATCATCAGCGAGACGGAAGGCCACTTCCAGGCTGAGGTCCTTGGGAACAATTTGGAGCAGACGGTCGTTGGGGACGGTGATGAGCGTGTGAGTGTGCGGGCGCAATGCCTGGATGCCCTCGCGGGCGTTTTGAGAGCGCCGGCCCATTTCAAAGCCAAAGGGCATCGTGACGACTGCGATCACCACTGCGCCCACTTCGCGAGCGATCTCGGCGGCAACAGGGGCGGAGCCTGTACCGGTCCCACCGCCCATGCCGGCGGTGATGAAAACCATGTCCGCGCCGGCCAGGGCGGCCGCAATCTCGCGGCTGCTCTCCATGGCCGCGGCGCGGCCGATCTTTGGGTCCCCGCCAGCACCCAAACCGCTTGTGATCCGGGGGCCCAGTTGGAGCCGGACAGGGGCCAGGCTTGAAGCCAGCGCCTGCCGGTCCGTATTGGCAGCGATGAACTCCACGCCAGAGAGGCCGATCTGGATCATGCGATTGACGGCGTTCGAGCCGCCGCCTCCTAATCCCAGCACCTTAACCGTGGCCTTGCCCACGGCTTTGGGCGCGGGCGGGTTGGTGGAATAATCAGGGTTGAGCAACATGCGGGGATCCGTTTCCATCTCAGGCTCCTTGCCGGGAAGGTCCTGCCGTCGCAAACTTGGCGATCGACTGCAAAATGGCGCCTTCTTGGCGGGGATCGATGCGCAAGACTTCACACCCCGAGGCGCGCAGGTCTTCAGCGAGCTCCTCTGGGATGGCCTTCCGGTCTCCGAGCAGGGTGACGCGTTCGGCCAGCCGGGCTTCCTCGGCCGAGAATCCCAGCGTGGGTTTGATCGCCATGGCGAAGGGCGCCAGGCTGTCCCAGTCGGCATGGGCATCGCGTGCTGCGGTTTGCGGCATCAGCACATAGTGGCGGATGATTTTCTTGGGGGCAGGTCTAATTCGCTTTTCCACGGAGGCCAAAGCTCGGCGGCAGGCCTCGACTAGCTCGGCAGGCTCCTGTGGGGATCGGTACCAGGCGAGGGGGTGGTGCGCGTGGCTTGCGTCGGCGGAGAGCGGGTAAAAGCAATATCCCACCAGGCTCTCGGGCACTTCGTCGCCTTGGAGCCACCGCACGATAGCTTCAGTCTTTTCGGCAGCCAGACGCTCAAGGCGGGGGTGTGCCTCGGGATCCAAAATGGCCCCGCCTGCGATGGCGATCATCGGCAGCTCGCGGTCGAACACTTGCCTGCATATCTCGGCGTACCATTCGAAAATACGAAAGCCTAAGTGATCCTGGGTGCCCGGTGTGCTGCGATAGGGCATCGCATCTGGCCAAGCCGCCTGCCCCCCCGTTCCCCAATCCAGAGGCCTGCCGTAGGTCCAGCCACGGAAGGCAAGTGCGAGGGAGTCCAGCACCTCTCGCTCCCCGCGGCGCTGAAGCGATTCGAGCGCCAGTCCCAGGAAAGCGGTATCCCAGTAATCGCCTCCCGGGGTGAGCGGAGGAAAGGTAGGAACCAGGCCCACCTTTCGCTGAAGACGCAGCATGGGCAGGATATGGTCGATAAAGCGCTCGACGAGATGGCCGCGCAGCCAGCCGCTCTCGGTCCAGCTGCTGCGCATATTCGGGCGATCATAGAGCACGACGTGGCGGACACCCCAGGTCGCATAGGCCTGAAAGAGCGGTGCCAGCTCGCGGATCGACAGGCTTCCAACAGTCGCAGGCATGTGGAGAATAGGCTCCATGCCGCGCTCGATCAGCGGACGGAGGAAGTCTTCAGGGATGGCTCTCCCCGGAGGGGCCTGCAGGGCGATCCAGTGTGCGTCGAGGGATTGAAGGATGGGAAGCCAGGCGTCTAGATCGCGCTGAGTGTAATGATGATCGTCGGGGAAGTAATGGAACCCGATGCGTGATTTTGCTGGAGACATGGCACCTCGCTATTTGCTTGCATCTTTAGATGCAAGTTGTGTGCCATGTCTCCAGCTTGATTTAGCGTGAGACGGCGAGCTTCATGATCTTGCCGTTCGGGCCGATGGTCAGATGGGCATAGTAAGGGTGCGCGATCTGGCCATCGGGTATCCGCTTGGCGAGCGTGACCACGAGCGCGCCCTCGCCAGAATCGTGGCCCAACTTTTTGGCCCCTGTAAAATCATGGGTGGGGCAATTGTGTCCCTCGCCTTCGCAGTGGACATGCTGCGCACGGATACGGCAGAGCCCCTTTTGCATTCCCGGCAAGTACTGGGCGACGATGGCTTCGATCTTCTCCATCGTGGAGGGATCGAGATCATTCTGCGAGAGCTCCGGCCCCCCGAGTGCGCATGCGGTCTTCGGGGTGGCGGGCCTGGCCTTGGAGCGGATGATTGCCTTTTCGCCCGGGCGCAGGAGGACGTCATCCGGCCGGAAGAGCGGATCGCCATAGAGCACGAAGGAGATCAAGGTCTTCTGATCTTCACCATCGAGGAAGCCCTGGCGGCCGTGCATCTCCGCCGCATATTTCAACTTTGCCCTGCGGAGCGCCTCGCCCACTGGCAGATGCTGATTCAGGTACTGCCAGAAGAGA
>CAZQDE010000130.1:0-4539 GCA_964591485.1 uncultured Anaerolineaceae bacterium | reverse complement strand
TCACCAGGATCGCCGCCAGGATCACTCGCATGAGATGCATCGTCTCCCCCTTCCTTGCCCCCTCTGCCACCCATCGCCGGGCCTTTCCCACCGGCTCCAGGCGGACGGAGTATAGGACCGCAGTCCTAGTCCCATCCTAGACCATTTGGCAGGGCGAGTCAATCGGCGCCGCAGGGTGCGCAGGGCGGAGGCGGGCTCTCAAGCGCAAGCTTGATAGCCTCATGCTCATGCCCCCTTGCCCGATCCATCCCTATGGGCACCCAAGCCAGTTTCCAGCCCGACGCGAACGGCCGTCATCACTTGGATCCACGGTCACCTTCCCCAACTCTCATGCCCGGAAGCGCTCGCCGGCAGGCCACCCGGCGATGCAAGAGCCTCATGGAGGCATCTAGGACCTTCGCCTGGTTGCGGTCCGGGTACCCTTGTGTTAGATTTGATTCGCCTTTCGCCCGAACCGAGGATGCCATGGCCACCAGGCCACGTGCCACGCTGGATGATACCTTCATCGAAGGACGCGATTGCGCCATCTGCGGTGAAGCCGCGCTGCAGGTGGTTCACCTGCCCAACCTGCCTGACTATGTGAGCTGCGCCCACTGCAAGTCCGCCTTCCTGGTCGAAGAAGGCGGAGAGCGTGTTTTCTACGGCGAGATTCCGGAAGAATACCCGAAAACCGCCCAATTCGCCCTGCGCCAATGGACCTGGCCTGAGGCCATCGCAAACCGCGCCCGCGAGGAGCGGCCTGCACCCGAACCCACACCTGCCCCCGATGCCGGCCTCCCTCTCTCCCCGGAACCCGAGCCGGAAGCCGAAGACGAGACCGGATGGGCCGCGCTTCAAGACCAGCCTTTGGCCGCGCCAGAGGCCGCCGAAATAACGCCCGAGGTCTCCCCGGATGGGTTCGATTCCGGCGCGCCTTTCGAAGAAACCGCACTCGAAGATGCCTGGGAGACACCTGCGTCCGAAATCGACTTGCCGCCAGAATCTCCCCAACCGCTCGAGCAGCCCGAACCCGGCGTGGAGCCGCTCGCACCGCCAGAACCCTATGAGGAAGCCACCCCAGCCTGGGATGATGACCTCATGCAGGAGCCACCCCTCGAGGCCGCGCCCCCTATCCCAGAGAACGAGCCGGCGGAGGACGATTTTCTGGCCAGTTTGCGGCACTCGGCCGCCATCCCGCTCGAGTCAGAGCCCCTCGAACCCGCAAGCATCGAGGAGCCACCCGAAGAACGGCCATTGGAGGGCGAGGCCCTGGAGGCCGAACCCGAGGCTGGGGACTTGCTTGCGGCGCGGATGGAGGCGATCGTCGACACCTCTGGGCCCCAGCCCGAGGCCGAAGCGGCCCCTGCGGAAGTGGCTATGGAACCCCCACAGGAGGGGGCTGAGCCTCCTCCAGGGCAGCGCTACCGGGTGGTGATCCGCGGCGAGCGCGTGATCTTCCCCGGTGGGGAGTGCGCGCATTGCAGCCGCGATTCGGTCAAGGGCCGCCTGGCCGTGCATGGCACCCTGCCCCGCAGCCAGGGCATGGGCGACCGCAAGCCAACCACCTTCCAAGTACCGCTTTGCGGGGATTGTCGCCGCCGCGCTGCCCAGCTCAGCAGCGATGCCAAAGCGGCCCGCCTTCAAGGCCACCTGATCTCGGCCATCGTTGGCATGGTGCTCGTCGTGGGCGCTTTGGCGATAGATCTCATCGATCCCCGCACGCTCGATCTGGCCGATGCGGCCATCATGGCCATCCTGCTCATCGTGGGCTACACTGGCACGGCCCTCGTGCTTCTCAATCGCGTGGGATCCTATCCCCCACCGCCGGATGCGGCTTATGTCCAGTCCACCTTATTGGTGCCGCGTGAGACCCAGGGCCTGGAGACGGCCTTCGAGTGGCGCAATGAAGGCTACGCCACTCGATTCTATGAGGCCAACTACGCCAACGCCCTGGGGAAGGTGACGGCGGTGAAGGATCGCGCCGCTCTCGAGCCCCCCGCAGAAGGATTACAAGACTAGCCCCCTCCCAGCCGCCGAGAACTTGCCATAGGCGGAGCAGGCTCCGGAGGCCTGAAAATCCGCCACTTCGGCCTCTGGCTGTCGCCCGCAGGATACAGCCGTTTCGCCCTTCGCCTGATCGGATCGTGCCAAGCGCCTATCCTACGATCCCTGGAATCCCCTGCTCCCCGGCGCGAAGGGAGCGGGGTGCGCGCCTGATATAATAGTCGTTTGGCCTACCCCAGGCAGGTAGACTCCCTTGAAAGAAGGTGCCTCCTGTGGCTCAGGATAAGATCATCGTTGTCGGTGCCAGGGAACACAATCTCAAGAATCTGAGCGTCGAGATCCCCCGCGACCGCCTGGTCGTGATCTCGGGCATCTCAGGTTCGGGTAAGTCCTCCCTGGCTTTTGACACCATCTTCGCCGAAGGGCAGCGGCGTTACGTCGAATCGCTTTCGGCCTATGCTCGGCAATTCCTGGGCCAGCTAGAAAAGCCAGACGTCGATTACATCGAGGGGCTCTCGCCCGCCGTCTCCATCGACCAGCGCGGCGTCTCGCACAACCCCCGCTCTACCGTCGGCACCGTCACCGAAGTCTATGATTACCTGCGGCTCCTATTTGCGCGCATCGGCCAGCCACACTGTCCCCTATGCGGGCAGGAGGTTATGCGACAGAGCGCGCAGGAGATCGTGGACGCCGTGGCAGCGCTGCCGCCGGGCAGCCGCATCATGATCCTGGCACCCATGGTCCGCGGCCGCAAAGGCACTCACGGCGCCGTGTTCGAGGAACTCCGTCGATCGGGATTCGTGCGGGCGCGGGTGGACGGCGAAGTCCGCTCGCTGGATGAGGAGATCCGACTCGATCGTTATAAGAAGCACGATATCGAGGCCGTGGTGGACCGGCTGATCGTCGAGCGCCTCTCGGGCGAGGAACAGGAGGCCTTTCTCAGCCGTCTGACCGACTCGATCGAGACCGCGCTGCGTTGGGGAGAGGGCATGATGATCGCAAGCGACTTCAGCGCCGACCCACCCCAGGATTTGCTGTTCTCCGAGCACCTGGCCTGCCCCGAGCATGGCACTTCGCTCGCGGAGATCGAGCCGCGGACGTTCTCATTCAACACCCCCCACGGCGCCTGCCCCGAGTGCCAGGGACTGGGAAGCAAGCTCGAGATCGACCCAGATCGAGTGATCCCGGACCGCACGATGTCGATCGCCGAGGGCGCCTTGGCAGTGATGAATTGGGGCAATCAGATCCGTGACCAGGCGGGCTACTACTGGCAGATGATTGAAGCCGTCGCCGGGGCCTACGACATCGACCTGGACGCGCCGGTCTCGGAGCTCCCCGAGGAGAAAGTGAATCTTATCCTTTACGGCACCGGCGACGAACAGGTATCCATCCGCTACACCACGCGTGAGGGCCGGGTTTCAACATTTAGGACTGCCTACGAGGGCGTGATTGGCAACCTCCAGCGGCGCTATCAAGAGACCCAGTCTGACTACGTCCGCGGGCGCATCCAGGAGTACATGTCCGAGCGCCCCTGCCCGGCCTGCCACGGCCAGCGGCTACGCCCGGAGGCGCTGGCGGTGACGGTCGATGGTGTCAACATCGTCGAGGTGACCCGCTGGCCGGTTCAGCGCAGCCTGGCATGGGTCCGCCGCTTGAAGGCCGAGGATGGGCCACTGAACGAAAGACAGCGGATGATCGCCAGCCGCGTTCTGAAGGAAGTCGAGGATCGCCTGGGCTTCCTGGTCGACGTTGGGCTGGATTACCTCACCCTCGACCGCTCGGCCGGGTCACTCTCCGGAGGCGAGGCGCAGCGCATCCGCCTGGCGACTCAGATCGGATCGCGCCTGATGGGCGTCCTCTACGTGCTTGATGAGCCTTCCATCGGCTTGCACCCTCGCGATAACGCCCGGCTGATCCGCACGCTCGAGGGCATGCGCGACCTGGGCAACACAGTGCTGATCGTCGAGCACGACGAGGCCACCATCCGCGCCGCGGACTGGGTGATCGATCTGGGTCCTGGAGCCGGCGAGGCCGGCGGCCGCATCGTCGCGCAAGGGACCGTGGAAGAGATCATCGCCGACCCCAAGTCAGTTACCGGTCAATATCTGGCCGGCAAACTCCACATCCCCGTGCCTGCAGTCCACAGGGCAGGCAACGGCTCCTACCTGACCATCCGGGGAGCACGCGAGAACAACCTCAAGAACATCGATGTCCGCATCCCCTTGGGCTGCTTCGTGTGCATCACCGGGGTCTCGGGCTCCGGGAAGTCGACGCTGATGGTGGAGGTGCTCTACAAGGCTCTGGCGCGCAAACTCCATGGCTCGCGCGTCCAGCCCGGGGATCATGACGAGATCGAAGGCCTCGAGCACATACAGAAGGTCATCAATATCGACCAGAGCCCCATCGGCCGCACTCCGCGCTCTAACCCCGGCACCTATACAGGGCTCTTCGACCATATTCGGGCGCTGTATGCCGAGCTGCCCGAATCCAAGGTGCGCGGTTACAAGCCCGGCCGCTTCTCCTTCAACGTTCGCGGCGGGCGCTGCGAAGCCTGCC
>CAZQDE010000129.1:0-4635 GCA_964591485.1 uncultured Anaerolineaceae bacterium | reverse complement strand
TGGTTTAATAGGCGCGAACCTTCTCCGGCCTGAGCTCTTGTCGCCGCCTACGCCTGTTTATCTGGTCCATCCGAATCCCAAAGAGGACATCCTGGAGTTTAGAATGACCCGAACCATGAAAATGCCCGGCGCTTATGTGATCGCGCTGCTCCTCTTGTTGCTCGGGATCGTCGCCTCCTTTATCTTTCTCAGAATCACCTCGCAGGGGCTCTGGCTGACCGATGATTCCATCCTTTACGTCATCGGGGCAGACGGCATGCTTGCGGGCCGGGGGTTCACGCGACTCTCCGGAGGTGGGGAGATCAAGCCCATCACGGGTTTTCCGCCAGGGTACTCCGCGCTGCTGACCGCGGCGGGTTTAGCAGGCGTCGATTTCTACAGTGCTGCACGTCTTATCAATGCTTTTCTCTTCGGCGGGACAATCTTCTTGGCGGGGCTGCTTGTTTATCATGATTCGAACTCGGGGATTATGGCGCTTCTCGCCTCCCTCCTTCTTGCTTCAGCCCGCGTGATGACCTTCATCTATGGTTGGCTGATGGCCGAGGGGCTGTTCATTTTCATCTTCCTTTGCACCCTGTTCGCCCTGCAGCGCTTCTTCCTCGATAGGCGCCCGATCTGGCTTGCCTCTGCCGCTCTGATTGCCGGTCTCAACGTCCTAGTCCGCTATGCCGCCCTGGCCTTCATCCCCGCTCTCGGGCTTGGCCTATTCCTATGGAGGATGAATGAATGGAGGAAGGGCCTTCGATCCGCAGTGGCTTTCGTCCTGATCGCGCTTGTGCCCTTTCTTCTGGTCACGCTGGGCAACGTGCTCGCGGCGGGCACGGCCGTGAATCGGACGGTGCTCATCGGAGGGATCGATGGCAGGACCCTCGTGGTCTATATGGAAAGGCTATTTGGCCTGCTCGTACCCTTCCAGGGTGGCCAGGGGCTTCGGCTGCGCTATAAGGCCGTGATTTTACTGATCACGTTGGGGGTCTTGCCTGCTGCCCAGATCCTGCAGGCGATGCGGGCGCGCCTCTCATCGGCCGCAAACCCTGCGGAACGGCCGCCCCGAGGATCTTTGCCCCTGCTCGCTGGGATTGCCATGGGCGCCTACCTGCCGGCGGTCTGGCTGACCACCGCCTACCTTATAGGCGGGGGTGTGCACGTGGACCGTTATCTCATTCCGGTTTTCGTCGGCAGCGTCTTGGTCGTAGCAGCCTCGATCGCTCATCACCTGAGCTGCTTCCGGCTCCGGCCGTGGGGCTCGGGGCTCGTCTTGCTCGCTTGGGTCCCCCTGCTCCTGGGACACGCCTCGCAGACGGCAAGCTTCATTCGAACCTCCATCCCTCCTTTCGCTGAGTATTCGCACGTTCAGAAGTATGCTGATGTCGTTGATGCCGTGGAGGGGATCGAGCCAGGCAGGGTGATCTATTGCAACGAGATCTATCGCCTGTACTTCCTGACGGGGCGGTATGCCTACCAGATCCCCATCTTCTACGATGCCTATAAGCAGGCCGCGCGGGAGGACTTTGATGTCCAATTGGCGCGTTTCCGTGAGCGGATGCGGGAGGGTGCCGTCCTGCTGCTCTTCGATAGCTATGATCATCAGCAGCCGCGATTCCCACCGCGGGAGGTGCTCGTCGAAGACTTCCAGATTTCGCATGAACTTGAAACTGCGATCATCTATGCATGGGAGTGATCATCCCCAGCCCTGCCGGGGGGCGATGGGCTTCGGGACCCATGATGTGCATCCGTTTGGCGGTGCTGTAGTGTCGAAGGTAGATTGCCTGGGGGTGTGCCCCCTTCGCACCGCTGCGGGGCTGCTGCGCGAGGGGCGGGCAGGTGTGGCTGCTCCGGATCAACGCCATCGTGGAGATGGAGTCCCATCATCGGAACCCACCCCCGTTCGCTCCCGTCGGCAGGGGGCTGCAGGGAACCATGTCCCCTTCGAGAATGCTTCGCATCTCGTCCTCCGCACCCGCGGATATAGCCCATGCCTGATCCATCCCACGTAGCGCCTCACCAGGCCATCGCATTCCAATTGAGGCCAAGGCGCGGCCTGGGAGCCGGGCCTGCAGGGGGTGGCCAGCCGCCTCTGGGATGTCTCGCGGCGCTCATCCTTGCAGCATCCGGCTGACATCCCCGTGCATTCATGGAAACAATATCCTAGAAGAAGTAGGCATATTTAAAGATCCAATAGGCCGTGAACCATTGGATCGCCACGATCGCAATCGTCCCTTTGGCCTTGGGCAGCATCTTATCCATTTCATCGGCGGTTAGTAGCGAGAGGACGGGCAGAAGGAAGATCCAGAGCCGGCCAACTTCGCCGCGCGTTTGCCCGCCGATGAATAGGGCAATGACCATCAGGGCAAATGCCATGGATAGGTAGTCTAAATCGGTGGCGCTGCGGGCAATGGCATTTTTCATGGATCGCATGATCCGGGAAAGGGACAGAAGAGCAAGCGGGATTCCCGCCCAGAAGAGGAATTCGATGCTGTTAACGAGAGCTGCCTCCATGATTTGACGCAGACCGGGTTCATAGAGTTTCCCCTGCCGGTGGTGGGCCATGGCGCGCGAATAGCGTAGAAAGAAGTCGTAATTCAGGAAGGTGCGGAAGATCAAGTCGGCGAATATCCATCCCGCGAGATATGAGAGGCCGATCATTAGAATCCTTCGGCGGCCATGTCCCTCGATCGGGGCAAGGAAGCTAATCATGATCCACGCGACTCCCAGCCCGAGGATGGGAAGCAGAGAGAAGCTCAAATAGGCAGCCACATAGCTAAACATGCCGGCAGCGAATCCCCAGACATATGACCGTCGATTGATGGCTTGATGCAGAAGAAGGATTCCGGCGGCAAAGAAGGCTGGGTAGAGGAATTGATCAAGCTGGAGCTGGATCAAAAGGAAGCTCGGCGCTGTCATGAGGAGCATCAGAGGGAGGAATTGCCTGTTATTATCGAGGAGTCGCCGGGAAAGCGGGAGTAGGACGAGCAGTGTCCCTTCGGCGAGAATTGGAAAGGAAACGGCTGCTGTCATGGTCAGTCTGGTTGACAATTCATCTCTGGAGATGTCCGGATTCATAAGGCGGATGGCGTCCCGGATGAGCACGTAGAATGCAAGAGATCCTGGTGGCCTGGTTGCCAGCCGCTGGCCGGTGCCGTAATGCTCTTCGTATTCGAGTACCGATTCCGCCAGGCTAAGATCCGACAATGCCGCTTCGATGAACCGTCTCTGCCCAGTGCTGAGCAGCTTTTGACGCAATGACCGAAAGCCACCGCCCTCGATTGCCCCGAACATGACTTGAGCGCCATAGATGGTGATGAGGATGAGAAGGAGGTTGGGCAGCAGCCTCTGCGGCTTTTTAGTCACTCGATAGGCCAGCGCCAATATGAGAGGCGTCGCGGCCAGGAATAGAAGATCGCGCCCGCTGAATCCCTGAGGCCTGATTTTGATCCAGGAATAGGGCAGCGAGCTGAGCACGGCGTCCTGGGTTATTAACATGAACCAATGAAATGCCACACCCACGATGAGCCCGGAGATGAGAATCTGCCGCCAGGCCTCGCTCCCATCCAGAAAATCAGGCTGGATCCAATGTTTGCGATAGGCAAACAAAACGTATAGCAGGCCCTGGGCAGCGATGAGAGCGATCCAGCAGAGGAGCGAGAAAGAACGCTCGAAAAGGAACCTCATTGGGCCGAATCGCACCCCGATCGGAGAGAAGAAAAGCATCAGGATAGCAATGGCAGCCAAGACCATTGTGGCCAGGGCAATTGCTGCTCGCTGCAACCGATGACCCTTCAGAAGCGCTGAATCCAGGCGTTCAAGGAGCTCCTCGGCGAGCGTTCTTGATCGAAGCCATTTGGCTGTCGCAATGACCAGGCCTAGCTCGAGAGCGAGAGCGCATAGGGCCAGTATGATCCGGAGGGGCGAGTATCCGAATATTAGCGAGCTGGAGGGCTCGGATCGAATACGGAATAGCAGCGCTATCGCTGGAATGCCCTCCAAAGAAGCCAGTATTAAGAACAGGCTGGCAAGCCCATACTTGGCTCGAGCGGATGAGTTAGGAAGGTCAGTGGTCTCGATCTGGCTCGGGTTCTTCGGTGATCGCATCGCCGCACTTCCAAGGGTTGATAGGGGTGATCACGCATCCGGAAGTGCGTGATCGGCCAATTGTGATTTTCCTGGCCGAGGCGCGGGATTTGCATATCATACCTCGGGCTCACGCCATTTCCAATTAAATCGAGAGCGATGAGGGTTGATGACATGGGCAAATCTTAAAGTAGATAGGTCTTCGCCCGATCGCTTGGTCGCGCCTGTGCGGCATCATGCGGATCCCTTTCCCGCCCTGCTTTCAAGAAAGCAGGGGGCAGCTCCCATGCTGCCCGTTGTCTCTTCTGGTTGCGTTTGGGAAGCGAGTCTAGCCTTCTCCAGAGGAGGGCGTTTCGCTGGGAGGCTGGGGCGTGTCTGTCGGCGTGGGGGGCGCGGGTGAAGGGGTCGCGGTGCTGGTTGGGGCGGGCGTGTAACTCGCGCTTGGCGTGGGTGTGATCGTGGGCGGCAGGGTGGGGGAAGGGGAGGGCGTAGATGTCTCGGTAGGGGTGGGCGTCGATGTGGGTGTCTCGGAGGGCTGGAATAGGGTCGGGCTGGGGCTCGGGG
>CAZQDE010000128.1:3557-4684 GCA_964591485.1 uncultured Anaerolineaceae bacterium | reverse complement strand
AGCTTGTTATGGTAGAAAGCGGCCGAGACGAACCAGAGCGGCCATACCGGGTAATCCGCCGGAGGTTCACTCGGCTTGGGCTGGTTGTAGATCTTCAGCACGCGCACCAGCCTGGGGATTGCCAGAAACACCAGCAACAGCCAGGCTCCCAGCGCCCCGCTCATGACCAGGGCCAGGACCACCAGATAGTAGACCACCATCAGCGCCTGGTTCAGCCAAAGCGAGGCTCTCTCCCCCAGGATCACTGCCAGCGTACGGATGCCCTTGCTCTCATCGGCCTCGCGCTTGTCGATGTGCTTCCCAATCAACACCGTCGTCACCACCAGGGCGTAAGGCACGCTCGCCAGCCAGACAGTCGCCGAGGGCAATTGCCCGGAGGTGACGTAATAGGTTCCGCCGATCATCAGCGGACCCCATACCAGGAAGACCCCCGGCTCGCCCAAACCGTGATGCTTAAGCCGAATCGGGGGCGCGACATAGAAGACGCTGATGAACAAACCCCCGAGGGCAAAGGCCAGCGTCCACCATCCGACCGTCAACACGAAGTAGAGCAGGATCAGCGCGTCGATGGCGTTCACGATCAGAATGGCCGTCAGTAGCTGGCGCCTGGTCAGCAGGCCCGAGAGCACCGGGTGTGGCGCATACAGAGCTCGGGCGTAATCGTCGGTGTCCACGCCCCCTTCCATATCGAAATAATCATTGATCATATTGTTGGCGGCGTGCGCCAGAATGAGGCCCACGAGCGCCAGAGCAAAGTTGCCATAGTGCGGCTGATCAGCCAGCGCCACCGCCAGCAGCCCGCCGATGAGACCAGAGGTGGCCGTCATCGAGAAGACCGCCGCCCGGGTGATGATCAGCCACTTGCTGACCACATCCATTTTCTTGTCAGGGGACAGGTTAGCGGTATCCAAGACCTCTTTCCAGTTCGACAGCACTGACATAAGACCTCCCTCGGCGCGGGGTTTGGCCCAAGTCTATCCGCAACAAAGGAAGTTGTACAGACTTTGCAAACGGATCGGCGCCCCATCTCTGTTGCCGGTGCCGGGCTGTCCCAAATCGATGCTTTCTTGATCCTCGCTGCTCCCAGTCGGCTACCGCCGCCTGGAGTACAATCGAGGCACCTCATC
>CAZQDE010000128.1:0-3457 GCA_964591485.1 uncultured Anaerolineaceae bacterium | reverse complement strand
AAGGGCGAAGCCCATCGGATGGACACCGATGAACGCCCACGCCGCGACACCTCCCTCGAGGCGCTGAGCCGTCTGAAACCCATCTTCCGCGAAGGCGGCACGGTCACGGCCGGAAACGCTTCCGGCATTAACGACGGGGCTGCAGCCGTGGTCTTGATGCGCGCTTCCTCCGCCTCAGATCTAGGGCTCAAGCCGTGGGCGCGAGTTGTTTGCTCAGCCGCCGCCGGCGTTGAGCCGGGCATGATGGGGCTGGGGCCCATTCCTGCCACCCGCAAGGCACTGAGCCGCGCCGGCCTGCACATGCAGGATATCGGCCTGATCGAACTCAATGAGGCCTTCGCCGCCCAGGCCCTGGCGGTGATGTGTGAGCTCGAGATGCCATCCGAGATCACCAACGTTAACGGTGGCGCCATTGCACTCGGCCACCCGCTTGGCTGTTCAGGAGCGCGGCTGCTCACCACCCTGCTGCATGAGATGCGCCGGCGCGCGCCCCAAGCACCGCGTCCCTTCTACGGCTTGGCCACACTATGCGTCGGCGTAGGGCAGGGCGAGGCGACCCTTGTTGAGTGGCTGGATTAGCCCCAACGGGCCCTGATTGGCCGCGGGCCCGCAGCTTGCATCCGTGATACACTTGCGCGCCAAAGGAGAATCCCTGCTCAGAGCATCCGATGGCTGACTCAGCCCGCGAACCTGCCTCCGATAACATTTGGGTGTCCGCTCTTCGGGCCACGGCCGAAGTGGCCCGCAAGGCCGCCTCCCACGAGCAAGATGTCATCCGCGCCGTCACCGAAGAATTGCGGCGTCTGCGGCTTCGCGGCAGCGTGGCGCTGCTCACCCCCAACCGCCAACTCGAAGTCCACACCCCTTCGCTGAGCCAATCCTTGATGAGCACCCTGCGGCGCATGACTGGCCTAGAGGTCGCCGGCTTCCTCTTCGATCCTCAAACGGTGGATATCTACCGGGAGGCTTTGGAAACAGGAGAAGCTCAATTCACCGCCGACCGCTCCGAAGTCGTCGGCCAGATGCTTCCGCCGAACCTGCGTCCGATGCTCTCCCGCCTGATGCGCCTGCTGGGTCGGGACAACATGATCGTTGCCCCCCTGATTCTCGAGGACGAACCTGTCGGGACCATCAGCGTCACCGCCCGATGGCTTTCGCCGGACGATTTGCCCCATGTGGCTGCGCTTGCCGACCACATCGCAATTGCCTTGGGCCACGTGCGTTCCCGCCAACGCCTGGAGCAGGCGCTGGCGCTGCAGCACTTGCGCAACCAGGTGGCCGAGGTCGTCTCGAGCGCCCTCGAGCTGCCGGTTGTTCTCGAGCGGGTGATCCACATCGCCACGGAGGTCATCGGCGCGGAGGCTGGGGCCATTGGCTTGATCGATCCAGGCGGGCAGGTGGCCACCTATCCCTATATCTATGGCCTGC
Source organism: uncultured Anaerolineaceae bacterium (assembly GCA_964591485.1). GTDB lineage: Bacteria > Chloroflexota > Anaerolineae > Anaerolineales > E44-bin32 > E44-bin32. The sequence continues at coordinate 2,029 of CAZQDE010000128.1, read as the reverse complement.
CCGATGAATTCCGCCAGCAACCCGCCCTCCGGGGCCATGGCTTGATCTGGCCCTTGGTGGAGGAACGCAAGCCTATTCTCATCCCACGCTACGCCGACCATCCCATGGCCTTGCCGAACTGGGTGCGGGCCGGCGTGAAAGCCTTCCTGGGGGTCCCGCTCATCGCCGGGAACGACGCCATTGGGGGCATGGGGCTCTTCTCGCTGTCGCGCGAGGCCAGCTTCACGCAGGAGCATGTCGAGCAGGCCCAGGCCATTGCCAGCATGGCGGCCATCGCCCTGCAAAACGCCCGGCTTTACAGTCAGGCCCGCCGCCGCGCCGAGGAGTCCCTCAGCCTCATGCAAACGGCGCGCGCCATCTCCTCCCTGCTCGATACCGATACGGTCCTGCAGGAAATCGCCCGCCAGGCCAACGACCTGCTGCACGCCGACGGCAGTCGCATCCACTTGCTGGATTATGAGACCGGCGAGCTGCGCTGCGTGGTGGCGCTCGAACCCAACGCAGAGGCCATCAAGGCCTTCCGACTGAAAGTGGGCCAAGGACTCACGGGCCATGTCGTGGAACACGGGGAGCCGCTGCTGATCAACGACCCCGCATCGGATCCGCGCGGCATCCAGGTGCCAGGCACGCCTGATAGCGAGCCAGAGTGCCTCGCCATTGTGCCGCTTTCCATCCGTCAGCGCACGCTGGGTGCCATGACCGTGCGCCGATTGGGCACCGACCGCCCCTTCACGGCCGAGGAGATGGACCTGCTTAAGGCCTACGCTGCGCAGGCGGCGGTCTCGATCGAGAACGCCCATCTCTATGGCCAGATTCAAGCTCAAGCTCAGCGCCTCGAAGTGCAGGTGGCCGAACGCACTCGCGAACTCAGCCTCTCCGAGGCCCGCTATCGATCCTTGGTCGAAACCGCGCAGGCCGGCATCCTCCAACTCGACCAGGAGGGTACGATCCTCTACGCCAACCAGCAGTTCTCTGAAATGCTCGGCCTGCCTTCCGACGAACTCCTGGGCAAGCATTTCGCCGACATCGCCGCACTTTCCATGCAGGATGCAGCCGACACGCTCAGCCGTTTCCGGGAGCGGATCTCGCGACAACTCGAACCCCGGGATGTTTACGAACTCAACCTCAAGACCCAGGACGGCCGCACCCTCCACACCCTCGTTGGCATCAGCCTATTTACCGATGAGGCCGGCGCTCCCCAGGGCATGACGGCGCTCATCACCGATATCAGTGATCGCATCGCTCTGGAGAACGCCTTGCGTGCCGAGCGCGATCGCCTCGACGCGCTGCTTACGCATGTCGGCGATGCGGTTATGGTAACGGATGCCGGGGCCTCGATCCAATTCGTCAACCCCGCCTGGGAGCGGCTCAACGGCTACACAGCCGACGAAGTGCTTGGCAGGTTACCCTGGTTCCTGCACAATGAAGGCGGGGAGATTTCCCCTCCAGAGGAGATGATCGAGGCTTTCCGGCGGGGCGAGATTTGGAAGGGCGAAGTCGTCAACCGCCGCAAGGATGGTTCCACCTATGAAGCGGCGGTCACCATCACACCCGTTCTGGGGCCCGAAGGCGAGCCCCTGAACTACGTGGCTGTGCTCCACGACATCAGTGCGCTCAAGGAGATCGACCGCCTGAAGACGCAGTTCGTCTCGGACGTCTCCCACGAACTCCGCACACCGCTCACCAATATCCGCCTTTACCTCGACTTGCTGGCGCGGGTGAACGACCGCGAGCGAATCAACCGCTATCTCGAGACGCTGTCCCGCGAGAGCGACCGTCTGGCCAATCTCATCGACGATCTACTTTCTCTCTCACGCCTCGACGTAGGCGCCTCCCCGCTGGAACCTGCGCCCGTGGATGTGAATCGAATTCTTCAATCGCTCATCAAGGACCGCGCCTCTCTTGCGGCCAACAAGGGTCTCCAGCTTCACCTCGAGATACAACCTGACCTCCCTAAGCTCATCGGTGATGAACGCCTGCTGGGCCAGGTCTTCACGAATTTGCTGACGAACGCCATGAATTACACGCC
>CAZQDE010000127.1:2651-4820 GCA_964591485.1 uncultured Anaerolineaceae bacterium | reverse complement strand
GCCGCGTCGCAAAGACATGAGGCGATCCGCCCGACTGCTGCCCCCCGCTCTCCTCGTGCTGGGAGCCTTCCTCCTTGCCGCAACCACGGCGCGCCGTGCAGACGCTGCCCCTTCACCGGATTTGCACCAAGGGCTGGCGGCGCAGATCGCGGCGACGCCCTCCCCCACACCTCTCCCGGAAGAGCGGGAGCCGCCGGAGGGCGATGAAGATCGGCAGAGCGGCGAAGTGGTTTGGCAGACACTCATCCAGACCATCGTCTTCCCCTTCGAGAAGCTCTCCGAGGGCGTTCGGCAGGCGCTCGCCGAGCTCTTCCGGCGCACGCTCGAAGCGGCCCTGGAGCCGATGAAGGAGGCCGTGGACATGGCAGCGGCCTGGCTGCTGCCCCAGGACATGATGCGGGACATCCGCTGGAAGGCCTGGCGCGCGATGGCCCGCGTGGCGGCGGCCTTGATGCCGCTGGCGCTGATGATCACGGTGGGCTCCGCCATGCGCGAAGGGGTTACTTCCATCACCGGCTACGCGCACGCGCGCGAGGCGCTGCTGAACTGGCTGATCGGCGTCGGGGCGGCGGCCGCGAGCGGCTTCCTGATCGAAAAGGGCATCGCCCTCTCCGGCGCCGCGGCGGGCGCCATGCGCGCCTCGCTGGGGCAACCCATCGGCGAGGCCTGGAATCTGGGCGACCAGCTACTCGGGGGCATCGTCAATCTGTGGGCCTTGCAGCAGGCCGGGCCGCTCATGCAGCTCTTCCTGGGCTTCTTCACCCTGGTCACGATGATCGTGGTGGTGAGCAGCGTCATCCTGGCGCTGCTCAGCCGGGAGGTCATCCTGCTGCTGCTCAGCGCCGTGTCGCCGGTGATCTTCCTTCTGGGGTCGATGCGGCCCCTGCGGTGGTTGAGCGGGCTCTGGACGAAGGCCATGGTCGTGGCGCTGTTGCTCGGTCCCGTGAATCTCATGCTGCTGGCGCTCTTCGCCCTCCTCGCAACCCAGGCGAACGCCTTCACAAGCGGCCTGGGAGGGACGATCCTGGGCATGCTGATCGGCGTGGGCGTGATCTCCGTGCTGGTGGGATTGAACGCCATGATCGGGAAGCTGGTCTACGGGGCGGCCATCGAGATTGCACAGAAGGCCTGGCGCAGCACGATGGGCGTGCTGCAGCTCGCCGCCGTCGCCGCGGGCTTTGCCGTGGCGCCCGCCGCTGCAGGACTGCTCGGAGGCGCCTCGAAGACGCTGGCGACGGGCCCGCTCGTCTCCGGGGACGGCGCCCTGCCGGCAAGCGGGTCCACATCTTCTTTCAGCGCCGGGGCCAGCCCGCCCCATTTGCCCTCCGCGGCCGCGCCCTTCGGAAGATCGAGGGACGTCAACGGGCTGAGCCGCGCCATCGGCAGCGCGATGGCGGGCTCGCGCAATCCGCTCGTGCGAGGCTTCGGCCAGGGGCTGCGCATCGCCGGGGCTGCAGAGGCGACCCGCCTGCCGGGCCCTTCGCTCCCTCTCCCGCCGGGGGAGGATGCCATCGACGTCCCCGCCGGGCTGCAGGCGGCGGGCGAGGAGCTGACGCGGCGCTTCGCAGCGAACGAGAGCACGGCCATGGCCCGCTTCGGATTGCCCCAGGCCCACGCGCAGGGCCTGATCGAGGAGGGGCTGCACGTGAGCGGCAACGCCTTCGCCGCCATGGACTCACTGGGCCTGCCCAAGGGAACCGCGCTGCGGGATCTGGGCTACTACCGCGGCGGCGAGATCGCAAGTGCCGTGGCGGGCTTCGGGCGTGTGACGGCCGGGCGCTGGGCGCTGCGAAACCAGTCTCCTTATTCCGCCCCGCGCCCCCTGGCGCCGCCGGGCCCCGAGCTGGGCGGCCACGACCTGCAGGCGGCGCTCGAGATCGTGAACGGCCCGGTGCGGGCCGAGGGCTCGATCGCCGCCACGCCTGAGATGCTGAGCCGGCTGGCAAGGACGGTCCACCAGCGGCGCGTCCAGCGCGGCGAGAGCCTGAAGGTGATCGTCGAGGAGGCCGCCCGGCATCCGAGCCGCGGCGAATTGGACGCCTGGATGCGGGACAGCTACTACAACCTGCCGGATCGCGAGCTTGCACGCGATCTGGGGCTCTCGCTCGGCATCCTCGAGGAGGAAGACCGACCCCATGAAGGCACATGATGTGAATCGCCCCGCAGACG
>CAZQDE010000127.1:0-2551 GCA_964591485.1 uncultured Anaerolineaceae bacterium | reverse complement strand
CCCGCAGACGGAGGACACCCCAGCCTGCGTTGCCCTTCTCCCTGCTCACGCCGCCCCCGGCGCGCGCGGCGCTCCTAGGGAGGATCATGTCCGGAATCGTGCCGCCGCAGATCGAGACGCCCAGGACCTTCATCGGCGTGGGCGCCCGCGAACTCGCCATCCTCGGCGTGAGCGGCCTGCTGGGCCTGCTGGCGCTCTTCTTGCCCCTGCACCCGGCGCTCCGCATCGCAGCTGCCGTGTTCCTGGCGGGATCAGGGCTCGCGCTGGCCTTCGGCCGCGACCGGCGGAGCGGCAAGACGCTCGAGGGCTGGCTCTTGGACCTGCTGCGCTTCTACGGCCGCAAGCGCTTCCACCAGAAGGGCGCCATGGAAGCGCATCCGGCTCGGCAGGCCGCCTCCCAGGCACCGGTCCCGGAGGCGGCCACCCCCGGGAAGCCCGCCATCCCCTGGCCTCGCGAAGCGATGAGGCCGGCGCGGCTCCGGGTCCGGCCTCTCCCGCTCGGCCCAGGTCTGCTCCTGTCCATGATGAGCTGCGCCTTCCTGGCGGGCCTGCTGGCCTGGATCTGGCTGGGAGGATGGCTGGAAATCCAGGCCTGGCTCGGAGGGAGCGGCTTCTAGATGGGCACGTCTTCGATGGAAGGAAATCGGCGGCAAGAACCCCGAGCGATCCCCGCCGGCCGGTGTCGCCGCAAGCGCGGTGTGCGATGCGGCTCCTGAACCGTCTGCGCAGCGCCGCAGACGCGCACAAGACGGGTCTCCCTGGACACCCCCAGGGGGACACCGCCAGCCTCGTGCCGGTGATCGCCCTCACGGAGGACATGCTCATCACGCGGGAGGGCGCCTTTGTCGCGATGCTCGAGATGCCGCCACTCGACATCGGCTTCGCCGGCCAGGATTTCGGCGCATGGGCCGAGCGCTACCGCATGGCGCTGGAGAGGCTGCCGTCCGGCACATCCTTCCAGATGACGGTGCTCCTCGAGCCTCACGATCCAATCCCGGATCTCCAATATTTCCTGGACCACGCCCGGGAGACGGAGGCCGCCGCACACCGGGCGGGCATCGAGAGCCGTGACCGGGACCAGGCAGCGGTCTGCGCGGCCGCCGCGCGCCAGATGGCGGCCGCCCTGGCGGCCTGGTTCGATGAAACCAACCCCATCGCCTGGCGCACGATTCTCACGCTCGCCCATCGGCCGGGACTGCAGGGCGCCCGTTCGCTGCTCTTCTCCAGCAACGGGAAGGGCGCGCCGGATCGCGAAGCCATGCTCGCCAAGGCACCCGCGGCCCGCCGAACGCTTCAGGGACGCCTGGGCGTCTTCTCCTCCGCCTTCGCCACCGCCGGCATCCCGCTGCGGCTGCTGGATCCCGCAGAGATGTGCCAGGTCCTCTGGCGGGCCCTGCACCCCACCACAGCCCAGGCCTCCACGACGCAGGCCCGCGATGCGGCGGTCGAGATGGCTCGCGGCGAGCAGCCCTTCCGCAAGCCCCCTCCCCCGAAGGAGGCCTTCACGCCCGAACTCAGCGCGGAGCGCCTGGCCTCCCTGCTGGCGCCGGACACGGTTCTGGAGCGCGAGCATTGGCTCGAGATCGACGGCGTGAAGGTTTCGGGATATGTGATCCACGACTTCACACCCAACCGGCCGGCGATGATGCACCGGCTGGCGAACCTGGAGGGCGGCTGGTATGGGGCGATGCACATCGAGGTGGCGGACGCCTCGCTCGTCGCCGGGCGGCTTCGGCAGCGGGAGGTGCAGCTTGCGGCGCTCGAATACGCCAAGAGCGCCAAGGGGCTGCTCTCCGACTTCGGCGCCCGGCAGGAGGCCGGCGCCGTGCAGGAGCAGCGCATGCGTATGGAGACGACCGGCGAGACGCCGGTGTTCATCCGCTTCTTCGTCCTGCGGACGGCTCAGGACGAGCCCACGCTGCAGCGGCGCAACCGCGAGCTCGAGAGCCTGCTCACGACGCTCGGCGCGCAGGCCTTCCCCGCCCGCTACAGCCAGCTGCTGCTCTGGAAGAGCGCCCTCCCCGTGGGCTCTATCGCCCTGCACCAGAAACCGCGCAACATGACACCGCAGAGCCTGGGGACCTTCTTCTGGCCCGCCCGCAAACGCCTTACAGATCCCGAAGGGATCTACTTGGGCATCGACGAGGCCACCCGGCTGCCCGTCCGGGTGGACCCCTTCGGGGCGCACGCGGACCGCACCCCCTCCTGCCTGATCCTCGGCCGTCCTGGCGCCGGTAAGAGCGTGACGCTGCGCGCCCTCCAGGTGGCGGCGCTGCTCGCCGGGGACCGGGTGATGGCCGTCGATATGGAAGGCGAGATGCGCGGCTTCTGCGACGCCTACGGCGGCCGCTACGTCGAGGTGGGTTCGGCCTCCGGAGAGCGCATCAATGTCCTGGACATCCCCCCGGACAGCCAGGATCCTCTCCTGGCAGGCACCGAGCATCTGATCGCCTTCTGCGAGGCGGTGCGGGGCCAGCCCATCCCCAAGGGGCGCGAGTGGAACGCGCTTGCGGAGGCCTACCGCCTGGCCGTAGAAGACCGGGGCTGGCAT
>CAZQDE010000126.1:0-4844 GCA_964591485.1 uncultured Anaerolineaceae bacterium | reverse complement strand
AAACGGCGATGGGAAAGCGGCGGTGCGAGCTTTTCTAAGGCTGTGGCCGCCGCGACCCGCCGCCGCCACGTCATCCTCCGGTGCCGGGAATCTGCGAGCAGACCTAGGGCTGCGGAACCCAGCAGGCCGGTCATGAACACCAGCGCGGCGGAGAGCCAGGAGGGATGGGTCATCAGACGGGTATGGAGAGATACGCGTTGAGCCCACGCGACTCCGGAAAGAAGAACTATCCCGCCGGCGCTCGCGGCCAGCCACCTCCTGCTCAGCCTGTGACGGTTCGCAGTTCTCATGCCGGCACCTGATCAGGCTCGCCGATGCAGCCCCGTGTCCGCATCAAATGTGAAGATCGGATGCAGAGAAAGCCGGTCGGACCTGGCTTTATCGACCCAGGAGATGCTCGTGACCACCCGGCTGCCGTCTCTCAGACGATCCTGCTGGAGGATAAGATCGACGGCGCCCTGGATCATGCCCTGAATTGCCCTTAGCGGCAGCTCGAACCCGGCCATCAACACCATCGACTCGAGCCGGACGAAGGCGTCCTCGGCGCTGTTGGCGTGGAGAGTGGTCATCGAGCCCTTATGGCCGGTGTTCATGGCCTGCAGCATGTCGAAGGCTTCGCCGCCTCGCACCTCGCCGACGATGATGCGATCAGGCCGCATGCGCAGGGCGTTGCGCACCAAGGTGCGGATGGGGATCTCCCCTTTGCCCTCGATGTTCGGCGGGCGTGCCTCGAGTGAGACCAGGTGAGGGTGGCGGAGCTGCAATTCGGCGGCATCCTCGATGGTGATGACGCGCTCCCCCTCGGGGATGCAAAGTCCGAGTGCGTTGAGCGTGGTCGTCTTGCCTGACCCGGTCCCACCGGAGATGACCAGGCTTCGGCGTTCGCGTACGCTCCTGGCAAGGAAGGCTGCCATTTCATCGCTCAGCGTGCCGATGTGCGTGAGCGTCTCGAGGGTGAAGGGCTCGCGAGCGAACTTTCGGATTGTCAGCGAAGGGCTTCCGATCGCCAGCGGAGGGATGATGGCGTTAACTCGCGAGCCATCCGGGAGCCTGGCGTCGACCAGTGGGCTGCTCTCATCGATGCGGCGGCCTAGTGGCGCCACGATGCGTTCGATGATGTGGCGCAGTTGGCTCTCGTCGCGGAATGAAAGGTGGGCGCGTTCAATCTGCCCGGACCGTTCGATGTAGATTTCGTCGGGCTTGTTGACCATGATTTCGGTCACGGTTGGATCGTCCAGCAAGGGCTGCAAGGGGCCCAGCCCTATGATGCGCGCCACCACGGCGCGGGCGATCTCGTGCTGCCCCTGGGCCGGCATCAGCGGCGCCAATTCTGCTACTAGCGCCCGCGCACGGATCTCCAACTGGTTCTTACCGGGAAGCGCAGAGAGGATGCCCTCTTCCATCTCGCGATCGATTGCTTCGGTCAGCAGGGAGTGCACCTCATCCTCAAGCGGGGCTGAATCCTCACCCACCCTCTCAGCGGGCGTTCCGGATATCGTCTCAGGTTTCCACATCTCGACCTCGAATCCCATGGCCCAGGGGCGCTTGCTCTGCCGATGGATCCCGGCTGCCTGCGATTTGGTTGGCGAAGCGGCGTACCGCCTTCCCATACGTGCTGGCCTCTTGCAGCAGCGCGGGCAGGCCAAAATGGACTTGCTGGCCAATCGCCTCCGGATCGAACGGCAACACCGCGGCCAGATCAATACCCAGTGCCTGGGAGGCTTCTTCCGGGGAGAGGGGATGCGGGGTTGCCCATTGGCTGATGACCAATCTCGTCTTCGACTTCCAGGTGGGCGGAACGATCGCCAGGGTGTGCCGGGCCGACCGCAAGGAGGGCGGGTCGAGGCAGGTCACCAGAAATTGGGTCGCCTCTGGGGTCGCCGGCAGCTTCCAGACGGCTGGCTTGGCTCGGGGGAAATCGACGACCAGGTAGTCGGTGAAAGGTTCCAGCGCGTTCACCAGGTCGAGCATGGGTTCAAGCTGGGTTAGCGGATGGGATGGCGCAGCCAGGACCCGCAGCCCGCTGGCATGCCGTTGGCACACCAGCTCGAGGTGATTGTCGCTCAACTCTGCGACGAGTGGCAGCAGGTCCACCCATGTCTGTTCGTTTCCGAGCCCAAGATAGAGATCATCCGCGCCTGTGAGGGGATGGAGATCGAGCAGGAGCGACCTGCCACGCTGCGCCAAGGCACAGGCGAGGTTTGCCGCCAGGAGGGATGCCCCCACACCGCCGCGAGCGCCGAGGATGCCGATCACGCTCATGGCTGCGCCCCCTCCGGCCTTAGAAGCGGCAGGAGCGAGAATTGGTTCGCCCGGCCATACAGGATGGCGATGGCCTGCTCCATGGTCACGGCCAGAGTCAGCTCGCGGGCCTGGCCCTCGTTCATCCCGAGTCCGATTATCTCGACGCCCTGCACAATGACCCCGGCGTCCTCGATCGGCCTCCCTGATTGGTAGGCAAGCAGATCGAGCCGGTCGCCCTCCTGGAGCTGGGGCAACGGCGCGACGAACCAACCCTGGGGGATGACGACCGCCCAATGCCCCTCTGGCAACCGCGCCGATAGGGACGAGCCTCTCTCGCCCACGAAGTCTGCGAGGCGGAGAATCTGTCGCTCGGCCACGGGTCGAGCAAGGATTCTGCCGAGCGCCTGGGCAGGGTCGGTGATCGCATCGGCGGGGAGCACCGCCTCTGGAACCGCCACTTGCATGACCATCCCCGGCTCGATAACCGCGCCGGGGCGCAAATCGCTTGCCACCACCACAGCTTCACGCCCGGGCATGGTCTGTTCGCGGATTTGTTCGAGGTAGAGGTAGGTAAGGCCGGCCGCCAGGATGGCGAGCAGCAGAGCCGCCACGCCGTAGAAGAGCGCCCGGCGTCGGCCGGGCTCCTCCCATCCCGCCGTCGTATGCGGTATGCGGGGCGTCCCTTGGGCTTTGGCGTTCCCCCTCATGTTGCGTCTCTACTCCAGGTGCACGCTCCCGAGCAGCACCCCGCCCTCGCTGAGCAGGCTCAGCTCGCCGGTCTCGACCTCCAGCTTGTAGATGCCCCCGCCGATTTCCTTCATGGCCACGTAGCGTCCATCCGGAGACCAGGGGGCGGGGGGCTGGTACATGTACCACTCCTCGCCGAAGTGGAGCACGCCTGGCATCGGACCGGCCAGTTTCTCGAATCGCTGGGTTGCTACGTCGTATCGCCAGATCTCACTCTCTTCTGGCTCGTTATTCCTCGGAAAGGTATTGATGTGAACAACGTAATAGATGGACTCAGACAAGGGATCCCAGGCGGAGTTGCCCAGGAATCTACTTGAGCCAAGGGGCGACACGTTTGCGGGAAAGGCGCGAAGATGAGGGCTGCAATCTGCCCCGGGAATAGACAGACACTCGGCTGCTAGAACGCCAATCTGATCTGGATGCAAGTACTCGTGCTCTCCGGCTCGCGCCTCAAACCACTGCCCATCCGGGCTGATGGGGCCGAGCCAGAAGGGCAACTCCTTGCAGGTTGGCCTCCAATCCTGGATTTCCCCCGCACAGGCCTGATAACTCGCATCCGGATAGAAGATCACCAGATCACCCAGAAACCATTTCGGCAAAGAGCCCAAGGGGTCATCCGTAGCACCGGCCAGGCTTCTCACGATCGGTCGGTCAGGTGCATCGATCGGCAAGACATACCATTCACTAGGCGTTTCGAAGCATGAGTAGATCAGGTACTTGTCGCTACTTGCGACGCCATTGAGCATGTCGCATCCATGCCGGAGTCCCCAAATTGCGATGCGCGTGAGATCTATGAGATAAAACTCCTTTGACTGGTAGGACTCCACCAACTCCAACAAGGCTACGGATGAGGGCAAATCGCCTGGAGGAACCGCGTCAAGCTCCAGATCTTCTTTCTGCCCTTCATAGCTCACACGCAAGAGCGGCTCTCTATGACCAGCAAAATCAAGAATATCAAGCGTGATCTCACCCCCCGAGGGCAGACTTGGATGAGGCTCCTTGTCAAAGACCAGCAGGAATTCTCCCTCGCGCCCGAGGGCAGCCTGGCTGAACTCGAAGCTCAGGATGGACTCCTCCGGTTTAATCAGGCCCGCCGCTGGTGGCATGACCGCCTCGAAGGGCATCAATGTGCTGGTCGCAGTGGCCGTGGGTAGGCATGTTGGGGTCTTTGTTGCGGGCGCGATCGTCGCAGGAATTGTCGTCCGCGTTGGAGGGCTTGCGGTAGGTGAGGGTGGAATGCCGCAGGAGGCGGCCAGGATAAGCGTGGCCAACCCTACAGTGCAGGCGCGCAGGAAGCAATCCAGCCGCTTGGTAGTCGCCCTCATTAAAAGACCATCGTCCATAATTTGCCGCGTGAAGTCAGAATTCCTATCGCCAGGCCTCCACAGAAATGTTAGAGCCAAAATTTCCTGGAGTTGCAGCCCAGGCATCTTCGAACGCCTCCTCCGATACACTCCTGTCTCTCTTATTGCTGTAGGGATCGTAGTAGAACACTTGGCCGTCCTGGAGCTTCGTAACGCGCACCCAATGCGCGACATTCCCAGACCGGCTGATCGTGCCTCCACTTGAAGTATCGAAGCTCACCAGGGCCAGAATAGCTCTTCCTTCATCTAGAGCCCTTCCAATCGCCTTGAGGCTTTTTGGCCCATTCTCAGCACGCCAACAATGGTCGCCGAATGCCTTAAAGAAGTCTATGATAACTTTTGCATCTGTACCCTCATCAGGGTCCTTCAAAATGCGGACGTAGGCCTCCCCCATATCCTTGAACCTCCGGAAGCCCTCTTCCAACGACACCCCTACCGCCTCCATCACCGCCAGCTCGCCACACAGGTTCTTGTGGCGAACGGGGTATT
>CAZQDE010000125.1:0-5013 GCA_964591485.1 uncultured Anaerolineaceae bacterium | reverse complement strand
AAGACAAGCGCGCGGGGCCATGCCCGCGCGCTCGCCACGCAAGACCGTTCACGCCTGATCTGGTGTTACCAGGCTCCTCTCCCGCCGCCGAAGCCTCCCCGGCGGGGCCGCATCGGCATGAAGCCCTGATCCAGCCCCTCCAGGAGCCAGTCGGCATGCTCGCGAGTGAGCTCCTCGCTCTCGACGGCTCGCTCGATCGCCTCCCGCATCCGGGACGCTCGCTCCGACGCCATGGCTTGCTGCAGATCCTCCAGCGCCACGCCCTGCTCCTCGGCCACCTCCGCGAGCGTCTTGCCGCTGTGGAGCGCCTCGAAGAGTTCCGTCGGCGTCAGGCCCAGCGCCTCGGCAACGGCATCGAAGGCCTCCCACCCGCCAGCAGGCCCGGGGCCCATCCAGCCTTTGCCCCATCCGAAGCATGGCCTTGCCGGATCGGGCGGTTCCTCCGATTGGGCCAGCGCGACGCCCGCGGTAATCACGGCCGCCGCAGCCACAAGTCCCAGGATCAGGCCTATTCGTGCCTTTTTCCCCATACACACTCCTTTCCTGCAGGGATCACCTTGTGGACCACAATCTAGCATCCCGCTGCAAAGCCTTGATGAAGAAACCATGAAGGCTTCTTGCGAATTCCTCGCCCGCCAAGGTAGGGATCGCAATGCACTCGGCCGCTGCAAGAACCTTCATAGTTTCCACATAAAGGCCTAACAGCCGCATCACGCGTCTCGCCTATCCTTGGCAGGTGATCAAGAGCCGACTTGAAAAGAGGCCAAGCGATGCTCAAGAGAATATGGAACTGGAAGCTGCTTGCCGGTTTCGCTCTCATCCTGGGACTGAGTGGGGGCGGCCTGGCCTATTACCGTTCTACGCTCACCGGTGCCCAGGCCCAAGAGGAACCCCAGCTTCAGACCGCGGTTGTACGTCGAGGGGATTTGATCCTCTACGCCAGCGGCACGGGGACACTCGTGGCGCCAGATCCAATTGAGCTGGGCTTCGGATCGGCCGGAACGGTAGCAAAGATCTATGTGGAGATCGGGGACCTTGTGCAGGCGGGGGACATCCTGGCCGAACAGGCGGATCAGGACGAGCTTCAGGCCGCCGTCGAAGCCGCCAGGCTCGAAGTCCTGAACGCCCAGCAGGCGCTCGATGACCTGTACGCCAACGCCGAATTGGTGGCCGCGCAAGCCTACCTGGACCTGGCCAATGCCCGGGAAGCTCTCAAAGACGCCGAGACCGGCTGGTGGGTACAGCAGCCTGGCCATCGGGCCAGCGATGCAACCATGGACGCCGCCAAGGCCGAGCTCGAGCTTGCGGAGGAGGATCTTTCGCGGGCCAAGGCCGCCCTGGATAAGGATCCCGAAAACCCGTCTCTGCAACTGCGCTACGCCAATGCCCAAAAACGCTACGACACCGCCGTGCGCAACTGGAATTGGTACACAGGCAGCCCCTCTGAGATCGAGCAGATGAAACTGGATGCCGAGCTGGCGCTTGCCGGGGCGCAGGTGGCGGCAGCCGAACGCTACTGGGAGCAGGTCAAGGATGGTCCCAGCGAGGCCGAGACCGCCAGGGCCAAACTGGAATTGAGAAACGCCCAGGCTCAGCTCGAGGTCGCCGAGCGAAAGCTCGAAGAGGCGGTGATCACCGCACCCGTGGACGGCACCATCCTGGCCGTCGAGGCGAAGGAGGACGATGAGGTCACCGGTCCGTTCATCGCACTCGCCGATCTGAGCAAACGCTATGTGGAGGTCTTCCTGGACGAGACCGACATCGACAAGATCGATGTGGGCTGCGAGGTCGAAGTCACCTTTGAGGCGCTGCCCGATAAGGTCTTCACCGGTCAGATCGTCCGGGTAGAGCCCAGCCTGCAAAGCGCGGGGCAATTCTCCACCATTGTGGCCCTGGCGAGGCTGGACCAGGATCAGAGCGGGGCGCTGGACCGACTTCTCATTGGGATGAGCGCCGCGGTGGATGTCATCGGTGGGCGCGCCGAAGGCGTTCCGCTCATCCCCGTCGAGGCCCTGCGCGAGATCGAACCAGGCCAGTATGCCGTGTTTGTCATGGAAGATGCTCAGCCGCGTCTGCGCATGATCGAGATCGGCTTGATGGACATCACCTTCGCTGAGGTCCGGTCGGGCCTGGAGGTTGGCGAGGTCGTGACCACCGGAATCGTCGAGGTTCAATAGATGGAAGCCCTGATACGCACCGAAGGTCTGACCAAGATCTACGGCAAAGACAGCGTCCAGGTAACCGCGCTGCAGGATGTAAACATCCAGATCGAAAAGGGCGAGTTCGTGTCCATAATGGGGCCCTCCGGCTCCGGCAAGAGCACGCTCATGAACATCCTGGGCTGCTTGGATCGTCCGACACAAGGTCGCTACTTCCTGGATGGGCAAGATGTGAGTGAATTGGATCGCACCCAGCGGGCGCACCTACGGAGCACGCATATCGGCTTTGTCTTCCAATCCTACAACCTGCTGCCCCGCAGCTCCGCGCTCATGAATGTGATGCTGCCTTTGCTCTATGACCGGACACACGGATATGCGCCCGCCGAGCGGGAGCGCATGGCCCACGAGGTTCTCGAGCGGGTTGGCCTGGGCGACCGCCTGCACCACCAGCCCCAGGAGCTTTCCGGCGGCCAGAGTCAGCGCGTCGCCATCGCCCGTGCGCTGGTCAACGATCCCCTGATCATCCTGGCCGATGAGCCTACAGGCAATCTGGATAGCCGCTCCGGCGAGGAGATCATGGAACTCCTGCATGAACTCCATGGCGATGGCCGCACGATCTTGATGGTCACGCATGACCCCGCTATCGCCGCACACACCCAGCGCACGATCCACTTGCTGGACGGTCGCATAGAGAAGATCATCGAGAATGGAGGCTCCCTCCAGCCGGTCGAGGAGTCGATCGGGGTGACCCATGACCTGGATTGAGCTTCTACGGGTCGCAGGCGGCAGCATCGCCCGCAACAAGCTGCGCTCCTTCCTGACCATGCTCGGCATCATCATCGGCGTGGCGTCGGTGATCATTATGATCGCCATCAGCGCCGGCACGGAGGCCGCCATAGAGGAGGAGATCGTCGGGCTGGGTTCGAACCTCATCTATGTCAGCTCTGGCTTCCGGCCAGGAGGGGCGCGCGGCCAGCCGGGGCCAGCAGGAGGCCTGACCTATGATGACGCCTTTGCCATCGCCGAACAGGTGCCAGGTGTGCGCGCCGTCGTCGTTGAGCAAGGCAGCGTCGAGACCATCCGCTTCCAGGATGTTGTGCTCGATGATGTGAACGTCCTGGGGACGACCGCCGATCTGCCTTCGGTGCGCGACATGGAACTCGCCGCCGGCCGCTACTTCACTCAGGAGGAAATCGAGCGCAAGCACAAAGTCGCCGTGCTGGGGACCAAGCTTGCGAAAGAGCTCTTCGCAGAAACGGACCCGCTCTACCAGACGATCACCGTCGGCGACATCAAGATGACGGTGATCGGGGTGTTTGCCGAGCGGGGTATGGTCGGCGGCGTGGACTTCGACGCCCAACTCTATGCGCCCATCGAAGTCGTCTTCCGCTACTTCACGCCCACGCAATTTGCCCGGCTGATCGGGGATCGCGTCCGGGTGATCTATGTGGAGCTCGAGGATCCCGCCTCGATGGAAGAGACCATCCAGCAGATTTCGCTGCTGCTCGCCAAGCGCCACGATGTCTCCCTGGACGAGGCCGACTTCACCATCACCACGCAGCAGGACATCATCAAGACTCGCGAATCCACCACCGCGGCATTCCGCAACCTGCTCGCCTGGGTGGCCGGCGTATCTCTCGTCGTGGGCGGGATCGGCATCATGAACATCATGCTCGTGAGCGTGACCGAGCGCACCCGCGAGATCGGGATCCGGCAGGCCGTTGGCGCCACACCGAACGACATCCGGGCCCAGTTCCTCATCGAAGCGCTCATGCTCAGCCTGGTGGGTGGCCTGATCGGTCTCCTGGGGGGCGTCGTTGGGGCCTGGATCTTCGCCAATGCCAGCGGCATGCGGACCGAGATCGTGCCTGCCTCCATGCTGATGGCCTTCACATCCGCGGCCGCCGTGGGGGTTTTTTTCGGCTTCTACCCAGCCAGCAAGGCCGCCCAACTGGATCCGATTGAGGCGCTGCGCCATGAATGAGCATCGGCATCCCAATGTAACCAACGCGCTTGTCCTCAATCCAAGCCCAAGAATTCTGTGGAGAGGTGCCACCTTGAAGAAATGGTTCATGATCGCGATCTATATTATGATGACCACCGCTCTCGTTGCCTGTGGTCAGACCGGCGAGCAGGCCACGTCATCCGAGCCGGCGGCAAACCAGACACGGGCCCGCGAAATCACGGCCGAGCGACAATTGCTCGTCGGCATCCTGCGGCTCGAGGAGACCGACCTGGCCATCACCCGCCAGCAGGCGGAGGAACTGCTCCCCTTACTTAAGGCCCACCGCAGCCTGTTGGAGAGCGATGCCGCCGCCCAGGCCGAGATCGAGGCGCTGGTCTCACAGATGCAGGAGGTGTTCACGGCTGAGCAGAGACAGGCAATCGCGGAGATGGACACTTCGCAGGAATCGCTCGCGGAAATGATGGGGGAACTCGGCCTTCGCCCCCAGGACATGGTGCCGGAGGGAGCAAGCGGCGAAGGCACGCTTCCTCGCCGCGGCCTTGAAGGCGGCGCCCCTCCCCAGGGTCTGGGTCAGCCTCCCGGGGAGTTCTTCGGCGGCGGACCCGGTCAAGGGGAGGGCATGAGCCCGGAAGTGATCGCCACCCTCCAGACACGCCGGGCAGAGGGGGGCGGACGCCTCGACCGCGCCGGGCTCTTTCTACTCAGCCCCGTGATCGAGCTCCTAGAGGCCAAACTATAATGAGCAAGGTGGCCGCCTTGCGAGCAGGCAGACGGCCATTTAACGGAACAGATGGACAGATGGAGTATTACCTATGAGCAAGACCATTCTGGTCGTCGACGATGAGGAGCGGCTGGTCTCGCTGGTCGAGGCTTACCTGACCCAGGAGG